>NZ_POTY01000370.1 GCF_003236315.1 Micromonospora craterilacus
CGTCGGGGAACACGTCGGCCGGCGGCGTCATCAGATCCGTCATGCCGACCGCCGCGTGCGCCGGTCAGGGCCTTCGAACGCGACCATCACCGCATCGGCAATGCGGGACTCCACCCGGGCACCAACCGCTTTGACCAGCGGATCGCCGGCCAGGTTCGTGGAGTAGATCGTCGGCAGGCCACCCGACCAGCGGTGATCGACCAGCCGAAGTAGCACATCCTCGCCCCAGTCGGTGAACTTGCCCGCGCCGATGTCGTCCACGGCGAGCAGGTCGGCGGACATGCACCGGGCGAGCAGGCCCGGGTCATCGGCACCCGGCCGAGTAGAGGCGTTCAGGCCGGGGTGGGTGACGACCTGCCAGTTGAGGCGGCGACCCTTCCCGGCGGCCTCCGTCACGATCGCCCGCACGGCACCCCACAGTTGGTGGGTTTTGCCGCGCCCGGTGGGCCCGATGAGGGTCAGCGACGGGCAGCCGGCCGGGTTGTTGAGGTAGCGGCTCACCCAGGCGGCGACGCGCGGGTTGTCCGGGCAGGCGTCGGCAAACACGGCCGGAACGCGGGCGGCGAGGTAGTCGGCGGCCTGCTGGCGGCGGAACGCGGCGGCATCGATCGGCTCGCGCCTGCGCGGCTGCTGGGCCGGCGGGTTGGCGTCGCCTGGCGTGGGCTCGCCGCCGGGCTGGGTCAGGTCATCGTCCACGGCTGGCGTACTCCCGGTACTCGTCGTCGGTGATGTCGTTGCTGTAGGGCTGATGGCCGTTCGGGCGACCTGCCCCGGTGTTGTCGGGGTCGTCCTGCCAGGCGAGGCGTAGCCGGTCGTACTGCTTGCGGAAGGTCGGCATCGACAGGACGTTGCGGCGCCAGAAGTGGTCGCGTTGGCACCAGCGGATGACGTCGCGGATTTCTTCGACGGTTCGCTTGTCGCGGTCGATTAGCCGGCGAGCTTCGTCGCGCCACTGTTTGGTGATGGTGGGCTTGCGGCTGCCGTTCTGGACGATCCAGTTGGCGAGGTATTCGCAGATGCGCTCGACGTCCGGTCGGGGCTCGTCGGAGGGTTGGGCGGGGTCAAGGTTGGGAGGGTCAAGACTCTCCGTAGGAGAGTCCTTAAGAAGGTGTGCCTCGTCGGGCGTGCCGCCCGGCGGTACGTCGGCGTACCGCTCAGCGGTACGGTCCATGCCGCCCGGCGGTACGTCCTCTGACCCTGCCTGTACCGCCTGGCGGTACGCGCCATCGGCGGTGTTCGCTCGCTTGCTGCGGTGAGAACGAGGCGCACGCGCCGCATTCGGGTCACCAACCGCAAGCCGGAAACCTAGCCGCGATTCCTCCGGAAAAGACACCCGGGAGACCCACCCGCCATCGGTGAGCGCCTTCATCCATTCCGTCAACGCCGAGCGGGAAAGGCCGGTTTCCCGCTCCAGATCGGTGAAGGTCGGGGCGTGGGCCGGCGGGACCTCCGCCGTCGCCGCAGTGGTCGCGGTGAGCAGCGTCAGCACGATGTGCCGGCCCGGGGGCTCGACGTTCGAAGCCTTGATGGCGGATTCCACCTTCCATCGTGTCGTCATCGCCGGCACCGCCTTCCGCGCCCAGCACGCCGAGCCGTCCGGCTGGCGTGCGTGGGGTGGGTCATGCGGTGCTCCGTTCGGGTGGTGCTGGGGCTGTGCAGGGGTTCTGAGCTGCTGGTTTGCGTGGCCGGGTTGACCTGGCCACGCCCCGACCCTAGCCTGAATCCTTAGGACTTTCCAGGGAACAAGCTAAGGAGTTTGGGATGGTGGCGGGCGTGGGGCCGAGGAGTACCGCAGGAGTACCGCAGGAAGACCGATACGATGCCGCCATGAAGGTGGAGCGCGTCAGCGTCGAGAAGCTGCGCAAGGACGTCGGCGAGTGGGCGAAGCAAATCGCCGACGGCAAGCCGCTCGACTCGCACAAGGTCGTCACCCGGCACGGCACCGAAGCCCTGGTCGTAGTCGACATGGACTGGTACCGGCTTGCCCGCAAGGCGCTCAAGGACCCCACCGACCTGTAGCCCGATCACTCCGCACCACCCGCCGAGCCCGACGCCTCCTCGACGTCGGGCCGCAACGCTGCCTGCCGCCCCGGCGGCGGATGCTTCGCGATGACGGAGAACAGCACGCCGACGACGAACAGGATGGCGGCGGTGGTGGCGGGGGGCCGCTTGTCGTCTGCGAGCGCAGCCGCGAGCGCGCAGAGCACGGCGACAGCGAAGACGAACAGGGCGACATAGAACATGATCGGCATTAGTGGTTGATCTCCTTGCGGTAGTCGGACAGCCAGGCGTCAATGCGCTTACGGCTGGCGGGGGAAAGGATGTCGGCGGCGAGGTCGCCGTCGAGGTCGGTGACGGTGACGAGGCGGTTGAGGATCTGCCCCGCCTCGGTGAGGAGCTGCCCGGACCGCCGGGTGATGCCGGCGGCACGCAGGCGCTCGTCAACGCCGTGGGCACTGCCGATCGCAGCGCCGACGACGCATCCGACGGCGGCGCAGAACAGGCCGGTGAAGAGGATGACGGCGGCCATTGGTCAGTGGGAACCGGTGTCGCGCGAGACGGGCGACGAGCCACCGGAGGGGTCGGCCACGGTGCGACCGCCGGTCGCGTCGGCGAGCGTCGCCGCGGTGTCGGCACCCGTACCGCCGCGCGAGTAGGAGCGGGTCGCCGTGGTCAGGCCGGAGTAGCTGGCCTGCGTGGCGGGGCCCGAGGACGCCATGGCCACGGTGGAGGCGCGGCCGAAACCCATACCCTCGGCCTGACGCCAGGTGTCGACCCCGGCGCCCAGGAATACGAACGACCACTTCCCGCCCGCTTCCCGCTCCCGGATCATCGCGGCGATGCCGCCCCGGTCGAACTCGACCGATGCGTTCTCGTGCCCGTCGGTGGACACCACCAGCAACACCCGGTCGTGCTCGCCGAGCGTGGTCGCCTTCTCGAATTCGGTGATGGTCTTCCCGACCGCGTCCAGCAGGGCCGTGTATCCGGACGGCCGGTAGTTGACGTCGGTCAGCCGGGGCACATCGGCCAGCGCCACGGCGTTGCACAGCACCGTGACCCCGGTGTTGAACGTGGTGACGGTCAACCGGTAGTCGCGTTCGAGGTCGGCGGCCAGGCCCTCGACGTAGCTGTTGACGCCACCGCGGACGTCTTCGGCGAGCCGGTACATCGACCCGGACGCATCGGTGGGAAGCAGTACATAAGTGATCGGCTTGGACATGCGGGTACCTCGTTTTCGGGTTGGGGTGGTGGTTCAGGCGGCGACGGGCTTGAGCCGTCGGGCGGCGCGGGCGGCGAGGATCTGGCCGACGAATCGTTCGCCGACGGTGACGCGCACCTGCCCGTCGGCGAAGGTGAGCTTCATGGCGCCGCCGCGCTGACGCACCGCGCCGAACGCGGCGAACAGTTCCCCGTTGACCAGGACGTCGCTGACCTTCTGCGGGGCCGGCTCTGCGGCGAGGATGCGGCGGACGTCGGCGAAGTTGACGTCACGGTCGAGGACGACCATCGTCTTGCCCGGCAGGCCGGAGTTGGTGCTACGTGCCACGCGCAGCTTGTGTCGGTCGGTGTAGCCGGGCATGTAGTCCAGGGCGAGCGGAACCCACCAGTTCTTGTCGCTCACCTTGAAGGTGGCCGCCATGTCCTTGACGTCGGGGACTCCGATGACGATCTTCCACGGATCGCAGAGACCGCCACGGCGGGCGGAAAGCCCGTCCTGGGCGGCCTCTTCGGGCAGCTCGTCGGGGTGCCACGACGACACGCCCATCCGGACGTCGTCGCCGGCCATGGCGTGCAACTGCTCGCCGTCCCACTCGAGGCAGACGGCGTACGTCTCGGGGATGTCCTTGTCTTGACCGGCCAGGCCGGCGACGTCAGTGAGGATGCCGAGGAAGTCCCTGGTGGGGATGTGGATGGTGTCGAGGTTCATCGTGGGCTCACTTCCTCGCTGCGGCGTACGCGACGCCGATCCCGCCCCTGCTGGTGCTGCCTACTGTGCTGCTCACTGGATGGGGCTCCTTCGGGGCCGGGTCGGGTACGGTCGGACACGTTCGGGACGGCCGCGCATCAGAACGGGGGCTCCTCGTCAAAGCCGGAGCCGGCGGCGGAACGGCCGTGCGCGGGGCTGCCGGTGGCCCACGGGTCCTCGTCGCCACC
>NZ_POTY01000371.1 GCF_003236315.1 Micromonospora craterilacus
GGCCTTCGTCCGGACGACGCCCACGCCGCGGTCCGCGACTACCTGTGCACCGTGCTCGGACTCTCCGCTGCGGCCACCGCTTCGGTGCTGCAGGCCGACAACTCGGGGCCGACAGTTCGGAGGCGTCCTCGCCGGCGTGGTGGGTGTGCGGCAGGTCGGCCAGGCCCAGCTCGCGCTTGATGGTGCCCTGGCGGGTCTGCGCCCACTCGCGGCCGGTCCGCCCCATCCAGTAGCTGCGCAGGTCGACGCCGGATCCGGTGACGCCGAACGGGCTGTGGCCGACGAACCGGATGAAGTACCAGTGGACGAACATGCCGTCCCAGACGGCCGGGGCGGCGAGGAACACCGGCCGGCCGATCGTACGCAGCCCGTTGACCCAGGTCGCGGCGGCGCCCATCGCCTCTGCCGCGGTGGGCGCCTCGCGCAGCAGCCGGTCCCGGTCGAGGCCGGAGACGGCGAGCGCCTGCGGGACGTACTCGTCGGAGATCGGCTTCAACTCGGTGTAGAAGGTCAACTCCGGGTGGCCGGCGACCGCCATGCCGAGCGAGATCATGCTGTACGGGCCGGGGATCGGCCCGTCGGCCTCGACGTCGACCGCGACGTACAGTTCCGGCAGTCGGCCCATCTCGCCTCCTGGAGTCGCTCGCGTCGGCAGGTTAACAACGCATCACCGCCGTCAGGGGGAGCCTGGCTGCCCCCGGAGGCCGGGCACCGGCGTAAGCTGGCTCGTCGTGAGTCTCACCATCGGCATCGTCGGCCTGCCCAACGTCGGCAAGAGCACCCTGTTCAACGCGCTGACCAAGAACGACGTGCTCGCCGCGAACTACCCGTTCGCCACGATCGAGCCCAACGTCGGCGTGGTCGGGCTGCCGGACGAGCGGCTGGACAAGCTCGCCGAGATCTTCACCTCGCAGAAGGTGATCCCCGCCCCGGTGTCGTTCGTCGACATCGCTGGCCTGGTGCGCGGCGCCTCGAAGGGGCAGGGGCGCGGCAACGCCTTCCTGGCCAACATCCGTGACGCCTCCGCGATCTGCCAGGTGGTGCGGGCCTTCTCCGACCCGAACGTGGTGCACGTCGACGGCAAGGTCTCCCCGTCCGACGACATCGAGACGATCAACACCGAGCTGATCCTGGCCGACCTGCAGACCCTGGAGAAGGCGCTGCCCCGGCTGGAGAAGGAGGCCAAGCTCCGCAAGGACCGGGCCGCTGCGGTGACGGCCGCGAAGAAGGCCGTCGACGTGCTGGACGGCGGCACCACCCTCTACGTCGGCGCGGCGGCGGCCGGGATCGAGCTGGAGCACCTGCGGGAGCTGCACCTGCTCACCACCAAGCCGTTCCTGTACGTCTTCAACGTCGACGAGGCCGAGCTGAACAACGCCGAGTTCCTCGACGAGATGCGGGCGCTGGTCGCTCCGGCCGAGGCGGTCTTCATGGACGCCAAGATCGAATCCGAGCTGGTGGACCTGCCCGAGGAGGAGGCCCGTGAGCTGCTGGAGTCGATCGGGCAGTCCGAGCCGGGCCTGAACCAGCTGGTCCGGGTCGGCTTCCGGACGCTCGGGCTGCAGACGTACCTCACCGCCGGCCCCAAGGAGGCGCGGGCCTGGACCGTCCCGGTCGGCGCGACCGCGCCGGAGGCCGCCGGGGTCATCCACTCCGATTTCCAGCGCGGCTTCATCAAGGCCGAGGTCGTCTCCTACGCCGACCTGGTCGGGGCCGGCTCGATGGCCGCTGCGAAGGCGGCGGGCAAGGTCCGCATCGAAGGCAAGGAGTACGTGATGCAGGACGGCGACGTCGTCGAATTCCGGTTCAACGTCTGAACCTGGTCCACCGCCCTCAAGCGCAGTGGTCAGGCTCCGCCGGCGAAACCCTCGGCGGAGCCTGACGCCTGACGGAGTTGACCTGAATGACGGTCAGCCGGACGATCAGGGCCAGTGATTGAGTTCAGCTGGCGCGGAGGGCGTCGTCGATGCCGGTCTCGCGGCGGCCGAGGTGCACCGGATCGCGGCCGGACAGCACGTCCACCGCCGCCTTCATGCTGGCGCCGTACTCGCGGGCGGAGGCGAACTGCCAGGTCCGGCCGTACTCGCGGGCGGTGTCGTCACCGACGCCGATGGCGTCTACACCGAGATGCCGGCACACCGTGACAGCACGGGCCAGGTGGAAGGACTGGGTCACCAGCGTCGCCCGGTCCACGCCGAAGATCCGCTTGGCCCGGGCGCACGAGTCGTACGTGTCGAAGCCGGCGTAGTCCAGCACCACCTTGTCGGCCGGCACCCCCCGGTCGACCAGCCAGCGCTGCATCGCCTCCGGCTCGTTGTACTCGTGGCGCATGTTGTCGCCGGAGACCAGGATCGCCTGGACCTTGCCGGTGGCGTACAGCTCGCGGGCGATCTCCAGCCGCGCGCTGAGGAACGGCGACGGGCTGCCGTCCGCCTGGACCCGGGTGCCGAGCACCAGAGCGACCGGTGCCTCCGGCGCGCTCTCCACCGTGTACGTCCGTCCATCGGCACCGGACCGGATCCAGCTCACGCTGGCCCAGCTGCCGGCGGCCAGCAGCGCGGCACCGATGGCGGCGGCCAGCGCGATCCGGCGCAGCCAGCGGCCTCGGCCGCCGTCCCGCACCCGCCGCAGTGTGGCTACCAGGGACGTACGGATCGACATGCGGATCATTATCCCAGGCCACCGCCACCGCCAGCGCACCGCCGAGCGGCTTCGGAGCCCGGTGGTGCGGGCACGCGACCGCGTCGACGGATTCGTGCCCGCACCGGGCGGTCAGCCGAGCCGGTAGACGGAGATGTGCGAGGTGCTGTCCGGGCCGAACGGGGTGCGGTCCCAGTCGGCGTACCGCTCGGCGAGGCGGAACCCGGCGTGCTCTGCCAGCTCGTCGATCTGCTGGGGCCACATGTACCGCATGGCGAAGGGGTGCAGGTGCACCCCCGTACCGTCGAAGGTGACGGTCTGCCGGAGGAACGTCTGCGCCTCGCGGTCGTACCGGTGCAGCCGGATGGCGGCCGAGTCCTCCGTCACCGACCAGGGCTGCACCTGTTCGTTCCGGTCGAAGTCCGCCGGGTCGGGCACGAACGCCTCGATGACGAACGCGCCGCCGGACACCAGCACCCGCGCGACGTTGCGGAAACAGTCCGCCTGCCGCTCGGCCTTGACCAGGTTGAACAGCGTGTTGAAGACCAGGTACGCCATCCGGTACGGGCCGGTCACCGGCACGTCCGCCATGTCGCCGATGGCGACCGGGATGGCGTCGCCGCCGGGCTTGGCACGCATCTTGTGAACCATTTCCGGTGACGCCTCGACGCCCTCGACGGCGGTGCCGCGGGCGGCCAGCGGAAGGGCGACCCGGCCGGTGCCGATGGCGAGTTCCAGTACCGGGCCGTCCGCGGCCAGGTCGCCGAGGAACGCCACCGCAGCCGTCGGGTCGGGGTTGCCGGGCCCGTCGTAGGTGGCGGCCCAGAGCCAGCCGAAGTGTCTGGGGTCGTCGAAGACCGACATCAGCGGCCCCCGTTGGTGCTACCGGCGCCGTACGGCGCCTCGATCGTGGGAATCCACGTACTCACGAAGCCTCGATTCGATGGAGTCGACGTTGATTGCTCGCTGGACGGGCGTCGTGGCGTGCCTCATGTCGTTCACTCCCTTCGATCGGCTGACCTCCACCCAACATCCATCGATGCGAGGCCGCAACAGGTTTCTGCGACGGCGATGCCGGGGTGGAGCCGTGACCGTTCGGTCGGTACCGACGAGATCGACTGGAGTGGACACTGTCCGGTGTGAAAGCCTTTGTGGGGGTGACCGACGAGACTTGGTTCCGCTTCCTGGCAGAGCGGCCACACCTTAGCGAGGTCAACTTCTGGCGGCCGTCGGGAGGGTCGTTTAGAGCACTGACACCGGGAGAGCCATTTCTCTTCAAGGCGCACTACCCGCTCAACCGGATCGTCGGCGGCGGCTTTTTCAGCGGCTTCGAGCGGCTAAGAATCTCCGAGGCATGGGAGTTGTTCGGCGAGGCCAACGGCACTGAGTTGATCTCAGCAACGCATAAGGGTTGATTGGTGCGACACGGGCGAAGGTGTCGAGTCGGGCGGCAGTGGAAACAGGCGTGGAGCCATCGATAGACACGTCCTTGCGACAGAAACACGTCTTCG
>NZ_POTY01000372.1 GCF_003236315.1 Micromonospora craterilacus
TGGTGCGGGTGGGGTAGACCGGCGAGAGGGTGACGTAGTCCTCGGTGGTTAGTCGGCGCAGCTCCGCCTCGTCGTGACAGGACCGGCCGACCAGGTCGGCGCTGGGCGGCGGGTAGGGCCCGGCCGCCGGCAGGTGGAGCGCAACCCGCGACCGGCCCGCCGAGGCGGCGTCGATGACCAGACCGCCATCGGCGGTACCGCAGCCCTCCAACAGGCCGGCACCGTCCAGCAGATCAGAGCCAACCAGCAGATCAGAGCCAGGCAGCGGGGCGGTGTCGGTCAGCGGGTCGGGGCCGGCGACGACGAGGGTGCCGCCGGCCTCGGCCAGGATCTGCCGCAGTTCGACGGCGAGGGCGAGGCGATCGGCGCGCGGCAGGTCCTTCTCCCGCAGCACCACCCAGCGCACTCCGCCGTCCACGGCCGCCGCCACCACGTCCACCAACGCCCCCCGCGCCATCCGCCGATCCGTCAGCAGCACGACGCCCGAGACCGGTGGGATCTTGGTACGAACCGGCCCTCTGTGGGGCGCCTTCGTACCAAGATCGGCAAGGTGTCGGGTCACAGGTCGGGGCGTCCGTCGTCGGGGGTGGAGGCGAGGGCGTGGAAGCGGCGGGCGATGCGGCCGGCACCGAACGCAAGCCGCCCGGCCTCGACCGCGTACCGCATTGCGGTGGCCATCGCCACCGGGTCCGCGGCCCGGGTCACCGCGCTGGCCAGCAGCACGGCGTCGCAGCCCAGCTCCATGGCCAGGGCCGCGTCGGAGGCGGTGCCGATACCGGCGTCCAGGATCACCGGCACGTCGACGTCCTGCCGGATGAGCCGGATGTGGTGCGGGTTGTTGATCCCCAGGCCGGACCCGATCGGTGCGCCCGCCGGCATCACCGCCGCGCAGCCCACGTCGGCGAGACGGCGGGCCAGCACCGGATCGTCCGAGGTGTACGGCAGCACGGTGAACCCGTCGCCCACCAGTTCCTCGGCGGCGCGCAGCAGCTCCACCCCGTCGGGCAGTAGGGTCCGCTCGTCGCCGATCACCTCCAGTTTGACCCAGTCGGTGTCGAACGCGTCCCGGGCCAGCCGCGCCACCTTCACCGCCTCGCCGGCCGTGTAGCAGCCGGCCGTGTTCGGCAGCAGCCGTACGCCGCACCGGTCGAGCAGGTCCAGCAGGCCGCCCGCGCGACCCGGGACGGTTTCCACCCGGCGCAGCGCCAGCGTGACCAGGCCGGTGCCCGACGCCCGGATCGCCTGCTCCAGCACATGCAGGTTGGCCGCCCCACCGGTGCCGAGAATCAGCCGGGAGCCGAACCGCACACCACCCAGCTCGAAGCCCGCCGACTCGAAGCCCGCCGACTCGATGCCCATCGGGCTCACCCGCCCTGGGCGGCGCTGAGCACCTCGACCCGGTCGCCGCCCCGCAACACCGTGGTCGGCCAGCCGGTGCGCGGCACCACCTCGCCGTTCACCGCCACCGCCACGCCGCGCTGCTGCGGGCTGACCTCCCGGACCAGGTCGACGACCGTAACCCCGTCCGGCGCACTGCGCCCGACACCGTTCACCGTCAATTCCATCAGGCATCCTCCGTCCACTGCTCGAACCGGGTGGGCACGCCGGATGTGACCGACCCGGCACCTCCGCCCGACCCGGCACCTCCGCCCGACCCGATGCCAACACCCGACCCGAAACCAACACCAGACCCGAAACCAACGCCCGACCCGACGCCTCCGCCCGACCCGATGCCAACGCCCGACCCGACGCCAACGCCCGAGCCGAGATCAACGCCCGTGCCGAGGCCGACGTCCGAGCCCGAACCGGGGGCGGTGACGAAGCGGTCCGGGCGGAAGGGGGTGAGCAGCGGCTCGGGGGCGCCTCCGGTGACCAGGTCGGCGATCAGATCCGCGGTGACCGGGGTGAGCACGATCCCGTGCCGGTGATGGCCGGTGGCGGCCAGCACGTCCGGACGACCCGGCAGCGGCCCCAGGATCGGGGCGTTGTCCGGCGTACCCGGGCGCAGCCCGGCCATGGTCTCCACCAGGTCGTACTCGGCCAGCTCGGGCACCAGGTCGACCGCGGCGCGCAGCAGCCGCAGCACCGCCCCGGCGGTCACCTCCAGGTCGGAGCGCTCCTCGACCGTCGCGCCGACCACCACCTCGCCGCTGTTTCGCGGGACCAGGTAGACCTGCTCGCCGTCGGCGTACCCCCGGATCACGTGCCGGAAGCCCGGCGTGCCGCCGTCGGGCGCGCGCAGCCGGAGCACCTGGCCCTTCACCGGACGGACCGGCAAGCCGGTGAGGGCGGCGGCCCCGCACCCGGCGGCGACCACGGTCACCCCGGCGGTCACGTCGGACAGCCGGCGCACCGGCTCAGCTACCAGCACCGCGCCGGCCCGCTCGGCGGCCACCCGCAGCGCCGGCACCAGCCGGCGCGGGTCGACCTGGTGGTCGGTGGCGGCGAGCGCGCCGCCCCGCACCCGGAGGGCCAGCGCCGGCTCGCGGTCCCGTAGCTGCCCGGGGCGCAGCGGCGTCACCGGCAGCCCCAGCCCCTGCTGGTACGCCCACAGCCGCCGTGCCTCGGCCAGGTCGTCGGCGGTGAGCCCGACCACCAGCGTGCCCTCGGTCCGGTACCCGATGTCGGTGCCGGCCGCCTCGGTCAGCTCGGCGGCGAACCCCGGCCAGCGCGCGGCCGAGGCGGTGAGCAGACCGGTCAGCTCCCGCTCACCGAAGTACGCCTCGGCCACCGGCGCGAGCATCCCCGCCGCGACCTGCGAGGCACCCGACCCGGGAGCGGGATCGTGCAGCACGACCCGCAGCCCACGGGCCGCACACCGCCACGCGATCGCCAGCCCGATCGGCCCCGCCCCCACCACCGCCACGTCCGGTGCAAGGAAGGGCCCCTTGTCAACGCCTCCGGTAGAGGAGGGGTCCCCTCTTAACACGTCAGCGCCCCGATCAGCTCGGCGGCGGCGCGGGCGGGGTCGGCGACACCAGACAGTGCGCCGACCACCGCCACCCCGTACGCGCCGGCGGCCCGCAACTCGGGTACGTCCGCCGCCGTCACTCCCCCGATGGCGATCACCGGCACGGCGACCGCCTCGGCCACCGCCCGGATGCCAGGCACCCCGATCGCCGGGGGCAGCCCGTCCTTGGTGGTGGTGGCGTGGCAGGGGCCCACGCCCAGGTAGCTCGCTCCGGCGGTGACCGCCTCGGCGGCCGACCCCGGCTCGCGGGCGGTGGCCCCCAGCACGGCGGCCGGGCCGAGCACCCGTCGGGCCGCCTCGACCGGCAGGTCGTCCGCGCCGACGTGGCCGCCCACCGCGCCCGCCGCCAGTGCCACGTGCAGCCGGTCGTTGACCAGGCAGGTCACCGCGTACGGCGTGCAGAGCGCGACCACCCGCCGGGCCAGGTCGTACGCCTCCCGATCGGTCGCGGTGTCCTCGACCCGGACCTGCACCACCAGCTCGCCACCGGCCATCGGCAGTACGGCCCGGAGCACGGCGAGCGAATCCCGCCCGGGCCGGGTGTCGGTGATCAGATGCAATCGTCCCAGGGACGGCACGGCAACACTCCTCCCTGCGCCGGCATTACCCGGATCAGGTTCGACGGTCGGGGGCTCGCAGCCCCCCTCTCAGCCCGGTCAACCGGGCTCCCGTGGGTCACTTGGGTGTCACCGTACGACAGATCCGCCGGCCTGCCAAGGTGCGCTCTCCGTTGCCAGCGCGACAGCCGACGCGTTCAGCGGGGCCCTCCTTCATGGAAGGGGTGGGCGCTTTGCGCGGTCCTGATAGGAATCTCACCCGCCGTTGCCGAAACGTTACCAATCGAAGGCTTGCCATGAACCGATTCAGCGGAATTAATTTGTTCAGCGATTCGACATAATGCCGCAACGAACGTCCCGGCAAGGCGTTCCGCCCGGCCCCATCTAGGACGGTCTTCGGCGAGCCGGCCCCCGCGACCGCTGTCCAGTAAGGACAAAGGAGACCGGAGTGTCCCGACCACGCCGTGCCCGCGTGCCCTTGACCGCCACCCTCATCGCCCTCGGCCTCGCCGCGACCACCCTCGTCG
>NZ_POTY01000373.1 GCF_003236315.1 Micromonospora craterilacus
GGCAGGTACGCCGCCCCCTGCCCCCGCCAGGCGGTGACCAGCGTGTCGAGCGCGGCGAGGTGCCGGTGCGACAGCGCGGCCGGCGGCGCACCGAGTTCGTGGGCCCAGGCACGCAGCACCCGGCCGCGGACCGCGGGCGCGAGGTCGGCCAGCGCCTTGACCGCCAGCCCGCCGTCGGGATGCCGCGCCCCGATCAGCGCCTCGCCGGCCAGCCCGTCCAGTACGGCGTTGTCCGCCGCCACCAGCCGGGCGGTGCGGGCGAGGTTGTCCAGCACGCCTGGCCCGAGGGCCTGGACCAGCGCCGGCAGCACGTCGGACCGGACCCGGGATCGGGCGTACGCGGGGTCGCTGTTGTGCGGGTCTTGCCACGGGGTCAACCCGAGCGCCGCGCACGCCGCCCGGGTCTCCGCGCGACCGATCTCCAGCAGCGGCCGGACCAGCGGCACCCCGGCCAGGTCCCGACGCGGCGGCATCCCGGCCAGCCCGCGCGGACCGGCGCCCCGGGCCAGCGCGAGCAGCACCGTCTCCGCCTGGTCGTCCCGGGTGTGTCCGGTGAGCAGCGCCGCCGCGCCGTACCGCCCGGCCACCTCGGCCAGCGCCTGATAACGGGCCGTCCGGGCCGCCGCCTCGGGGCCGCCCGGCCGGCCGGCGACCTCGACCCGGACCACGTCCACGGGCGCGAGCCCGGCCTGCGCCGCCCACCGCGCCACCGCCTCGGCGCGCCGCGCCGACCCGGCCTGCAACCCGTGGTCGACGGTCACCAGGCCGGCGACGCGGCCCACCCGGGGCGCCACGAACGCGGCGGCCGCGGCCAGGGCGAGTGAGTCGGCCCCGCCGGAGCAGGCGACCAGCACCGGCCCGGCCACCGGCAGCTCGGTGAGCGCGCGGCGGACCGCGATCCGGATCGCGGCGACCGGCGGGGCGAGCGGAGCCATCGGCGCGGCGTGCTCAGCCGGCGGTCGGCACCGGGCCGACCGGCCCGTGCACCCGCGCCACCCAGGCGTCCGGTTCGCTCAGCTCGGTCAGGCGGGGCAGCGTCAGCGGCGACTCGAAGACCCGGTTGAAGCCGGCCATCCCGACCCGGTCGACCACCGCGTGCACGAACTTGCGGCCCTCCGCGTACTGCCGCATCTTGACGTCGATACCGATCAGCCGCCGGATCGTCTTCTCCACCGGGTTGCCGGCCTCACGGCGGCGGTTGAACCCGGCCCTGATCCGCTCGACGCTCGGGATCACCTGCGGGCCGACGCCGTCCATCACGAACTCGGCGTGCCCCTCCAGCAGGGTCATCAGTGCGGTCAGCCGATCCAGCACCGCCCGCTGCGCCGGCGTCTGCACGACGTCCAGCACGCTGGCCCGGCTCTCCGGGTTGCGGACCACGTCGGCGAGGGTGCCCACGCCCCGGCGCAGCCGGTCCAGCAGATGCTCGCCGCCCTGGGCGGCGTCCACGAACGCCTGCACCTCGCCCAGGAAGTACGCCCGCATCCACGGCACGGCGGTGAACTGCGTCCGGTGGGTCACCTCGTGCAGGCACACCCAGAGCCGGAAGTCCCGGGGGTCGGCCCCCAGCTTGCGCTCCACCTCGACGATGTTCGGCGCGACGAGCAGCAGCTGCCCCGGGTCGGCGGAGAAGACCTCGTACTGGCCGAGCACTCGACCGGACAGGTACGCCAGCACGGTGCCCGCCTGCACCCCGGTGATCCGGGAACCGACCGCCTCGGTCAACGCACCGGGCTGCTTGTCCTGGGCGAGCCGGCCGACCAGTGGGGTGATCACCTCACGCAGGCCGGCGATGTTCGTCGCGGCCCAGTCGCGCCGGTCGACCACCCGCACCGGCGGGTGCGCCACCTGCGACGTCAGCCCCGTGTAGTCGGCGACGTGCCCGGCCGCCTCGTCGGTCAACCGGCGCAGGTCGGCGACCACCTCGGTGGCCTCGGCGTACGACACCCGAGGGCCCGACTTACCCAGCGCCCCCGCGGTCGCGGTGGCCAGATCCCAGTCCACGAACTGCGCCATGCAACCCACCGTACCCGCGCCGCGACACCCACCCCGGGCTCGCCGGCCGGGACGGCGCAGACCGGACCGGCGGTTCGGCAAACAGATCGCCCCGCTCACCGGCCCGGTGTCTCGCCGCCCGGGCCGGTGTTTCGGCAGTCGGGTCAGTGGCAGCCGCAGGTGGCCAGGGCGGCGGCGATCCGATCGAGCGCCGAGCGGGCCGATTCCATCCCGTCCGGCGGTACCTGGTCGGTGAGCACGGCGAAGGTGAGCAGCCGTCCCTCGGCCGTGGTGACCACCCCCGCGATGGAGTGCACCCGGGTCAGCGTGCCCGTCTTGGCTCGGACCACCCCGGCACCGGCGGCCGTGCCCGGGGCGGCCCCGTAGCGGTCGCGCAGCGTGCCGGACCAGCCGCCGACCGGCAGCCCGCCGAAGATGCCGCCGAGTTCGGGCCGGTCGGGGCTGGCCGCGAGCGCCAGCGCCTCGGTCAGCAGCGCCGGACTGATCAGGTTCCTCCGGGACAGGCCACTGCCGTCGGCGAGCGTCAACCCGCCGGCCGGCAGGCCCAGCTCGGACACCACCTCGGCCATCGCGGTGGCGCCGCCGGCGTACGAGCCGGGCTCGTCGCGGGCCAGGGCGACCTGGCGGGCCAGCGCCTCGGCGACGATGTTGTCGCTTTCGCTGATCATGATGTCGACCAGGCGGATCAACGGCGGCGACTGCACCACGCCCAGTTCGGCGCCGGGCTCGGTGCTCTCGGCCGGCGCTCCGGTCGCCTCAGTCGGTGCCGCCGGGGCGGTGCCCTTCTGCACGGCGCTGTCCGGTACGCCGAGCAGGCGGGCGAAGGCCCGTCCGGCGGTCAGGTCCGGCTGGGGCACCCGCTCGGCCCAGCCCTGGCCTGCCTTCGGATCCTTCCGCGCGCCGTCGAGCATCAACGCGGTCACCGCGGCGCCGTATCCGCCGGTGGGGATGTCGTCGTCCCAGCCGGGCCCGTAAACCGGCCCCGGGTAGAGCGAGGAATCGACGAGGACCCGGCTCGGCGCGTTCCCGCCGAGCGCCGTACGCACCTGGTTGGCGAGGTCCTCCAGGCTGGCGGCTCCCGGGTAGAAACCCTTGGCGCCGGCCGCCAGGGTCGGGTCTCCGCCGCCGACGATGACCACCTCGCCCGGCTCGGCACCGGACACCGCCCGGGTCGGGATCCGGTAACCGGGGCCGCGGGCGGTGAGCACCGTCACCGCGGTCAGCAGCTTGGTCACCGACGCCGGCACGGTGCCCTCGCCGCCGCCACGTTCGAAGAGCGGCTGCCCGGTCAGCGCGTCGGCCACCGCCACGTTGACTCGACCGCCGAGGGCGGCGTCGCCGACCAGCGGGTCGAGTACCGCTCGCATCCCCTCGGCGCTGGGCATCGGTGCACCGACGTCGGCGGCGGCCAGCACCGCGACCGGCGCGGGCTCCACCGGCACGACGGTCGCGGGCCCGGCGTCACCGTCGCCCAGCCACCGTCCCACCGGCCCCGGGCGTACCACGACCAGCCCCACCGTGACCAGTACGAGCACCAGCACCGCGGCGAGCACCAGCGGCAGGCGCCGGCGGCCGGACGGCCGGGGAGGCACCGGGGCGGCCCCGGACGTCGGGGCGATCGGTCCGGGTGGGCCCGGCCGCTCGGGCGCCAGGGTCGCCCCCTGGCCGTTCTCCGGGCCGGTTCCCGCCGTCAGGTCCTGGGTCTGCTCGGCCAGGTTCGGCGACGCTCCGGGCGTCGGCCCGGGCGGCACGGACGCCGAACCGGTCGGCGGGGCAGCCCGGCCGACCGGACCAGCCGGGCTGGTCGGCACGGCCGCCTTACCGACCGGACCGGATGTCGGACTGTTCGGGGTGGGGTCCGGCCACGACGAGCCGGCCGGCGGGATCGGGGACTGGGTCCGGAACAGCTGCGCGTCGGGCACCGGGACCCGCCCGGTCGCCGGCTTCGCCGGCGGTTGGTTGTTACCACCTCCGGCAGCCCCGTCCGGACGGTAGTGTGAATCTTCCCTCCCCACGAC
>NZ_POTY01000374.1 GCF_003236315.1 Micromonospora craterilacus
GTTTGGAAGTCGGGCCAGCGGGGGTAGGCGGGAGCTAGCGAGGCCGCGTCGCGCCAGTGCAGTTTGCCCCAGTGCGGGCGGCCGCCCAGCCCGGTCGCCACCTCCTCGAAGGCCCGGAAGTACGGCTCGTACGGCATGCCGACGTACTGGTGCACGGCCACGTACGCCGAATCGCGCCCGTAGGAGTGCGACAACCAGATCTGGTCGGCGGCGGTGAACCGCACCTCGACCGGGAAGAGCACCTTGAACGGTAGGCCGTCGATGATCCGGCGCAGCGCGTCGAGCGCGTCGGGCAGGGCTGCACGCGGCAGCGCGTACTCCATCTCCAGGAAGCGGACCCGGCGCGGGCTGCAGAAGACGGTGTCGGAGCGGCCGGTGTAGACCCGCTCGCTGAGCGCCCGGGCGGAGAAGGCGCTGATCCCCGGTGCCAGGGCCGGCACCGCGCGGCCGAGCCGGCAGGCTCCGGCGAAGACGGTGTTGGCCAGGAAGTCGTCGTCCAGCCAGCCGCGCCAGCGGGGCAGCGGGCGGTCGTCGGCGGCGACCCGGTCGTTGACCTTGAGTTGAACCCGGTCGGTGTACGGGAACCAGAAGAACTCGACGTGGTCGTGCCGGTCGACCAGGCCGGGCAGTTCCGCCAGCACGGAGTCCAGCGCCGCCGGGCGTTTGTGGGCTCGCAGTACGAAGGCGTCCACACAGCGCAACGTCACCTCGACCAGTACGCCGAGCGCGCCGAGCGAGATCCGGGCCGCGTCGAACACCTCGGGATGTTCCTCGGTGGAGCAGTGCAGCACCTCACCGGTTCCGGTGACGAGTGTCAACGCCTCGACGAAGGTGGCCAGACCGCCGTACGCCGCACCGGTGCCGTGGGTGCCGGTGGAGATCGCCCCGGCCACGGTCTGCGCGTCGATGTCGCCGAGGTTCGGCAACGCCAGTTGGTGACTGGCGAGTAGGGCGTTCAGCCCCCGCAGAGTCATCCCGGCCGGTACGGTGACGAGGCGCTGATCGACGTCCACGCGTACGTCGATGGCGAGTCGGGTCAGGTCCATCCGCCGTCCATCGCCGACCGCGACGGAGGTGAAGGAGTGGCCGCTGCCGACCGGGCGGATCCGCTCACCGGTCTCGGCGGCGGAACGGATCTGCTCGGCGACCTCGACGATTGACGAAGGGCGCAGGACGGCGGTCGCGACGCTGTGCTGGTTACCGGCCCAGTTGGACCAGGTGGCGGCAGCAGCGGGTGCGGTTCCGGCCATCGGCGCGCTCCTCAAAATGAATATGAACCGACTTCATATCAGGAACGTTGTTCCTGGTAAATACCGCAATCGAGGTCCGCTCGTTGTACCGGTAGTCACGGACTCGTGACTGGCAGATATGTTCTTCCGTCGAGAGGGGGTGGCGAGTGTCCACTTCAGCCGCCACGACCGGGCCGCTGCGCCGTGTACCGGTGCAGGGTCGTAGTGTCGCGCGGGTTCAGCGAATGCTGGACGCCTGCGCCGAACTCGTCGACGAGGTGGGGTACGAGGGACTGACCACCACCCTGCTCGCCGAGCGGGCCGAGGTGGCGATCGGGTCGGTCTACCAGTTCTTTCCGGACAAGCGGGCGATCGTGCAGGCGCTGACGCTGCGCACCATGGAGTCCTACCTCCAGCGGCTGGACGAGCGCTTCGCCTCGGACGACCTGACCCACTGGTGGGACGGGGTCGACGCGGGAATCGATGAGTACATCACGATGCACCGCACCGTCCCCGGGTTCCGTACCCTGCACTTCGGCGACGTGGTCGACCTGCATCTGCTCGATGAGCAGCGGGACAACAACGGGGTGATCGCGGACCAGTTGGGCCGGGTGCTCACCGAGCGGTTCGGGCTCGCCGACGTCCCCGACCTGCGCTTCCACCTGGAGATCGCGGTGGAGGCGGCCGACGCGCTGATCAAACTCGCGTTCCGGCGGAAGCCGGACGGCGACGACCGGGTGTTGACCGAGGCGAAGGCGCTGATCCGCGAGTACCTGCACCGCCAGGTGAACGCGCGGGGCGACGTCGGCCACCGGCCGGTCGGGCAACCCGCCAAGCCGGCCGACGACCAGATCTCCGAGTCGGAGCCGGCCGCGCAGCCCGCGTGACGCCGCACCCGGCCGGCGTCAGAGGAAGGCTCGACCCTCGCCCCGGTAGGTCGGCACGGTGGCCACCACCTCGTCGCCGTCCACCAGGTGCAGCTCGTTGACGCGTTCGCACAGTTCGCCGGACTTGGCGTGGCGGAACCAGACCCGGTCGCCGATGCGCAGGGTGGCGGCCGTCGTACCGGTCAGCGGGGTCTGCACCTCGCCGGCCCCCTCGGCGCCGATCAGCTTGAGTCCGGTGGGCAACCATGGCCGGGGCAGCCGGCTGTCGGCGGCCGAGCCGGAGGCGATCCAGCCACCGCCGAGTACGGTGGCCAGCCCGGGGGCCGGCCGGCGGACCACCGCGCAGGCGAAGAACGCCGCCGGGGTGGGGCGCCAGCTGCGGTAGGCGTCGAACAGCGTCGGCCCGTACAGGCCGGATCCCGCGGTGACCTCGGTTACCGCGGGATCGGCGCTGGTCGCGGCCACGCTGCCGGTGCCGCCACCGTTGACGAACTCCAGGTCGGCGTGCTCGCGTACGGCGGCCACCGCCGCACCCCGGCGGGCCAGCAGTTCCCGGTACGACCCGCGTTGGGCCAGCCGGATCGCGGCGCCGAGCACCGCCTGCCCGGGCGGTGCGTCGCCCAGGCCGGCGATCTGTGCCTCGTACGACATCAGGCCGACCAGCCGGAAGCCCGGTCGGCGGGCGACGGTGCCGGCCAGCCGGCCGGCCGCCCGGGCGGTGTGCACCGGTGAGCGGCGTACCCCGACGTGCACCCGTCCGCCCAGCAGGCGCCACGAGGCGTCCAGGTCGAGGCAGATCCGGAGTTCGGGACGGCGTCCGGGAGGGCGCACCGCGTCGCAGAGGTCCAGCTGGGCGGGGTCGTCGACCATCAGGGTGACGGCCGCCGCGAGGGCCGGATCGGCGGCGAGTTCGGCCAGCGCGCCCCGGTCGACCGTCGGATACGCCACCAGCACGTCGGCGGTCACCCCGGTCCGGACCAGCCAGATCGCCTCGGGCAGCGTGAATGCCATCACTGCGTGCCAGCCCGGCCGGGCCAGCGCGCGGGCGATCAGGTCGCGGCTGCGCAGCGACTTGCTGGCGATCCGCAGCGGCTTCCCGCCGGCTCGGGCAACGAGTGCGGCGGCGTTGGTGTCGAAGGCCGTGAGGTCGACCACCGCGTACGGCGGGTCGAGGTGCGCGGTCGCCCGGTCCAGCCGGTGGCGCAGGTTCTCGCTGTCGGTGGCCACGTGTGCACGCTAACTGTGAAACGGTTAATGCGAAACACCCTCGCGTCTGCCCGCCTGGGTCGGGCTGGCCACAGCGGCCTAGGCTCGGCGAGCAGGCGATGCACGACGGGGAGAGGTCCCTGTCGGGTCTAGAGTGTTCCACCGGGGGTGCCCAGCGATGGGCCGGCACGTGGAGGTACGGCCATCGAAAGCCAGTTCAACGGCGAGTCGTCCGGCGTGTCGCCGTCCGCGGACCAGCCAGCCGGCACAGCCGGCCCGTCGGGCGACGGGAAGAAGCAGCCCGGCGGACCGTCGGGGCCACCGGGTGCGCCCGCCGGCCAGGCCGATCTGACCGGTTACGGGGCAATCCGCTCGGTGCTGCGTATCCGGCCGTTCCGCCGGCTCTGGATCGTGCTCGGCGCGGCCTCCTTCGGCGACTGGTTCGGCCTGCTCGCCACCTCGGTCTTTGCCGCGGCCCAGGTGGAGGGGAGCACCGCGAAGGGGGTGGCCTTCGGCGGTGTGATCGCCGTCCGGCTGCTGCCGGCGCTGGTACTCGGGCCGATCGCGGGCGTGCTCGCCGACCGGTTCGACCGGCGCTGGACGATGGTCATCTGCGACGTGCTGCGCTTCCTGTTGTTCGCCTCTATCCCGCTGGTCGCGCTGCTCGGGGCGGGCGGCGCGGTGGTGGTGGGG
>NZ_POTY01000375.1 GCF_003236315.1 Micromonospora craterilacus
ATCGCCACCCCGTCGCCGTCGGCCGCCCAGACCTCCGGCTCCCCCACCGGCGCCACGGTGACGACACCCGCCCCCGACCTCGCGCCGGAGATGGTCCGGGCGATGCGTCGCGACCTCGGGCTGACCGACGCGCAGGTCATCACCCGACTCCGCGTCGAGGCGGGCGCCGCCAGCGTCGAACGGCGCCTCCGGGCCCGGCTCGGCACGGCCTTCGCCGGCGCCTGGATCCCGTCCGGCGGGCAACGCCTGACCGTGGCGGTCACCGATCCAGCGCTCGCCGGCGTCGTCCGGTCCGAGGGCGCCGAGGTCACCACGGCCGCCCACAGCGAGTCCACCCTGGACCGGGTCAAGCAGACCCTCGACCGCAACGCCGGGAAGGCGACCCCGGCCGCCGTCCACGGCTGGTACGTCGACGTGGCGGCCAACCAGGTGGTGGTGACCGCCGGGGCGCGGGCCACCGCGAAGGCGGCGGCGTTCGTCGCGGCCAGCGGAGTCAACGCGGACCTGGTCCGGATCGCCGAGTCGGCCGAGGCGCCCCAGATCCGCTACGACATCCGCGGTGGGGACCAGTACGTCATCAACGGCAACACTCTCTGCTCGGTCGGCTTCGCGGTGCACGGCGGGTTCGTCACCGCCGGACACTGCGGCGGGGTCGGCAGCCCGACGCTCGGCTACAACAACGTCGCCCAGGGCAACTTCGCCGGTTCGACCTTCCCGGGCCGCGACTACGGCTGGGTCCGCACCAACAGCAACTGGACCCCGCAGCCGTGGGTGAACAACTACTCCGGCGGCAACGTGGCGGTCGCCGGCTCCCAGGACGCCTCGATCGGCAGTTCCGTCTGCCGCTCCGGTCGGACCACCGGCTGGCGGTGCGGAACCCTGCTCGGCCGCAACGAGACGGTCAACTACCAGCAGGGTGCCGTGCACGGGCTGAGCCGCAGCAACGCCTGCGCCCAGGGCGGCGACTCCGGCGGCGCCTGGCTCAGCGGCAACCAGGCGCAGGGCGTCACCTCCGGCGGCTGGGGCAACTGCTCCACCGGCGGCGAGACCTGGTTCCAGCCGGTCAACGAGATCCTGGGCGCCTACGGGCTCACCCTGGTCACCACCGGCGGTGGCGGTGGAAACCGGATCATCAGCAACTGGAACAACAAGTGCATCGACGTGCCGAACTCCAACTTCTCCGACGGCGTACCGCTGCAGACCTGGACCTGCAACGGCACCTCGGCGCAGTCGTGGACCTTCGTCAACGGGACGCTGCGCACCCAGAACAACATGTGCATGGACGTGGCCTGGGGTTCCCGGGACAACGGCGCGACGATCCAGATCGCGAACTGTAGCGGCAACCCGGCGCAACAGTTCGTCCTGTCCGCCGCCGGAGACCTCGTCAACCCGCAGGCGAACAAGTGCGTCGACATCGGAGGCTGGGTCAACGCCGACGGCGCCCGCCTGATCACCTGGGAGTGCCTGGGCGGCGCGAACCAGAAGTGGCGGCGCGGCTGAGACCATCGAGGCGTGCGGGAGCCGGTCCGGCTCCCGCACGTCGGTGCCGCGGCTGACGCCGGGCGGTGCGAGATTCGGCGGTCAATCGTGCTCCGGAGCACCGGTCACCCGGTGCGCCGCGGCGTGCCGCACCTCTGCCACCAGTCTGCGCACATGTCCGCCCCGGGCCCGGTAGAGCGCCCGGCGCCCCTCCCGCCGCACACTCACCAGCCCGGCGAGGCGAAGCTTGCCGAGGTGTTGCGACACCGCGGGCCGGGCCATCCCCACCGCGGCGACGAGCGCGCTCACGTCGTGTTCGCCCTCGCTGAGCAGCCACATCAACCGCAGCCGTGTCCCGTCGCCCAGCATCCGCAACATCTCGACCGCCGCCCCCACCTCGCGGCCGCCAGGCGGCTGTTCTTGCAGGTCACTGGCACCTGCAACATTGTCGCGTGCGTACATGAGCACATATTATCGCCGTCGCCGGCGCCCGCCCGCGCGTCCGATATCGCCTGGGGGCACAGTGAGACCGCACGGTCACCACCCTGACCACCACCACTCCCATGATCGCCACGGCCGCGGGAAACTCGCCGCCGGTTGGCATCGGCTGCGCCACCTGGTCGTGCCGCACTCGCACGACTCCCGAGCGAAGATCGACCCGGCCCTGGAAACGTCCCGGGCGGGCCTGCGGGCCCTGTGGATCTCGCTGGTCGGTCTCGGGATCACCGCCGTCGCCCAGGGCGTCATCGTGGTGTTCTCCGGCTCGGTGGCCCTGCTCGGCGACACCCTGCACAACGTCACCGACGCGCTGACCGCCGTGCCCCTCGCCATCGCCTTCCTGCTCGGGCGCAAGGCGGCCACCCGCACCTACACCTACGGCTACGGGCGAGCCGAGGACGTCGCCGGCATCATCATCGTGGCCGCCATCGCCGCTTCCGCCGTCGCCGCCGCCTGGACCGCCGTCGACCGGCTCCTGCACCCCACCGGGATGACCCACATTCCCTGGGTGGCCGGTGCCGGCCTGGTGGGATTCGTCGGCAACGAACTGGTCGCCCGGTACCGCATCCGGGTCGGCCGCCGGATCGGCTCCGCCGCCCTCGTCGCCGACGGCCTGCACGCCCGCACCGACGGCTACACCTCCCTCGCCGTCGTCGCCGCCGCCGGCGGCGCCGCCCTCGGTTGGCACTGGGCCGACCCGGTCGTCGGCCTGGCCATCGCCGTCGCCATCACCTTCGTCCTCAAGGACGCCGCTCGGGAGATCTACCGGCGGCTGATGGACGGCGTCGACCCCGCCCTCGTCGACCAGGCCGAAACCACCCTGCGCGGCATCCACGGTGTCCGCGACGTGAGCGCGGTACGACTGCGCTGGATCGGCCACCGCCTGCACGCCGAAGCCGACCTCGTCGTGGACGCCGACCTCAGCCTGATCGCCGCACACGAGATCGCCGCCGACGCCGAACACCAACTCACCCACACGGTCGCCCGGCTGACCAGCGCGACCGTGCACACCGACCCGCACAGCCACCCCGGCCGGCACCACCATACCGACCTGTCCCACCAGCGACGGCACCTCGACGCATGACTCGCGGATGCCGTCCGCGAGGGTGGGCTCGGTCCTGGGCGGAGGCCGTCAGCGGTCCGGGGTCATCGGCGGCCGCCGCCGGCCGGTGCCCGCGACGCCGACGCGTTCCGGTGGTGCAGGAGTCGTTCGACGCCGAGCACGGTCGTCACCGCCACCGCGCCGATGACGGCGCCGGCGAGGACGTCACCGGGATAGTGCACACCGACCCAGACGCGGGCGAACCCGACGGCGGTCGCCAGGACGATCAACACCACTCCCCAGCGTCGGGAGAGAAACGCCGTGACCGCGAACGCCAGCGCGAATGCGACGGTGGCGTGGTCGCTGGGCATGGAGACGTCGCTGGCATGCGGGATGAGCTGGTGCACCACGTGGGTCTGGAACGGCCGCGCCTCGTGGTTGAGGTGCCCGACCGCCTGGCCGAGGCCGAGGGCGAGAAGCAGCGACGCCCCGACCCGCACCAGCACGGCCCAGACACCGGTACGGAGCAACGTGCGGCCCGGCACCAGTGTGACCGCCGCCATCACGAAGATCAGCCAGGTCGCGGTCCACTCGAACAGGTCGTCGACCGGGTCATGGGCGCCGGCTGCCCCGTTGATCATCTGGAACAGGTGGTAGTTCATCCCCAGTAAGCCTCCGTGGTGTCGGCTACCAGCGGGTAGCCGCCAACTGCCGTGGACTTCCGGCGCCGACTCCCACAGGGAGCCGAATCGCGGCGCCGTCTACCAGGGTTATCCAGGCGAGCTGAGTTTGCGCTGAAAAGCCGAGGTCCGCAGCGGCGGTCAGCCGAACGCAGAGGCCGCTTCAAGATCATTGCGTATGGGGGCGCGGAAATGGCCACCCTCGCCCGCCCTCAGACTCAGCAGGCC
>NZ_POTY01000376.1 GCF_003236315.1 Micromonospora craterilacus
ATCGGCAGCCGGCCGAGGCGCTCAGGCTGGCCCGGCCGATACTGCCGATACGTCGCGTACCCCGGCCGCGCCGCCGCCGCGGCGCGCAGCTCCTCGTCGGCGAGCAGACGGTCAGCCACGGCCGGCCTCCGCCTCGTCGACGCGGCCACCGCCCAGCCGGTACGGGGCGAGCGCGTTGGTCAGGTCGGTCACCGCGTCGCGGACCTGCTCGTCGGTGGGCTGGGGGGAGGTCATCGTGTTCAGTCCTCTCGTTCGCCGAGGATCGCGGCGTCGCGGGCTCGGGCTGCGGCCGCGAGGGCCGCGGGCAGGGGTTTCGAGGCGGGCCGGGCCCGCGGCGGTGGTGGGCTGTGGTTGGCGTCGCCGGCCTCACCCACGCGCAGGCAGGTCTGGCAGGTAAGCCGGTCGCGGTGGTCCGGGCCGATGCCGGGGTCCGGGTCCCACTTCGTGCAGTAGCGGCGCTCGGGGCTACGGGCCATCGGTGCCGTCCCCGGGCAGGTGGTCGAGCAGGGACGGGCCGTCGAGGCCGGCGCGGTCGCCGTGGCCGGCGAGGCCTGGCAGGGGGACCGGAGCCGACCGGGCGCGGGCCTCGGCGCGGGCCTTGCGCCAGCAGCCCTCGCCGACGCGCCGCGCCCTGGACACGGCGGTCATCACCGGCGTGTCGCAGTGCAGGCAGAGCACCTCGGTCGGCTCGTCGGCGGTCATGAGAGGTCGAACTCCCGGTGATGCATCGGGGAGGCCTCGTGCGCGGCGCGGATCTGGGTGGTGCTCTGGCCGGGCCGGCCAGTGCACACCAGCCGGCACCGCGACGACACACACCGCCACGTCAGGGGGTCGGGCAGGCCGCCGTGGTAGACCGGCTCCGACTCGGTGCAGGTGAACCAGCGCTCACGGGTCGAGCCGTGCCGGTCGGAGACGTAGCTGACCCGCACCCTCACCTGGGCCAGGCGGGTGACCTCGCCGCGGCGCCACCGGCCGCCCGCCCACACCCACACCGGGTCGCCCACGGTCAGGTCGACAGCGGTCAGCAGCCGGTCCGGGGGCTCCGGCGCGGCCACCGCGGTCCGCGGGGCGGTCACCGGTGGCCACCATGCTGGGCAGGCCGGCCGGCGCGCAGCGCCGCGGTGAACGCCGCCGAGCTCGCCGCGACGTGCGCCACGTAGCGGGGGTTGATCAGCGGCCGGTCCGGCCACAGCGGCGGCGGGGCCGGCGGGGCCGGCACCACCGCGCGGGCCCCCGCCCACCGGTCCCACCGATCGGCCCACAGCAGCAGCGCAATGCGGGTCAGCAGAGCGACGCACACCATGGTGAGCAGCCCGGCGGCCACCAAAGCGGGGTGGGTGGCCACCCAGTCGACGCCGGCCACGACCAGGTCCTGAACGAGGTCACCCATGGCTGGTCACCGCCTGACGGGCAGGTGCCGTGGACGGGTCGGGCAGCATCCGCCACACGTCCAGAGTCACCAGCACCACCTGCGGGTCGGTGTCCGCGACGCACCGCAGGATCAGCCGCTCGTGGCCGTTGCAGGCCTCGACGACCCGGCCGCCGGCGGCGGCGAACAGCTCGTCGACGAGCACCGTGCGGGGCTCGCGCTGCCCGTCACGCAGGACCGGCTCCGTCCACCGCTCGCGGCCCATCGCGGCGTCGCGCTCGTAGTGCCAGCCGGCGCCGGCGAGCCGGGCGCGGATGATCGACATCAGCGACCGCGGCGACGGCACCGCCGGGCGTGCGGCCGGCGGGGCCGGCACGCCGGGCGGCCGAGTGGTCAGCGCGGGGTCGAACCGGGCCCAGCTCATCGGGCACCGACCTGCGGGCACGTGGCGTCGGCACACGCCCACGCCACCGGGTCGTCCGGCCCGTGCGGCAGCATCGCCAGGCCGGACGTGGCACCGCACCAGCAGCAACGGCGGGCCGGATCCGGGGTGGTCGCCGGCTCGGCGGCGGGCACCGCCGGCGCCGGCGGGGGCTCGGTCGCCGGCGGCGCAGGGGGCGACGACACCGGCACGGGCACGGGCGTGGACTTCGCGCCAGCCGACCGCGGGTGGGCGGCGGACACCTCCACCTCCACCGGCGGGTTGAGCTCGTCGCCGCCGTAGCGCCAGGTCGCCCGCAGCCCGTAGTCCTGCTCGACCGCCTCTACGTCGAGCACCGCCGCGAACCGGCGCACCGCCTCGGGGGAGTCCAGGCCACCGCCGATACGCAGGGTGTAGCGCGGCAGCGGGAAGAACTCGTCCTGCTCGGCCAGCTGGGCCAGCTGGCGCAGGCACTCGATCTGCTGCGCCCGATGCGCCCGCGCCTTGGCCCGCGCCGCCGCCTGCTCGACCGCCTCGGCGTCGACCAGGAACAGCAGCTCGTTGACGCGGTACTCGGAGTACGAGGGTCCGGCGTACACGACGCCCACCCAGTGGCCGTCCTCGGCCAGCTCGACGTGGCGGACCTCCATCCCCGGCGCGTCCATGTCGCCGGTGGCCACGAACATGCCGGTGCGCAGCTCGCCGGCCGGCACCGGCGGCAGCGCCGACTGGTTCGCGATGGCGATGTGGCGGTCCAGCAGCTCCGACGCCGCGCCGAGGCTGTCGAAGCCGTCGTAGGTGACCCCGCACGCGCACTCCGCCCCGCACTCGCCGGGCTCGCCCTTCCATCCGGCGGCCATCCGGTGCGGCCCGGCCTGCTCGTCGACGGCCGGGGTCGCCGGCTCGTCGCCGGCGGTCAGGGCCTGCTCCCCCGCCTCGGTCAACCGGTAGCCGCCAGCGTCGCCGGCGGCCTCGGCCGGCGGGGCGGCCGGGTCGATCGCCGACATCAGCGCCGTATCCGCGTCCCCCGGCCGCCGCCACTCGCCCGTGGCCAGGCTCTGGACGAGCCCGCCCGGGTTGACGAAGACGTTGTCCTCGCCCGCCGGCACTGCGGTCTGCTGGTCGACGGGCGCCGGCCACTGGTCACGGCGCAGCCGCAGCATCCCGGCGTGCGCCACCCCGGCCTCCTCCGACGACGCGAACTGGCCGGCAAACGTCGGCCCGAAATGCCGCGTCACCTCAGCCCGGGCCGCGTCGTACACGCCGTGCGTCACCGCGTACCGGCCCGCGTACGCGGATCCCTGCGGGAAGGTGAACCACCAGGTACGCGGCTCGTCCTCCAGGCCCAGCTGCTCGGCGGTCTCCACCGCCGGCGCGGGCTGTAGATTGGTTGTCATCTCGACTCGTCCTTCCAGGGGACTTGGTAGGGATTCAGGGGTCACGGCGTGCCGGCCGTGGCCCCTTCTTGCTGCCGCAGCTCGTCGATCGCGTCACTGAGCCGCTGAACCTCGTGCTCCCGGCGCTCCTGGTCCGTCGCCGGCCGCATCGGCCGCGGCTCGACGGCCGGCGTCGACGGGCCAGCCAGCCCATCTACGACCAGCACCACGCCGACCGCGACCAACGCGACCGCCCGCACGACCCGCGCCACGGAGTGGATCCGAGCCGCCATCAGCCGGCCGCCCACGCGACCACAGCCCAGACGGCGGTGATCATCACGGCCGCGCTGACCGCGAGGCACGCGATCCCGCCGAGGCACCCGCGCATGTCAGACCCGGCCCGCGAGACTGCGACGGGTCTTGTGCTCGATCCGGCGCCGCTGCCGAGCCGTCCGGCGCGTCCCGGTCTGCCACCGGTAGCGCTCCTCGCGCTGCTCCGCCGTCAGCGGCACGGTCGACACGCCCTGTCCGCCAGCGCGGTGCGCGGCCGCCTCACGACGCAGACGCGCGGCCAACTCCGGGGTGATTGACACCTTCGGAAAGGGCAGCCTGGGGATGGTGATCCCCGGGCCGGACGGCGGCCCACCGGTGTCGGGTCCGGTCATGCTGATCTACCTCCAACGGGATTGCTCTTCGGGGGCTTGGGCGGGGGCGGCTTCGGCCTGGTCCGTGG
>NZ_POTY01000377.1 GCF_003236315.1 Micromonospora craterilacus
GGCGGGTGGGCGTGCCGGTCATCGCCACCACGCCTCCTCGGCTGATCACCCGCTGCGACCCTGTTGCCGCCCATCGTAGTTACCGTCGGGGGCGCGCGTTGTCCACAGGAGAGCGCGACGGGGTAGCACAACAGCGATCGTGCCGCTACCGTCAGCGACGAGTTCTCGTTGGCCCCGTACCCACGTCGCGCCCGTCCTCCGGCGTCGTGGATGGTGCGTTTCGCCGCAGGGCCAGCCACGACCGAGGAGACGAGGTGACGTCGGGGTGTCCCAAACCCAGGCAGAGGCCGCGGTGATGCAGCAGACCGCGGTGAAGTTCGAGCAGGCAGACCAGTCGTTGCAGACCATGCTCAGCGGGCTGCTGACCCAGCTGGAGGTGCTCCAGCAGGCCTGGCGCGGTGCGGGCGGCCGGTCGTTCGAGCAGGTCAAACAGCAGTGGGCGCAGGATCAGACGAACCTGCAGCGGGCGCTGCGGGAGACCGCGGGCGCGATCCGCACCGCCGGCACCCAGTACGACGTGTCGGACACCGAGGCGGCAACCCGGGTGTCCGCGACCAACCGCGGCGGCATCCAGCTGCCGCTCTAGTCCAGAAGCTAGGGGGAGACATCCGATGGAGCACGGTGTGCTGGTCGTCAACTTCGCCGCGTTGCAGCAGGCCAGCGCGGACATCCAGCGGGCGTTGAACACGCTCGACTCGCAGCTCGGCCAGCTGGAGCGCGACGCGGCCCCGCTGGTGGCCAGTTGGTCCGGTGCCGCCCAGCAGGCGTACGAGCAGCGGCAGGCCCGGTGGCGTAACGCCTCGCAGGACCTCCAGGCGATGCTGCGGGACATCAAGCTGGCCGTCGACGAGTCCGCGGCCGACTACCTCGACACCGAGAAGAGGAACACCGGCCTTTTCCAATGACCACCGGTTGCCGACGGCCGTCGGGTGGTGGCGTGCCGCCGGTTGGCGACGGGCCGTCGGGTGGCGGCGGCTGTCCCGGCCGGCGTCACCCTGCCGTCGCCCGGGTGCCGATGGGTATCTCAGCCCGGGTCGGCGGGGCGCCAGCGCCGCCGGGCGCCCCGGGGCACGACCACGGCCACCAGCACGACGAAAACCACCACCAGCCCGCCGGCGGTGGCCAGCAGCAGCGCGCGCTCCCGCGCGGTGGCGCGGCGGGCCTGCTGCGCCAGCAGCGCCGGATCGGTCCGGTCGTCGGCCAGCGCGGCGGCCGACCGGTCGCGCCCCGTCGGACCGCCACCGGTTTCGGTGACCGCCCGGTGTGGGTTGAGCACTCCCGCGCCGTACCCGCCGTCCGGGGCCGGGTCGGTGGTGGCGACGATCCGGGTGGCCACCTCCTCGGCGGTCAGCTCGGGGCGGTACTGGCGGAGCAGGGCCGCGGTGGCGGCCACGAAGGGCGCGGCGTAGCTGGTCCCCTCGGCCCGTTGGTGGCCCTGGCCCGGGGCGGCGATCAGCACGTCCGTGCCGGGCGCGACCAGGTCCAGGTAGGAACCGGTCTGGGAGAAGGCGGCTCGGGTGCCGTCGGCACCGACCGCGCCCACCCCGAGCACCCCGTCGTACGCCGCCGGGTAGGGGCGCGGGTCGCCGCTGCCGTGCAGGTTGCCGGCGGCGGCGACGACAACCACGTCCCGGGCGACCGCGTAGGCGACCGCCGCGCGCACCGCCGGATGATCGGCGTACAGCACGACGGACAGGTTGACCACGTCCGCGCCGTTGTCCACCGCCCAGCGGATCGCTCGGGCGAAACCGTCCGGGCCGACCGTACGCCCCGATCCTCGGCCGTCCACGACCTGCTGTTCACTGACCCGGACCGGCAGGATCCGGGCGTTCGGCGCCAAGCCGCGGAAGGCGATCCCGTCGCGCGGGGCGGCGGCGATGATGCTCGCCACGCCGGTGCCGTGGCCGACGCAGTCCCGGCTACCGTCACCGCCCGGGTCGAGCAGATCGGTGCCGGTGAGCACCCGGTCGGCGAGCTGGGGATGCCGCCGGTCCACGCCTGAGTCGACCACCGCCACGGTGACGCCCGACCCGGTCGCCAGCGGCGACAGCCGCTCCGGGGCGTACCGCTGCTGGGGCCAGGGGACGGTCGACACCGGCCGGACCGGTGCCGGCGGGGCCGCGCAGCCCGGCGCGGCCAGCGCCGTGGTGGGCAGCGCGGTCGTCATCGGGCCGGCCAGCAGGGCGGCGGCCAGACCCGCGAGGAGTGGGCGCGGGCTGCACCGGGACATCGACCGCCTCCGTATCGTGGCGACACCGGAACGGGATGTTATCGCCTCGGAACGATCCGGGCGGAGCGCCGCCAGCCTGGCATTGTGATCTTGTGGTCACCTTGTAGGTTGTAGGCGATACCTATGGCCTGTGCCGGGAGGAGGGGTGGCCGTGACCGACTGGGAGCCGGCCACCGAGGCCGAGGCGGCGATGCGGGACGCGCTGCGCAACAACGACCAGCAGCTTTACTTCCGCATCCTGTCCAGCGTCGAGCTGCTGTTACCGGTCTCCGCCCAGCCGGTCGGGGGGCAGACACCGGTGGGTTGGGGCACCTGGACCACGGGCGGCCGCACGCACGTGCTGGCATTCACCTCCGTCGAGGCGATGCGGACCTGTCTGGGTGAGCACGCCGGGCCCAGCCGACGCACCGGCTACGCGGAGCTGGCCGCCGGCTGGCCGAACCACGAGTGGTGGCTGGCGGTCAACCCGGGCCTACCTGTCGAGGGCTATCTGCCCGCCTGGTACGTCTCCCAGTTGTCCCGCGGCGACGTCCGGCTACCGGGGCGCACGGTGGGTGCTCGGGCGCGGCTGGAGCGCGTCGAGGCGCTGAACCGGTCCCGCGAGGCCGCTGCGGGCGCGGCGCCGTCCAGCCCGACGGCACCGACGGCCGGCGAGCCGGGCCAGCGTCCGGCTGGTGTCAGCGCGGGCCGAGCGGTAGCGCCGCCACCGGCGGTCCCGGCGGCCTTTCACCTTCCCGAGGTCCCCGTGGCGGCGCCGGGCACGGTCGTCGGACCGCACCGTCAGCAGCCCGCCGACCGGGCGCCGGGTCACCCGGCTGCCGGTGGGCTCGCGTCGGCCGCACCGGACGGCCCGCAGGGCGTCGGTGGCAGCCGGCCGGGTGGGCTCGGTGGCGACGGGCACGGTGCTGGCGGTGCCGTCCGGCCGGAGGGCCCGGGTGCCCTGCCGCCGCGTCGGCCGATGCCGGCACGCGGCGAGGAATCCGCGTCGCCGGGCCACGGATGGCCGGTGACGCCCGAGCGTCCCGGGCCGCCGGCCAACGGTCACCCCGCCGACCCCGGCGCCGACCAGACGGGCCGGCGGTCCTTCTTCGAACCGGCCGCCGGTCGGTCGGCCCATCGCGGCGACCGCCTGACCGAGCGGGCGACACCGCCGTCCCGGTTCGGTCGGGGCAGCCAGCCGTTTCCGCGTCGCGGGCCGGCCGGCGAGCCGCCGTCCGAAGGCAGGCCGCGAGCGTTCGTCTTCACCGAGGGCGATCAGTCCGCCACCCCGGCGCGACCGGGGCCGGGCGGGGACACGACGCAGCCGCTGGCGACGGCCGGTGGTTCGACGCCGGACCCGACCCGCCCGGGGCGGGTGCCTCCACCGGCCGGCTGGACCCCGGGCGGCACCAATGCCGCCAACGGCGCTGGCGCAGGCAGCGCCGAGGCGACCCAGGCGTTGCCCCGTCGCCAGACGCCGGAACTCGCGGAGGAAATTCCCGCGTCGATCGCGGAGCCGGTCTCCGGCCCGCCGGCGCCGCGCCGCGGCTTCACCCCGATCGTCATCGAGGGCACCATCATCGAGGCCCGTGACCTGACCGCGGAGGCCGCGCCCGATCGCCCGGTCGGTGCGGCCAACGGTGCCCCGCAGAGGCCCACAGAGCAC
>NZ_POTY01000378.1 GCF_003236315.1 Micromonospora craterilacus
GTCCGGAAACCCTGATCGAGGTCCGCGGCGGCACCCTGACCACCCGCCCGATCAAGGGCACCCGCCCGGCCACCGCCGCCGGCCGCGCCGACCTGCTCGCCTCGGCCAAGGAACGCGCCGAACACATCATGATCGTCGACCTGGAGCGCAACGACCTGGCCCGCATCGCCCGCACCGGCAGCGTCCGCGTCGACGACCTGTTCGCCGTACGCCGCTGGTGCGACCTGTGGCAGGCCGAGTCCACGGTCCGCGCCGAGGCCGCCGACGGCCTCGGCCTGGCCGACCTGCTGCGCGCCGTGTGCCCCGGCGGCTCGGTCACCGGCGCGCCGAAGCTGGCCGCCCTGGACCGCATCGCCGCGCTGGAACCGGTCGGCCGGGGCGCCAGCATGGGCGGCCTCGGCTGGGTCGACGCCGCCGGCGTCGACCTCGGGCTGACCATCCGCACCGCCGCCGTCGACGGCGAGGCCGTGCACGTGTGGGCCGGCGGCGGCATCACCTGGGACAGCGACCCCGACGCCGAGGTCGCCGAGGCCGCGGCCAAGACCGCCCCGGTCCGGGCCACCCTCGACTGACCAGCGCGCCGGCCCGCGTCGCCGTACGGCGTACGGCAGTCGGCGGCTAGAGTGCAGCCGGTGAGCACCGAGTACAGCGGCACCGGCGACCCGGCGCGCAGCCTCGCCCTGCTGTGGCGCACCCGCGAACGGGCCAGCCGCAAGGGCCGACCCGACCTGACCGTCGACCGGATCGTGCGGGCCGCCGTCGACCTCGCCGACACCGAGGGACTGGCCGCCCTGTCCATGCGCCGGGTCGCCCAGACCCTCGGCGTGGGCACCATGTCGCTGTACACCCACGTACCCGGCAAGGGCGAACTGCTCGACGTCATGGTCGACACCGTGCACGGCGAACTCGCCCCAGCCGAGCCGCCCCCCGGCGGCTGGCGGGCCCGCCTGGAACACGTCGCCCGCACCCGGTGGCAGCTGCACCTGCGCCACCCGTGGCTGTTGCAGGTCGCCACCACCCGCCCCGCGCTGGGCCCGCACGTCATCGCCAGCTACGAACACGAACTACGCGCCGTCGACGGCATCGGCCTGACCGACCTGGAGATGGACGCCGTGGTCACCCTCGTCACCGGGTACGTCCACGGCGCCGTACGCACCGCCGTGGAGGCCGCCCAGGCCGCCGGCCGCACCGGCCTGACCGAACAGCAGTGGTGGCAGGCCCACGCCCCGTACCTGGAGAAGGCCCTCGACGCCCGCCGGTTCCCCCTGGCGGCCCGCGTCGGCAGCGCCGCCGGCCAGCAGTACCAGGGCGCCACCGACCCCGCACACGCCTTCGAGTTCGGCCTGGCCCGCATCCTCGACGGCATCGAGGTGCTGATCCGCGACCGCCCGGGCACCCGCGCGACCGGCACCGACGACCGATAGCCTTGCCGGCATGACGATGCGGGACATCCGAATCATCGGCGACCCGGTGCTGCGCACCCCCTGCGAGCCGGTCACCAGCTTCGACGCCGAGCTGCGCGACCTGGTCACCGACCTGATGGACACCCTGCTCGGCGCGCCCGGCCGCGCCGGTGTCGCCGCCCCGCAGATCGGCGTCAGCGCCCAGGTCTTCGTCTACGACGCCGACGGCCACCGCGGCCACATGATCAACCCCGTGCTGGAGGTGTCCGAGGAACTCCAGGACGACGACGAGGGATGCCTGTCCATCCCCGGGCTGTACTTCCCGACCCGCCGGGCCCTGCACGCCACCGTCCACGGCTTCGACCAGCACGGCGAACCGCTCACCATCGCCGGCAGCGGCTTCCTCGCCCGCGCCCTGCAACACGAGACCGACCACCTGGCCGGGCGCCTGTACGTCGACACCCTGCGCGGCGAGATCCGCCGCCGCGCCCTGCGGGAGATCCGCGCCGGCCGCTTCGACTCACCCCGCCGCGCCTGAGGTCGCCCACCCCTCGCGGGTGATCTCGTACTCCACCTCACCCAGCTCCGCACCGGGCAGCGGATCCGGCCACGACTGGTGGAAGGTCCGCACGTACCGCATCCCCACCGCGGCCATCGTCGCCCGGGACGCGGCGTTGACCGCCATCGTCTCGGCGAAGATCCGCCGCAACCCCAGCTCGGCGAAGCCGTGCCGGATCAGCTCCCGGGCCCCCTCGCTGGCCAGCCCCTGCCGCCAGTACCGGCGCAGCAGCCGGTAGCCCAGCTCGGCCTGCCCGGCCACCGGCCCCTGGTCGGGGCGCTGCGGCGGCTCCAGGATCCACCAACCGACGAACTCGCCGTCGACCAGACCCACCCAGAAACCCAGGCCGGGCACCTGCCGCGCGGCCGCCAGCCGCCGCTCGTGCACCACACGCACCTCGTCGGCAGAGCGCGCCGGCCCCAGATAGCGCATCACCTCCGGATCGGCGTCCAACTCGACCTCGTGCGCCAGGTGCTCGTCGGCCAGCGGCACGAGCAGGATCCGGGGGGTACGCAGCGTCGCCTGGGCCATGGCCGCCATTGTCACCCGCCGGCCGGCGCCCGCCGCACCCGGCCAGCGCCGTCAGCGTCCCCGCGCAGTCAAAGTGAACTCGGCGTAGTCGGCGACCCGGGTGAACCCCAACCGCTCGTACAGCCGCACCGCGGCGACGTTGTCCGCCTTCACGTTCAACGTCACGTGGTCGGTGTCGGCGCGCAGCAGCCCGCACAACCGGGCCACCACCGCCGCTGCCAGCCCCCGACCCCGCCACCCCGGGTGGGTGGTCACGTTGCCCAGCGCCGCCACCCGATAGGCCCGGGAGAACACGTGCACCCCGGCCACCGCCACCAGCGCGTCACCGTCGCGGACGCCCACGTACCGGCCGGTGTCCACCATCCGCGCGTCGAACCAGTTGCCCGGGTACGCGGCGGCGTACAGGTCGTGCAGCCGCAGCAGGTCCGCCCGGCCCAGCGTCACCCCGGCCGGCGACACCGCCGCCAGCCGCTGCGGATCGGTCAACGCCATCTTGTGGTGCAACCCGGACGACGTCACCCGGAACGATCCGGCCAGCGCCGCCTCCAGACCGGGGGACAGGTGCGCCGCCAACCGGGCCGGCAGCACCGGCGCCACCTCACCCAGCAACGCGGCCAACTCACCCACCCCGGCCGGCCCGGCCAGCGCCAGCAGCGTCGGCGGCTGCGCCCCGTGGTACAGCAACGCCACCGCGTCCCCACGCCGATACCACGACGTGTACGGCCAGAAGAAGTCGTCCAGGTCGCCCAGCTCGTAGGCGTGCAGCACCGGATCCCGGCCCAGCAGCCCGGCCAGGACAGCCCGATCGTGTTCCGCGCGCACCGGCATCCGCCGATGATCACATGCCGGGTGCCGCCACCCTCACCCGACCGCTCACCCGGCCAGCCACTGGTCGTAGCCCAGCTTCGCCACCAGGGCGAGGACCACCACCAGCAGCACCACCCGCACGAACCCCGAACCACGGCGCAGCGCCATCCGCGCCCCCACCATCGCGCCGGCGATGTTGCACACCGCCATCGCCGCCCCGAGCAGCCACCACACGTGCCCGGTCACCGCGAACACCGCCAGCGCACCGGCGTTGGTGCCCGCGTTGACCACCTTCGCCATCGCCGAGCCGTGCACGAAGTCCGCACCCACCAGCGCGGTGAACGCCACCACCAGGAACGTGCCGGTACCCGGACCGATCAACCCGTCGTAGGTGGCGATACCCACCCCGGCGACCAGCACCGCCACCACCATCCGGGTACGGGTGCGCCGCTGCGGCACGGCGAGCACCCCGAGCCGGGGACGCAACACCACGAACAGCGCCACCGACATCAGCACCACCAGCACCACCGGCCGGTACGCCGACGGCGGCACCGCTCCGGCCAGGGC
>NZ_POTY01000379.1 GCF_003236315.1 Micromonospora craterilacus
GCCGAGGGGTCCCCAGGGCGGGCCGGAATGTCGCTGACCGCCATCGCGGCGTCCTCCGTTGTCTGCGGTGCCTCGGTTGGGTACGCGGACGCGACGACCGGCTCCCGGAGGGCCGTGGACGGCGATGTCTTGGGCGGCCGGCGCGCTGCGTGCCCGAGGCAGGGTGGTCGGGCGTCGTCAGTGGGCCGGACAGATGGCGCTGCGCACGCGGCCGTAGTCGACGTGGCGTCGGGCCACGAAGCGGCGGACTACGGCGGCGGTCATGGAGGTCATGCTGCCACACCTCAGGTGTGGCAGCCAATGAGCGCGTGCCCGATCCCACATCACGGGCGGTCGCTGCCGCCACCCGGAGCGCGACCGTGTGGCAGGCTCGCGACATGGGGGATTTGTCCGGTAGGTCAGTCCCGACCGCCGGGAGGGGCGTCCGGCTCAGCGGGCTGCGCCTGCGGTCGCTGCCGGTATGGCTCGTACCGGCGGGCGTCACCCTGGTGCTGACGCTGGCCGGGCTGGACGCCGCGCAACCGTGGCGGGACGAGCTGGCGACCTGGAGCGCCGCCACCCGGGGGGTGCCGGCGCTGCTCCGGCTGGTCGGCACCATCGACGCCGCCACCGGCCCCTACTACCTGTTCATGCATGCCTGGGTGACGGTGGCCGGCGACTCGGTGGCCGCGTTGCGCCTGCCGTCCGCACTGGCGATGGCGGCGGCCGCCGGGTTGACCGCCACGCTCGGGCAACGGCTGGCGGACACCCGCGCCGGCGCCCTCGCCGGGCTGCTGTTCGCGGTGCTCCCCAGCACCTCCCGGTACGGCCAGGAGGCCCGCCCGTACGCCCTGGCCACTGCCCTCGCGGTACTGAGCACCCTGCTGCTGGTCGACGCGCTGCGCCGCGCCGGCTGGGGCCGCTGGGCGGCGTACGCCGCCGCGACCATCGCCCTCGGGCTGACCCACCTGGTCGCCCTGACCCTGCTCGCCGCCCACGCCGTCGCGGTGCTCGCCACTGGGTCATCGCCCCCGACCACCGGCCCGCAGACCGATCCCGCCCGTACGTCCCGGGACCCCGGCCACTCGAATGCCGACCGACCCGGAGCGCTCCGGTTCCGCCGAGGGCCCGGTCGGCCGAGTGGCCGGCTGGGGCCACTCCGGTGCTGGTTGCTCACGCTGGTACCGGTGGCGTTGGTGCTGACCCCGCTGTTCCTGCTCGCCCGGGGCCAACGGTCCCGCCAGCTGGCCTGGGTGGACACCGCCCGGCTCGCTGATCTGGCCGCGCTCCCGAGCGGCCTGGCGCAGAGCGCGATGGTGGGCGGCATGCTGGTGGCGCTCGCCGCGCTCGGCGCGGGGCGGCTCGGCCGGCGCGGGCTGCTGCCCGTGGCAGCCGTCCTGCTGCCGGTGCTGCTGCTCTTCGCGGCCGGGCTCGCCGTACCCCTGTGGGTGCCCCGCTACCTGGTCTTCGTGGTGCCGTTCGGCTGTCTGCTGGCCGGCGCGGCCCTGGCGGCGGCCCGGCTGCCGGCGGCCCTCGTCGTGGTGGCCCTGGCCGGGCTGCTCGGGCTGCCCGACCAGGTCGCGTTGCGACGCACCCACGAGTGGCCGCGCACCGCGACCGTCGACTACCAGGGCGTGGCGCGGATCGTCGCGGACGGCCAGCGCCCGGGCGACGCGGTGGTCTACTCACCTCGGGACAGCTGGCTCTTCCTCGACCTCGGTCTCCGCTACCAGTTGGGCGGCCAGGTCCCGCGGGACGTGTTGGCGGCCGAGGACCAGGATCGCCGGGGCGACCTGTGGGCGGTCGAGTGCGGCCGACCCGCCGAGTGCCTGGCCGGCGCGGACCGGGTCTGGCTGGTGGTGGCCGGCCGCCGCGCCGACCCGCTGGCGGCCGTGCCCGGCGCCAAGGGAGACGCCCTGCGCGCCGGGTTCACCGTCACCCAGGTCTGGCCACGCCCCGGTCTGACCCTCGCCCTGCTCAGCCGCTCACCGTGAGGCGGCCGTCGGGGGCGGTGCGGGCGAGCGGGACGATCAGGACCGCCTCGGTGCCACCGTCGGCGCCCGGCCGCAGTTCGATGCTGCCCCGCAGCTCGCCGGTGACCAGCGCCCGGACGATCTGCAACCCGAGTTTGGCACCGCCCTCGGCGTCGAACCCGGCCGGCAGCCCACGCCCGTTGTCGGCGACCGAGACGTGCAGCATCTTGCGGAACCGGTGGGCGGAGACCACCACCTCCGGCACCACCGCCCCCGGCACCGCAGGCTCCCCCAGCTCAGGCAGCGCGGGCGGCGCCGCGCCGGGGGCCAGGGGTTCGTCGGCCTCCCCGGCCGGCGGGAAGCCGTGTTCGACGGCGTTGAGCAGCAACTCGTTGAGGACCATCACCAGCGAGGTGGCGATCTCCGCCGGCAGCACGCCGAAGCTGCCCTTGCGTCGCATCCCGACGCTTACCTCGGTCGCCGCCACCTCGGTCGCCGCACTGGCCACCCGGTCGACGATCCCGTCGAACTCCACCGCCTCGTCGCTGGACATCGAGAGTGTCTCGTGCACCAGGGCGATCGACGCCACCCGGCGTACGGATTCCTCCAGCGCCACCCTCGCCTCGGGCATGGACACCCGGCGGGCCTGTAGGCGCAGCAGCGCGGCGACGGTCTGGAGATTGTTCTTCACCCGGTGGTGGATCTCCCGGATGGTGGCGTCCTTGGTGATCAGGGCCCGGTCCCGACGGCGTACCTCGGTGATGTCGCGGACCAGCACCAGCGCGCCGATCGGCACTCCGGCGGGCATCAGCGGCAGGGCGCGGGTGAGCATGGTCGCGCCGCGGGCGTCGATCTCCCGCCGGGGCGGCGCCTCGCCGCGCAGGGCCGCCAGGATGCCGTTCCCGGCCTCCGTGCCCTCCAGCGGGTCGTTGGCGAGCCGCCGGTGCAGCGCCGCGAGATCCTCGCCCACCAGGTGGGAGGCGTAGCCCAGCCGTCGGTACGCCGACTGCGCGTTCGGGCTGGCGTAGGTGACCTTGCCGCCGGCGTCCAGCCGGACCAGGCCGTCGCCGACCCGCGGCGCCGAGGTGGTCTCCCCGGGGTGCCGGGGCGGCGGGAAGGTGCCGTCGGCGATCATCTGCGCCAGGTCGTCGGCCGTGGTCAGGTAGTTCAGTTCCAGCTGGCTGGGGGTACGGGCGGTGGAGAGGTTGGTGTCCCGGCCCACCACGGCGATCACCTCGCCGGACTCACCGTCGGCGGCGCGCAGCCGGACCGGGATCGCCTCGTGCCGGGCGGGCACGTCGCCGTACCAGACCGGGTCGCCCTCCCGCCAGATCCGTCCCTGCCCGTAGGCGACCTCCAGGTGCGCCACCTCCGGGCCGCCGACGATCCGGCCCACCTGGTCGTCCTGGTACGCGGTGGGCGCGGTGGTCGGGCGGACCTGGGCCACGCAGAGGAAGCTGCCCTCGCCGTCCACCGGCACCCAGAGCAGCAGGTCGGCGAAGGACAGGTCGGACAGCAACTGCCAGTCACCGGCGATGCGGTGCAGGTGGTCGATGTCGGCCGGGCGCAGACGGGTGTGCTCCTCGGCGAGGTCGCGCAGCGTTGACACGCCGACCAGCGTGCCACGCCGATGGTCACATCGTCGCGGTGACCTTCTTCAGCCCTCGTGGCGCGTCCGGGTCCTCGCCCCGGGCCAGGGCCAGCGCGAGGGCCAGCCGCTGCAACGGGAGGATGTCCAGCAGGGGGGCGTACCGCTCGTCGACCTCGGGCACGCCGATCCGGGTGGCCCCCTCGACCTCGGCGGAGCCGACCACGACCACGTCCGCGCGG
>NZ_POTY01000037.1 GCF_003236315.1 Micromonospora craterilacus
ACCCCCACCCCTGCCCCCGTCGACCATGCAGTTGTGGTGCCTCACAAATGCCCCGTCTCATGGCAATGCGCCCACCACAACAGCATGGTCGACGGGCTCGAGAAGGTGCACTTGGGCGGCAGGGTGCCGCCGGTGGGGCTGTGGTTGCGGGGGGCGACGGTTCGCGCCGGTGCGTGGAGGGAAGCAGAGCAAGGGCGCCGGATCAGTCTCCTGCCTGGCCGCACGCTACGACGTCACCAGCCGCCAGGACCTACCCCTCACCGAGCGCCACGGGCACCGGCCGCAGCCGCACCCGTACCGCCGTGCCCGGTGCGAGGTCCGGCAGCCGGCTGCTGTCGACCTGCGCGACGACCAGCGTGTCGTCCGGCAGGGCGACGGTGACCCGACTGGTGGCGCCCAGGAAGCTCGCCGCGAGCACCCGGCCCGGCCCGCTCCCGTCGGCCAGCACCTCGACGGACTCCGGGCGGACCAGGGCGGTCACCGGGACGGCGCCGTCCGCCGGCGCGGCGGCCGGGTCGACCAGCGGCAGGCGCTGGCCGAGCACCTCCACCTCGCGGCCCGCGGCCCGGGCCGGCAGCCGGTTGCTGAGCCCGACGAAGTCCGCGACGAACGTGCTCGCCGGGCGCAGGTAGATCTCGGCGGGCGGCCCCACCTGCTCCAGTTGCCCGGCGCGCATCACCCCGACCCGATCGGCCACCGCGAGCGCCTCCTCCTGGTCGTGGGTGACGAACAGGGTGGTGGTGCCGACCTCGACCTGGATCCGGCGGATCTCCTCGCGCAGTTGCACGCGTACCTTGGCATCGAGCGCGGACAGCGGCTCGTCGAGCAGCAGCACCCGCGGCCGGATCGCCAACGCCCGGGCCAGCGCCACCCGCTGCTGCTGCCCACCGGAGAGCTGGTGCGGGTAGCGGCCGGCGTGCGAGCCGATCCCCACCAGGTCGAGCATCTCGGCGGCCCGCTCGCGGCGCTCGCCGGCCGGCCGGCCGCGCAGGCGCAGCCCGAACTCGACGTTCTCCCGCGCGGTCAGGTGCGGGAACAGGCTGTACGCCTGGAACACCATGCCCATGTCCCGCCGGTTCGCCGGCAGCGTGGTGACGTCGACGCCGTCGACCAGCACCTGGCCGCTGTCGGCGTCCTCCAGCCCGGCGAGCACCCGCAGCGCCGTCGTCTTGCCGCAACCGGAGGGGCCGAGCAGGGCGACCATCTCGCCCGGGGCGAGGTCGAGGTCGAGCCCGTCGAGCGCCGTCACCGCGCCGAAGCGGCGGCGCAGTCCCCGCAGCCGGACCGCCACGCCGCGCCGGTCGCGCCGGCCGGCAGGCGGGGTGACGACGTCGGTGGATCCGGTCATGACAGCTCCTTGGTGGCGGTCCGGTGCCGACCGCGCCCGACGAGGGACAACAGCAGCAGCAGTACGAAGGCGAGCAGCAGCGCCGCCAGCGACACCGCCACCGACATCGTCGCGCTGCTCTTGCCGAGCAGGTTGATGGCCACCTGCAGGTTGACCCGGCTGAGCAGGGACGCGATCGTGAACTCACCGAGCACGAGCGCGACGGTGAGGAACGCGGCGGAGAGCACCGCCGAGCGGATGTTGGGCAGCACCACCCGCCACATCACCGTCACCCAGCCGGCCCCGAGGCTGCGGGCCGCCTCGGACAGGGTGCGCACGTCGATGGCGGAGAGCCCGGCGTCGAGCGCCCGGTAGGCGTAGGGCAGCACGAGGACGGTGTAGGCGAAGGTGAGGGTGAGCGGGGAGCCGCCGAGGAAGTACGTGACCCAGGCGTACACCGGGGCGAGGCCGACCACCAGCACGATCGCCGGGATGGTCAGCGGAAGCAGGCACAGGAACTCCACCACCCGGTGCAGTCGCGGCAGGCGCAGCCGGACCCAGATCACCGTCGGCACGAGCAGCACCAGCATGAGCAGCGCGGTGAGCACGACGAGCCCGAACGAGGCGGCGATGCCGACCGACAGGTCGGGGTAGGTCTCGCTGAGTCGGGGCCAGTCGACCAGCAGCCGCCAGGTTTCCAGCGACAGCGTCCCGCCGGCTCCCCGGGTGGTGAACTCCACCATGGCCAGCAGCGGCAGGAGGAAGAAGACGCCGAGCCCGGTGAGGATCACCCAGCGCAGGAGGCGTTGCCGGCGGGCCCGCCGGCGGATCACCCCAACCATCGGGCGGTCCTGCGTTGCAGCAGGGCGTAGAGCCCCATGACCACGGCGACCACCAGCACCATGCCCAGCGCCATCGCCTTGCCGAGATTCTGCTGCCCCAGTACGACCTCGCTGGTGAGCGCGCTGCGGATCTGCAACGGCGCGATCGGACTGCCCTGGCTGACCAGAGCGGCGGCGGTCGCGTACGCCGAGAACGCGTTGGCGAACAGCAGCAGTGTCGACCCGAGGAACGCCGGGGCGAGCAGCGGCCCACCGATCATCCGCCAGTACTGCCAGGTCGAGCCACCGAGGCTGTCGGCTGCCTCCCGCCACTGCGGGCGGACACCGTCCAGGGCGGGCAGGAACACGATGACCATCAGCGGCACCTGGAAGTAGGTGTAGACCAGCGCCAGTCCGGGCAGTTCGAACAGCCACACCCCGCCGGCGTAGATGTCGACGCCCAGCCGGTCGCGCAGGAACACCGTGACGAAGCCGCTCAGCCCCAGGGTGGCGATGAACGCGAAGGCGAGGGTCACTCCGCCGAACTGGGCGAGCACTCCGCACGCCGCGCTGACCACCCGCCGCAGCAGTCCGCCCTCGCGGGCCGTGACCAGCGCGTACGCGAGCAGCCCGCCGAGGACCGCGCCGATCAGGGCGGTGCCGGCGGACAGCAGGACGCTGCGTACGAAGGCGTTGACGACGTAGCCGTTGCCCAGCGCTGTCAGATTGTCCAGGGTGAAGCCGGCGTCGTCGCTGGTGAACGCGCCGGCCACCACCACGAGGGTGGGGATGGCGAGGAACACCGCGACGAACGCGAAGAACGGGACGACGCCGAGCAGGCTGCGCGCCCGGCGCAGCGACGGCCCCCGGTGGGGGCGGGTGCGGACCCCGGGCGCCTTGGCCGCGGGGTCCGCAGGGTGGGTCAGGGTACTCATCGGACGGTCAGCCGACGACCTTGGCCCAGTTCGCCGCGAGGTGGTCCTTGGCCTGCGTGGTCTGGGCATCGGTCAGGAACACCGGCGTGCCGGTGAAGGCCGGCAGCTCGCCGTACGCGGTCTGGTCGATGGTCCCGGCCTTCTGCATGGCCTCGGCCCGCACCGGCCGCGCGCCACCCTTGAGCCACAGGTTCTGGCCCTCGTCGGAGTAGAGGAACTCCTGCCACAGCCGGGCCGCGGCGGGGTGCGGAGCGCCGACGTTGATCGCCTGGACGTAGTAGGAGCCGAGCACCGCGTTGGCCGGCACGACGGTCTTCCAGTCGAGCTTGCCCTGCAGCTTCTTGCCCTGCGCGACGTTGAGGTAGTCCCAGTCGATGACCACCGGGGTCTGGCCGGACTCGATGGTGGCCGGGGTCGGGTCCACCGGCAGGAAGTTGCCGGCCTTCTTCAGCTGCCCGAAGAAGTCGACGCCCTTGGCGATGTCGTCGGCGGATCCGCCGTTGCCCAGGGCCGCCATGACCACGCCGCTGAACGCCGCGCCGGCCTGCGTCGGGTCGCCGTTGAGCGCGACCTTGCCCTTGTACTCCGGCTTGAGCAGGTCGGTGACGCTCTGCGGGGCGGGCACCTTCGCCGCGTCGTACCCGATCGACATGTAGCCGCCGTAGTCGTTGATCCAGGCGCCGCCCGCCTCCTTCAGCGCGTCCGGCACGTCGTCCCAGGTCGCCACCTTGTAGGGGGCGAACTTCGCCACGTTGGCGAGCGCGACGGCGGTGCCGAGGTCGAAGACGTCCGGTGCGGTGGCCTGGCCCTTGAGCTGGTCGGCCGCGTTGATCTCCTCCTGGCTGGAGGCGTCCGGCTGGGCCGAGTTGACCTTGATGCCGTACTTGTCGCTGAAGGTCTTGATGAGCTCGCCGTAGTTGGCCCAGTCCGGCGGCAGCGCGATGACGTTGAGCTGCCCCTCCTTCTTCGCCTCGGCGATCAGCCCCTCGATCCCGCCGAAGTCGGCGGCGCTGGTGGCGGTGGCCGCCCCGCTGGACTGCGCGCTCGTGTCCTCCGGCGGGGCGCAGGCGGCGACAGCCAGTAGACCTGTGGACGCTGCCACCAGGGCAGCGACGCTGCGGGCAACCGAGTTGCGCACACTTCCTCCTTCTCGTCGACCCGGTACGGGTCGCAACACCGATCTGGCGGTCCGGCGGCTGCCCGACCGGACCCAGCCGGCACCATGATGCCGGCCCGAGGGAAAGGAAAAAGCCGCCCAGAACAACGCCAAATGAACGTCTCGCGCCGGGCAGTCGAATCATCAGCGTGGGCCGGAAGCCCGTCTGGTGGCAGTTCGGTAGGCTGATGTCCTGATGGATCTCGTTGCCGACGTGTCGCTGGTCGCCGGGATCGCCGGCACGGTCCTCTTCGTCGTCACGTTCCTGCTCGACGGCCTGACCCGGCCGGGGTACGACCCGGTCCGGCATCCGGTCAGCGCCCTGGCGCTCGGCGGCCGTGGCTGGGTGCAGACGGCGAACTTCCTCGTCAGTGGCCTGCTCGTCACCGCCGCCGCGCCCGGCCTGCACGCGGCGACGGGCAGCGGCTGGCTGGCCGCGTCCGTCGCGGTGTTCGGCCTGGCGCTGCTGGCCTCCGGGGTGTTCCCGATGGACCCGATGCGCGGCTATCCACCCGGCACACCGGACGTCACGCCCACCACCTACAGCCGCCGCCACCAGGTCCACGACTGGGCTGGCGTGGTGGTGTTCGGGTCACTCCCGGTCGCCGCGCTCGCCGCCGCACTGGCCCTGGACGACCGCCGGTGGGCGGTGCTCTCCGGGGCGGCCGCAGCCGGACTGGTCGTGCTCTTCCTGTGGTTCGGGAGCGCCTGGGAGCGCGACTCGCCACGGGCCGGGCTGGTCCAGCGGGCGTACATCATCGTCGGGTGGGCCTGGCTCGGCGCGCTCTGCTGGCACCTGCTGCCGTGAACCGGAGCGCGGTGGCCGGCAGGTAGGGAAACTCCCGATTCCTTTGTCGCGGCCACCCTCTAGGGTCGGTCGCATGGCCACCCGACCGCCCGCGGCCGGACCGGTCCGGAGACGACGCCGGACGGCTGCGTTCCCGGTGCCGCCGGGACAGCCCGGTGGCGGTGCCACGCCGATCCGACGAGGAGTCCTGGTGCGCAAGCTTGTCTCGGCCGTCCTCGCGGCGACGCTGCTGTTCACCGCGACGGCCTGCACCGGCCGTTCGCCGGGCGGTGCGGTCGACGAGGACCCGTACAGCGAGTCCGCGCTGCGGTACGGGATGGCACCCGTACCGCATCCCGACCTGACGTACCAGCCGGACGTGGTTCTCGTCGGCGGCGGCGGCCGCTCGGTTCGGTCGGTCACCGCCGACGGGCTCACCTGGCGGATCGACGGCGACGCGCCCCGCGCCGACGACCTGGCCCCCGGCAAGGTCATGTTCGTCACCGGCCGGGGCGTCGGCCGGGTGCTCGACCTCCAGCGGGAGGGCGGCGACCTGCTCGTCACGATCGGGCCGGTCAACATCACCGACGTGATCCGCGACGGCACCCTCGAGAAGCAGGACATCGCGATCGAGGACCCGGTCGCCTACCAGGCCGGGGAGCCGATCTGGGCGATCCCCGAGGAGGAGGCCGACGCCGCGCTGCCCACCCCGTCCGGCCGGGCCGGCCGCAGCGCGCCGCTGCGGCTCGCGCCACTGCCGCCCCGGCCCGCCCAACCGGCACCGATCCGGGGCGGCGGCGAGGTCAAGTCCGTCGTCGCCAACTTCTCCACCGGCGTCAGCCTCGTCAGCGGAGCCGAGGTCAGCTTCAACTACGACCGCAACGGTACGAAGCTGTTCGGGCGGGCCGCGCTCACCTTCCAGCAGCCGAAGGCGGGCTTCTACCTGAGCATCAAGGACGGCTCCGTGGCCCGGGCGGAGCTGTCGATCAGCGGCGGCTTCGGGATCCGGTACTCGTTCGAAGCCGGGATCCAGGACGGGCAGAACATCAAAGCGGTGCTCCCCATTCCGGTGGAGTTCAGCATCCCGATGGGCACCGTGCTCGGCGTACCGCTGGCGCTCACCGTCAGCCAGACCGTCAAGGTCACCACGGCCTTCGGGGCGAAGCTGGGGACCATCAAGGGCAAGGGCGAGTTCTCGCTCGCCGGATCGCTCGGCTACGGGTACGCCAACGGCAGGTTCGGCCCGCAGGTCAGCAAGAACTTCCAGCGCAAGGAAAGCCTGATCAACTCGTTGCGCGGGGTGCCGGTCGGGGTGATGGGCCTGCTCATCGAGCACCGGGTCCGGTTCGACCTCGGGTTCAGCGCGTTCGTGCTGAAGGCCGGCCTCTTCTTCGAGGTGTCGACGGCCTACGGGACGACGATGGGGTCGGCGATCGGGTCACCGGTGGCGGTCTGCCGCGGCGTGGGCATCGGCGTCTGGGCCTCGTACGGCGTCGGCTACACGATCCTGGCCCCGGTGGTGAATGTCATCAACAAGTTCCTCAACCTGGTGAAACTCAGTCCGATCAACCCGTCCGGCAAGTTGGGGCCGGCGCCGTACCGGATCCACAGCGCGGAGGAGGTCATTCCGCCGGGCACCAAGCTCTGCGGCACCCCACAACCGTCCGCCGACTGACCGGAGCGCCATCACGCCGGCCGGGACGCCGTGGACAGCTCAGCCGGAGCCTGGTCGGGCGACGGCTGCCGGGGCTGGTTCCAGAGGCGCGGTGCGTAGGTGACCAGGAGTGGGCCGAGGATGCCCAGGATGAGGACGTAGAGGCCGGCGAAGGGCATGATCCGTTCGTCGAGGCCGGCGGTTGCCGCGATGGTGGCGACGATCAGGGCGAACTCGCCGCGGCTGAGCAGGGTCAGCCCGATCTCGGCACCGATCAGGGCGGGCATGTCCTGCACCCGGGCGGCGACGACGCCGGCGATCAGGTTGACGACGATGGACACGGCCACCGCGAGCAGCACCGGGGTGAGTACGCCGCCGAAGCTGCCGGGGTCGAGGGTGAGGCCGAATCCGACGAAGAACACGGCGGCGAAGGTGTCCCGGAGCGGACCGATGGTCGTTTCGGCGCGGTGCTTGGCGTTGGTGCCGGCGACGATGAGCCCGACCATGAATGCGCCGATCGCGTCGGACACGCCGACTTCCTCGGCCATCCCGGCGATGAACAGGGTGATCCCGACGAGGCCGACGACGAACAGTTCGGCGGTCTTCTCGTTGACGATGCGGCTGACGATCTTGCTGCCGCGCCGGGCGAGGACGAACAGGAAGACCAGGAACCCGACGGAGACCGCGAAACGGACGGCGGAGGCCCACAGACTGCCGGCGGGGTTGATCACCGTGTTGAGGACGGCGAGGTAGACGGCGAGAAAGACGTCCTCGATCACGATGATCCCGAGGATGAGCGGCGCCTCGGGACGAGCCAGCTTCTTCAGGTCGAACATGAGCTTGGTGACGATCGCCGACGACGAGATCCCGGTGATGCCGGCCACCGCGAGGGCTTCGGGGGCACCCCAGCCGAGCGCGAAGCCGAGCAGCAGCCCGGCCCCGACGTTGAGGGCGATGTACGCGACACCCGCAGTGACGAGCGTGCGGGCGTTCTTCGCGAACGCGGCGGTGTCGAACTCCAGCCCCAGGTGGAACAGGAGCAGGACGAGCCCGATCACGGCCAGGACGTGGACGTCCTCGTAGGCCAGGTGCACGGGCAGGAAGCTGTTCGCGGCTCCGGCGGCGAGCCCGGTGAGGATGTACACCGGCACGGTCGGCAGCCCGACCAGTCGGGCGGCGCGCCCAAGGAAGGTCGCCACGACCAGCAACAGCCCCAACACCATGATCGTCTCGCCCATCCGCACTCCCCTCATTTAGTTAGGTCGAGCCTAACTATTAGGCAATGCTACAGTAACGGCGTGGATGCTGCCATGACCCCCGAAGCCCGTGCCGAGCTGGCGGGCCAGATCGCAGCTGATCGACGCGCCCTGGCGCAGGCCCTGGCCGCCGGGCGGCTGGCGCCGTTCCTGGACCTCGACCTGACGCTGCACCAGCTGAAGGTGGTGCTGCTGGTGGCCAGCGGCACCGCGACAACCGGGCACGAACTGGCCGGCCAGCTGCATGTCACCGCACCGACCGTGTCCGCGACCGTCGAGAAGCTCGTCACGCTCGGCTACCTGAGGCGCGACGAGTCCGGCACGGACCGGCGCGTCAAACGCCTGACCGCGACCGGCCGGGCCGGCCAGTTGCACGAGGCCGTCGCGGGCCTGCGGGACGAGTCCGTCGCGCTGCTCGCCATGCTGTCGCCGGAGGACCTCACCGCGCTCGCCCGCGGCACCCGGGCCCTACGGGAGGCGCTGGCCACTCGTGACGCATCCGACGCGCCGCGAAGTCAGCCTCCCCCGGCGGCGCCACCTTCGTGACCGGGGCGGCCATCGCCTACCCACCCGCGGCCAGCCGGGCGTGGGTGCCTGCCGGCACTCCGGGAACTCTGTCGCGGTCCGCGGTTTGCCCAGGTGCCGCGACGGCCGCTCAGCAGGTTGCGCAAACCCACGGGTAGACGGCAGGGCGGGTGCGTGCCGTACGCTACGACCTGCCATTACCACAGGCCGTCGCGATCGTCGTCGTGACGGGTGACCGGGGGCCCGGAGGTATCGAGGGTGACGGATGACACGCAGGTCACCGCGTGGGCCCTCGCGGCGGGCCGGGGTGACCGCGACGCCGCGGCTTCCTTCGTCCGGGCCACCCAGCAGCAGGTTCGCCGGTTCCTGGCCGCGTTGATCTCCCCGAGCGAGGCGGACGACCTGGCGCAGGACACGTACCTGCGGGCGATGCGGTCGTTGCCGTCGTTCGCCGGCCGGTCGTCGGCGCGGACCTGGTTGCTCGGCATCGCCCGCCGGGTCGCCGTCGACCACATCCGGGCCGCGACGGCGCGTCCCCGCACCGTGTCGATGCCGGACTCCTACGACGTGGCGGACACGACCCGCAGCGGCTTCGATCGTCAGGTCGCGTTGGAGCAGCTCATCGCAGGACTGTCGGCCGACCGGCGGGAAGCGTTCGTCGCCACCCAGATCCTCGGGCTGTCCTACGCCGAGGCCGCCGAGGTGTGCAACTGCCCGGTCGGCACGATTCGCTCCCGGGTGGCCCGGTCCCGGGAGGACCTGGTCGCCGCCGTCAACGCCCAGCCCGACCCGCAGTCGCGCACCCGAACCGACGCGGCCGGCTGACCTGGCAGGTTGTGGCGGGGCCGCCCGGCCGCCGACCTCGTTGCACCTGGCCGAGCTGCGGGAACGGACGGTGTTCCTCGACATCGTGGCGATACCACCCGGGTGGCGACCGGCCTGACGTCACGCCCCGAGGGCGTCCACCGAACCGGCGAGCAGGCTCTCGATCTCTGCGAGGAACTCGGCCGGGTCGTCGCCGCGGTCCTCCTGCCGGGCGCGCAGGAACTCCGCCGACCGCAGCGCCGTCTGATTCTGCTCCGCCACGACCCGGGCCGCCGGCCCGTCACCGGAGCGCAGCAGCCAGGGAATCAGTTCCATCGCGCACCGGCCCTGGGCCACGAGCAGCTCGGCGGATCGCTGTCGCGCGACATGGCTCGCCAGTTCGTCCAGCAGCGAGCTGACGATCGGCAGGCCGTCGGCTCCCTGGCGCATCCCGGCGGCTGCCATCGCCCAGCAGGCCAGGCCGTACTCCGCCCGCACCCCGGGCAGGTCGAGGACGTTCACCACGAACGCCGACAACGGTTCACGAAGCCGTAGGGCTTCGGGAAACTGCTCGTGCGAGCAGTACCACTGCGCGAGGTAGTTGGCCACCTCGGCGAGCCGTACGGCCGATCCATCGGGCCAGGTCCGGTCGGCCGTGGCCAGCGCGGCCAGCAGGTATGCCCGCAGTCGGCCGGTGATCTCGGCCGGCTCGGTCGCCCGGTCGAGCAGGACGCAGCCGGCGAGCAGCAGCCACGAGGCCGGTTCCGGATCGGGGTTCCGGTCCGGTTCGAGCAGCTGGGTCACGGCGTCGGCCGGCCGGTCGGGGCCGGCTGACGCGTAGGCGCCGAGCAGGCTCATCACCGTCATTCGCAGGGCCGGTCGACTCGGCAGGGTGGCGGCCAGTCGGGTCAGGCCGAGGACGACGTCGCGGCGCGCGCTGTCCCACGGTGTGCCGTCGGGACCGACGACGAGCCGGGCTAGCCCGGTGAGCTGGGCCTTGCCGTCCAGGTCGGCCGGCAGGTCGCCGACGGACGCGGCGGCCTCGTCGAGGCGGTCGAGCATCGCGTACGCGACGGCGCGGAGCAGGACCATCTCGTGTCGGTTGTGGTCGTCGCGACGGTCGCCGAGGTCCCGTTCCATCTCGCTGAGCTGGGCCAGCGCCTCGTCGGGACGGCCGGTGACGACCAGGGCCCGGGCGCGCACCGCACCGGCCCGCGCGTAGTTGGCCCGGGCGGCCGTGGGCGTCGTGTGCCGGGGCGCGAGCCGACTCTCGGCTCCGGCGAGCAGCATGGGTAGGTGGGTGGAGCCGTCGGCGCTACGGCGCAGGCCCAGGCCCGAGAGGGTTTCGTGGAGGCCGTCGGCGCCGGCGGCGATGATCGTCACCGGGCCGGCGGCCCGGGCCAGGTCCGGATCCGGATCTGGCTCGCGGACCACGGCCCGCCAGAAGTCGACGGCATCACCGCCGGCCCGCAGCGCCTCGGCGACCTGACCGGCGTCCATCAGCGCGACGGCGAGCAGGGTCAGCACCTCGCCGAACCCGGGGTGGTAATCGGCCGCGGTGCCGGCGAGTTGACGGGCGACGTCACGGGCGTTGGTGAGGGACATGATCGCGTACCGGGGCTCGCCGCGACGCAACAGCACTCTCGCCTCGACGGTCGCGACCGACAGGAGCAGGTCGGTGGGCTTGGTGAAGACGTACGGCAGGCCGCCGTTGCCGCCGACGATGTCGGCGACGATCCGTTTGGCGCGGCCTGCCGCGGCCAGCGCGTCTTCGGTCCGGTCGTGGCGGAGCAGCCACTCGGCGTGCCGGACGAGGACCTGCGCGGGCCGGACCGGGCTCAGCTCCACCCCCGCATCAAGTCGCGCCACCGCTCGGGTGGACAGCGCCAGGCCGAGGTCGGTCAGTGGGGAGTCCAGCGGTACGCGGTCGACCATCGTCCGCTCGACGTCGGCGTCCAGGTCGTGTGCGAGCAGCACCTCGCAGAGCGCCTGTGCCATCGGCTCGCCCGACTCCAGGGCCACGTCGAGCGCGATCGGGGCGAGCCCGCGTACGTCGGAGGCGATCAGCGCGACCAGGTCGGCCTGGAACGACGGATCTCGCTGGGCCAGGCGGTTGAGGACCGTCAGGGAATGCCGGACCTGCTGCGTCTCAAGCCCCATTCAGCACCGCCAGCAACGTCGGGGTGTCGCGCAGCGCGGTGCCGACGAGGTGTTCGCCGAGCAGGTCGGGTTGGACTCCGCCGAGCCAGGATTCGGCCGGATACAGGTCATGGAGGAGGTCCGCGACCGCGGTCACCGCCGTCGCCGGGCGATCGCGCATGAGGGGTGCCCGGCGGAACAGCTCGACCGCCTGTTCGGGGCCGGGCAGCTCGCCGACGAGGGTGGCCAGGGCGGCGACCTGACGCACCGGCTTTCCGGCCAGGTCGTCGTACCCCTTCTCGACCAGGCTGCGATCCCAGAAACCCTGTTCGCGACGCAACGCGAACCGCAGCAGGGTCTGGTCGTCGCTGGCGTCCTCGCCGTCCAGGGCGGCGAGCGCGCTCATGTGTAGGTAGAGGACCCGGTTGTGGTGCGGGCCGTCCAGGCTCACCGCGGCGAGGTTCGGTTCCGCCTCGCCGCGCGCCGCCGCGAACGCGGTCAGGGCGTCGTCGAACACGGTACGCCTGGCTGCGGCGTCGGTGGCCAGGGGCGGGACGGCGAGGACCGACATCGCGGGTCCGTCGAGGAAATCGCCGACCCGGTTCGGCTGTTGCCGCAGATTCAGCAGCCAGTCTCCGTCCGAGCGGGCGAGCAGGACGATCCGGACCGGGACGCCGGCGTCGAGCGCCTCGGCGACCAGCCGTACGACCTGGGCGGTCCGCGTTTCGCCGTAGTCGACCACGAGCAGCACGCCCGCGACGCCCCGCCCGAGTTCCGCCACCTGGTCGGCGCTCAGGGGTGGCAGTCCGGTACGGACGAAGCCGGACCGCCAGCCGGCCAGCCGCATCCGCCGGCAGGCCTCCAGCAGCAGTCTGGTCTTGCCCATCCCGCCGGCACCGGTGTAGACGCGGGCGGCCACCCGGGCGGGACCGGACGCCCAGTCGGTGAGGTCGTCGAGCATGTCCTGCCGTCCCCAGAACGGGACGACCGCGAACTCGGCTCGCAGCAGCGCGCTCGGCGGGTAGAGGGCCGGCTCCCATCGCGGCGTCGGCCCGACCGTGAGCAGGTGCTGGGCGGAGAGCCGGGCGAGCAGGAGCAGCTCGTCCTGGCTTCGGGTCAACGATCGCAGGTCGGCCAGGACCCGTCGCTGGTAGGCGGAGGCCAGGTCGGTGATGTCGGCGGCCGTGCGGGACAGCTCGGTGTGGACATCGTCGATCAGGCGCAGGCAGAGCGCCTCGTCCGCCTCGTCCAGGGCTCGTAGTTCCTCCGCCGCCCGGGCGCGGACGATCGCGGTCGCCGCGGCCGGATCGAACGCGACCGACGCCAGTTCGGCCGCGGTCAGGCCGTAGCGGGCGAGCAGGTTGGTGGTCTGCTCCAGGACCCGGTCGGCGAGCCCGTCGGGGAGCCGTTCGCCGGTGGCGAAGGCGCGGGTCGCCGCAGCCAGCCGATCGACGAGGACCTCCGGCTTGGCCGAGCGCACCGGATCGGATTTCGGCAGGTCGAAGATTGCGTTGCTCAGCTCCTGGATGCCGCTGAGTGGCCCACCGAGCACGACGGCGACCGTCGTCTTCGCCAGAGTGCGCACCAGACTGCCCCGGTCGAAAGCCATCGCCCCTCCCCCACACCCCTGACCGTAAGGGTAGTAAGTCGACCGGGCCGGCGACCGGGGCCGCAATCGGCTGTGTCCACAGTGTCGGCCGTCGTAACGTCGCCCCAGGACGGCCGTCAAGGCGGTGCCGTCGTCCGTTCGCGTACCTAGACTTCGTTGATGGAGTCTGACCGGCCGCAACCTCCGCCGCTGCTCGGCCGCGCCCTCGGCCTGCTGGACGAGGGACGGCCGGAAGATGCCGAGGCCGTCCTGCGGCAGCTGGTCGACAGCGGCCATCCGGACCACGCACCGCACGCCGCCATCCTGCTCGGTGCCGTCCTCATGCTGCGGGAACAGCCCGAGGAAGCCGTGCAGGTCTGGCACCGCGTGGTGCAGACCGGCCATCGCGAACACGCACCGTGGGCGGCGCTGATCCTCGGCCAGGAGTACGCCGAGCAGTGCGACCTCGGCTCGCGGAAGCAGGCCGAGGCGGAGGCGGCCTATCGTTGGGCGATCGACTCCGGCCACCCCGATCACGCCCCGGCGGCCGCGCTGCACCTCGGTAACCTGTGGGCTCGGTGGGGTTCCGTCGACACGGCGGAGCAGGCCTACGGATGGGCCATCGACTCCGGCCACGCCGACCACGCTCCCGCGGCGATGATCCAGCTCGCGCTGCTGTTCGAGGGCGGGCGCCGAACGCCCGAGGCGGAGGCGATCTACCGGCGGGCCGCCGAGTCCGGCCATGCCGACGCGGCTGCCCGGGCCGAACGCAACCTCGGCTTCGTGCTGGAGGCGGCCGGCCGGACGGCCGACGCGGAAGCCGCTTACGGGCGTGCCGTCGCGTCCGGTCACCCTGACTTCGCCCCGTCCGCGGCCGGCAACCTCGCACGGCTGCGCGCCGCCGCCGGCCGGACCGAGCAGGCGGTCGCGACGTACCGGCAGATCGTCGAAGTCGACCATCCGCGCGAGAGCCCGTTGGCCGCGATCGCCCTCGGGCACGTGTACGCCGCCGCAGGGCGCCCGGATGACGCGGAAGGCACGTACCGGCGTGCGATGGGGTTCGGCCCCTACTACGAGACGCTGGCCGCCGGGGCTGTCGAGGCTCTCCGCACCGGGCAGGTTCCGCAGCCAGGTCAGCCGGTGAAGGACTCGGGCCCGAATCGGCCCCAGGCGTAGCCGGCCAGGGCGAGCGCGGCCAGCAGGCCGGCAGCGATCCACAGCGTGAGGTTCACAAGGTGAGCTGCGCGACGTTCGCGTAGCGGCGGGCCAGGTGCGCGAAGGCGGCGCGGAGTTCGGGCGGCCCGACGACGTCGATGTCGGCGTCGAACATGCCGATGGCGGCGGCCAGGCTCGGCCATGACCAGGAGCCGAGGGTGAGTCGGCAGCGGTCCGGGCCGAGTTCATCGACGACTCCGTCGCCGATGAAGGGTGCCACCTTCGCGGCCGGGAGGTCGAGGATCACCTCTCCGTGGCAGGGCCAGCCGCCGGTGCCGTCGGAGCCGTGGAACCTGCTGGTGACGAAGGCGGCCGCGCTGCCGCCGGGTAGCTCGCGTGGGGCGAATCGAGGCCCGGTGGGGGCGTGCGGGGTGATCCGGTCGGCCCGGAAGATGCGCCAGTCGTCGCGGTCGAGGTCCCAGGCGACGAGATACCAGCGCCCGCCCCAGGTGATCAGGTGGTAGGGCTCCACCCGGCGGGGCGGGGTCGGTGTGCCGTCGTCCGGCACCGGCCGGGACGTGGCCGGGTAGCCGAAGCGCAACACCTCGCGCGCGTGCACGGCGGCGCTCAGCGCCAACAGCACGCCGCTGTCGGCCCGCGGCGCCGCAGGCTGCTCGACGGCGGTGACCTGGAGGGTGTCGATGCGGTGGCGCAGCCGTGCGGGCATGACCTGCCGGACGGTGTGCAGCGCCCGCGCCGCGGCCTCCTCGATGCCGGCGCCGGCGGTGGTGGCGATCCGCAGGGCGACGGCGAGGGCGACGGCCTGCTCGTCGTCGAACAGCAACGGCGGGAGGCGCGTGCCGGCGTCGAGCCGGTATCCGCCGTCCGGGCCCTTGCTGGCCACGATGGGATAGCCGAGTTCGCGCAGGCGGTCGACGTCGCGGCGTACCGTGCGCGGGCTGACCGCCAGCCGCTCGGCCAGCAGCGCCCCCGGCCAGTCCCGCCGTGCCTGCAGCAGCGACAGCAGTGACAGCAGTCGCGCTGAGGTCTTCGGCATGTTTCTCATCCTGCCCGAAGAAGAGGACACATCCTGGCCGCTTCCTCTGCGACTGTTGCACCTCCGTCCGCAGCGAGGAGTCGATCTTGTCCGTCACCAGCACGAACCACCTGAGTTTCTGCGGCGTGAGCCGATGACCGTGCTGGACACCCGGGCGCTGAACCGTGCGACGCTCGCCCGGCAGCTGCTGCTCGACCGCGCCGACCTGCCGGTCCGCGACGCCGTCGCGCACCTGTGCGGCATGCAGGCGCAGGAACCGCAGGAGCCGTTCGTCGGGCTCTGGTCCCGGCTGCGTACGTTCGACCCGGGAGTGCTGTCGGACCTGCTGACACGGCGGCACCTGGTACGGACCCACCTCATGCGCCGCACCGTCCACCTGCTCACCGCCGAGGACGTGCTGGCCTGGCGGGCCCGCCACGACACCATGCTGCGCCAACGGGTGCTCGGCACCTACCGCCGCGAACTCGACGGGGTGGATCTCGACGACCTCGCGGCGGCGGGCCGGGCGGTGCTGGCCGACGGCGTGCCCCGCTCGATGACCGGGCTCGCGCGGGTTCTCGCCGAGCGCTGGCCGGACCCGGGGCCGCGGGCGCTGGGGGAAATGCTGGTCGCCGCCCTGATTCCGATGGTGCAGCTGCCTCCGCGCGGGCTGTGGCGCACCACGGCGGGAGTGCGCAACGTGCCGCTGTCCGCGTGGCTCAGTCGAGAGATCGACCCGCTGGACCCGGATGGCTCCGACCAGGTCGGTGAGACGCTGGTCCGGCGCTATCTGGCCGCGTTCGGCCCGGCCGCCACGGCCGACCTACGCGCCTGGTGCGGCCTCACCGCGCTGCCGGCCGCGGTGGCCGCGGTACGCGAGGAACTCGTCGCCTTCCGCGACGAACGCGGCCGGGTACTGCTGGACCTCCCCGAGGCACCGCGGCCCGACCCCGACACACCTGCCCCGGTGCGGTTCCTGCCCGCCTTCGACAACGCGATCCTCGGCTACCACGACCGCAGCCGGATCATCGACGACGCCCACCGCGGTTTGTCGGTCGCCGGTGCCCGCGTCGTGCTGGTCGACGGCCGGGTCGCCGCGACCTGGACGGTCGAGGCCGACACCGTGATCGTCACCCCGCTGCGCCGCTTCTCCCGAGCCGACCGCACCGCCGTCGCCGAACAGGGGCAGGCCCTGGCGTCGTTCCTCTCCGACGAGGAGAGCGACCGCGTACGGGTTGCCGCCTCTCCTGATTGAGCCGCAAGGTGGCCGGTCAGCCGGCCGCGCCCCAGCGCAGGGACAGTCCGGTGACCGCCCGTTCCGTCCGGATCTCCATCATGCTGCCGAGGATGGTGGCCCGGTCGACGATGATGGCGGTGGCATCCAGCGTGTAGGTGATGCGGTCGCTGATGAAGACCGCGTTCCCGGCGGGCTCCCGCAGATGTTGCGCGGTGGCCGCGGTGAGCAGGCCGGGGCGGATCGTCTCGGTCGCACGCGCGACCGAGACGCCGGCGTCGGCGAGCGCACCGTAGAGCGAGACGCTCGTGAAGTCCCGATCCTGGATGTGTTCGGCATGTGGCCTGCGGACCCAGGACACCTGGTGGATCGCCGCGCGCCCGGCGAACTCGCGCAGCCGTTCCAGTCGCAGGGCGGTGTCCCCGGGCGGGATCCGGAGTTGGGTCGCGATGCGCGCCGACGCGCGGCGGATCGAGCGGGCCAGCACGACGGTGCGTACGTCGTGGCCCTGTTTTTCCAGGTCGTCGGCGAAGCTCTGGAGTGAGCCGAGTTGGTACGCCAGATGGGGTGGGGCGACGAAGGTGCCCCGGCCCGGCTGCTGAACGATGAGGCCGTCGTCGCTGAGTTGCCGAAGCGCCTGACGGAGGGTCATCAGGGTCACCCCGTACGAGGCGCTCAGCTCACGTTGGGCTGGTAGCGCCTCGCCCGGGGCGTAGTGGCCTGCCCGGATCTTCTCGGCGAGGTCCGTGGCGATGGCCCGGTACCTCGCCTCGTGTCCGGAGCTGCTGGTCAAGGTTGGTCACGCTCCTGGTCGAGGGCTCGGCGCATCTTAGCGAGGTCGGCGCCGACGTCGTCCGGCGTGGCACCGTCGAGTACCCGACGCATGATCGCGGCACCGACGATGACACCGTCGGCGCTGCGCGCGGCTTCGACCGCCTGCTGCGGCGTGGAGATGCCGAACCCGACCAGGACGGGCCGGTCCGTGCTGCCCTTGATCCGGCTGGCGAGGGTCGCGGCGGACTCGGCAACGGTGGCCCGCTCGCCGGTCGTGCCCATCAGGGACACCGCGTAGACGAAGCCACGGCTGCGTCGAGCGATCTCCGCCAGCCGAGGTTGGGGTGTTGCCGGCGAGGCGAGCAGGACCAGGTCGACGCCGACGGAGGCGGCAGCGTCCGCCGCCTCGCCCGCCTCGTCCAGCGGTAGGTCCGGCACGATCAGGCCGCTGATTCCGGCGTCGCGCAGGGCCGCGCAGAACCGCTCCGGGCCGTCGCGGACGACCAGGTTGTAGTAGGTGCTGGCGACCAGCGGAACATCGTCGGTGAAACCGGTGATGTCGCCGAGGATGCCGCGAACCGTCGCGCCCCGCGCCAACGCCGCGTCCGTCGCCTCCTGGATGGTGACGCCGTCCAACGTGGGATCGGAGAACGGCAGACCGACCTCGATCGCGTCGGCGCCCGCGTCGGCCAACGCGCGCAGGTGGTCGACCCAGGTCGCGGTGACGCCGCCGGTGAGATACGGCATCAGCAGCTTACGGCCGGCGGCACGGCGGCTCCGCAGGTGATCTTCGAGCCTCACGCCAGCTCCTTCAGGGTCGAGACATCCTTGTCGCCCCGCCCGGACAGGGTGAGCATGACGGTCGCACCCGGTGGCAGCTCGCCCGCGCCCGCGGCACGGATCACCCAGGCGACGGCGTGCGCCGACTCGAGGGCGGCGACGATCCCTTCGGTACGGGCCAGTCGTACCAGGGCGGAGGTGGCCTCGTCGTCGGTGACCGTCACGTAGCGCGCCCGGCCGAGATCGCGCAGGTGCGCGTGCTCGGGTCCGACGCCCGGGTAGTCGAGCCCCGCGGCGATCGAGTGTGCCTCGACGATCTGCCCGTCGCCGTCTTGGAGGAACAGCGAACGGGCGCCGTGCAGCACACCGACCCGACCGAGGGCCGCACCCGCGCCGCCCTCGGCCTCCACGCCCACCAGCCGGGCGGAGGTGTCGACGAAACCAGCGAAGGTGCCCGCCGCGTTCGAGCCGCCACCCACACACGCCACCACGTAGTCCGGCACCGCGGTGCTCAGCTCAGCGGCGCACTGACCGCGCGCCTCGTCCCCGATGACCCGTTGGAACGTCCGCACCATCCAGGGATAGGGATGTGGACCGATGACCGAGCCGACGCAGTAGTACGAGTGCTCGGTCGCGCCGACCCAGTGCCGCATCGCCTGGCTGGTGGCGTCCTTGAGGGTACGGCTGCCGGTCTCGACCGGGACCACCTCGGCGCCCAGCATGCGCATCCGGTACACGTTGAGCGCCTGCCGCTCGATGTCACGCTGCCCCATGAAGACCGTCGCCGCCAACCCGAGCAGCGCGGCGGCGGTCGCGGTGGCCACACCGTGCTGCCCGGCGCCGGTTTCGGCGATCAGGTGGGTCTTGCCCATCCGACGCGCCAGCAGCGCCTGACCCAGCACATTGTTGATCTTGTGGGACCCGGTATGGGTCAGATCCTCGCGCTTGAGCAGCAGGTTGATGCCCAGCTCGGCGGAGAGGCGTCGGACCGGAGTCAGCGGCGTCGGTCGACCGACCTGCACCGCCAGCAGCCTCGCCAGGCTCTGCTGAAAGCCCGGATCCGGCCACGCCTCCCGGAATGCCTCCTCCACCTGCCGGCAGGCGGCGACCAGCGATTCCGGCACATACCCACCCCCGTAGTTCCCGAATCTTCCCTGCCGGCCGGGGTCGCCCATCCCCCCGGATCACGGCCGCATCAACACGTCAGCCATGAAACCCGCCTCACCTCGCGCACCGTCTGCGCGGCCAGTCAACGAGCGACGACAGTCCTAGAACTCAACTCACAGTTCTAGAACTCTTGAGGAAGTGTGGCACAGCCACGTCCGGCGCGCCACCGATCCCGTCGTCGTGCTCAGCTGCCACAGCGCTGCGGCGAGGTCGGCGGCGGTTTCCCGCGCAGCCGCCGCCCGCTCGATTTCGTCCCGGCTCAGCACGACGCGATCGACACGGGCCAGCGTCTCGGCCGCGGCTGAGGTCAGCGAACCGGGCCCGGCTGCCCTAGGATCCGGCCGAGCGAGGGAGGCGAGGCGGAGGTGCCGTTCACGGGTAGTCACGTCGCGGCCGTGTTGCCGCTGACCCGGTCAGCGTGGCTGGTGCCGTCGGCCCTGGCGATCGGGAGCATGGTTCCGGATCTTCCCTACTATCTGCCGCTGCAGGTGGAGGCGACACTCACCCACTCGCTCGCCGGCGTCCTCGGCGTCGACGTGGTGCTGGGTCTGGTGGCGCTGGCCCTGTGGCACGGACTGCTGGCCCGCTTCCTGACCGCCATCTCACCCGCCCGGCTACGCGAACGCCTACCTCCGCCCGCGCGTCAACGTCAGCGGCCGGCTGGCCGCGCGGCGTTGCTGGTCGTCTCGCTGGTGGTCGGCGCGCTCACGCACCTGCTGTGGGACTCGTTCACCCACGACGGGATGTGGGGCGCCACGCACATCGGCTGGCTGGCCGAATCGCACTTCGGCACGGCCGGCTATCGCTGGGCGCAGCGCGCCAGCACCATCGTCGGCGCCGCCGTCGTCGTGGTCTGCCTGGTCCGATGGTGGCGTACGCAGTCGCCCGCGCCCGCGACCGAGCAGCGGCCGCCGGCCGATCGGGTGCTCGTGATGGCGGCCTGGACGGCCATCGTGCTCGCCGCCGCCAGCGGTGCCGCCTTGGCCGCCGTCGAAGATGTAGCACCGCAGCGAATGGTGTTCCTGGCCGTGACCCGTGCCGGCGGTGCCGGCCTGATCACCGCGATCGTCCTCGCCGCCGGCTACGCCGTCCTGGCCCGGCACGACCAACCGACCCCACGCTGACCGCAGCCGCTCAGCAGTGGTCCCCTGCTGGTCACCACTGGGTTGGCGGCGGCGTCGGGCAACAGATCCATCAGATCCGTTGGGCGGCCAGCAGGAACGCCTGATCGTCCTTCTCCGTGCCCTGCGCACGTCGTACCAGGCGGCACACTTCTCGTAGGCCGGCGGCCTGAAGCTGGGCAGCGACCTGATCCGCCGTGTAGAGGTGGCGCTGGAGTTCGATCTCGTGGCCGAACTGGCGGTACGCCCTGGCAAGGTCGCGCTCGCCTGTGCCGGACTGGAACCCGACGAGCAGGTGGCCACCGGGGCGGAGAACCCGGGTGGCCTCCGCGAAGATGCGCGCCTGGCCGGCCGGCGGCGTGTGGATGGTCGAGTACCACAGCAGCACGCCGGCGAACTGGTCGTCCGGGTACGGAAGACCGGTCAGCGAGCCCACGGTGAACACCAAATCGCGGTGGTCGCGTCGGGCCATGGCGACCATGCGCGGCGACAGGTCGACCCCCTGCACCTGACATCCACGCTCGGTGAGGTACCGGCTCATCCGCCCTGCGCCGCATCCGGCGTCGAGGACCCGTGGATCGCCACCGGACGTCACCGCCTCGGCGAAGGCGTCGACCATGGCGAGGTCGAGTGGAGCCTCGGCACGGGTGTCCGGGAGAAGCTTGGCGTAGTCCTCCGCCACCACGTCGTAGGCACGTTGCACGGTGCGGAAGTCGAGCGGATCCGGCGGCGAGGAAGACACAAGCCGCATTCTTTCACCGCGGCCGCATGTCGCGCGGCCTGCCAAGATCGCGGTTCTGGTGCCCTGAGGGCAAAGACAAAGGCAAGGAGATGAACTCTCCTTGCCACTACAAACATATAGCACACCGGGGGTCTTGCGGCAAGACCCGGGTCGTGATGCAGAATCTCCAGCCGAAAGCAGAACCTGCGGAAATCGGCAATTCGCGAACTACGCGCGCTATCTGTCGTCGTGGGTCTCGCGGATGTCGAACCGGCGGCGGGACTCGCGGCGCGGATGCGAGGGGCTCGGCGCGGAGCAGCTGGCCGAATGCAGCCTTGCTGAACGGGGGGAATTCATGATTGACGTGCTCATCGTCGGCGGTGGACCGACCGGCTTGATGCTGGCCAGTGAGCTGCGGCTGCACGGCGTGCAGGCGGTCGTGCTGGACAAGGAGACGGAGCCGACCACGGTTGTCCGCGCGCTCGGCCTGCACGCGCGCAGCATCGAGGTGATGGACCAGCGCGGCCTGCTGGACCGGTTTCTCGCGTACGGCCAGCAGTATCCGATCGGTGGTTCCTTCGCCGGCATCAACAAGCCGCGACCAGACCGGCTGGACACCGCACATCCGTACCTCCTCGGTATCCCGCAGACCGTCACCGACCGCCTGCTGAACGAGCACGCCACCGCGCTCGGCGCCGAGATCCGGCGCGGCTGCGAACTGGTCGGGCTGGGCCAGGACGAGGACGGGGTGACCGCCGAGCTGGCCGACGGCACGCAGTTGCGCTCGCGCTACCTCGTCGGCTGCGACGGCGGCCGCAGCACCGTACGCAGGCTGCTGGGCATCGGCTTCCCCGGCGAGCCCGCCCGGCGCGAGTGGCTGCTGGGCGAGATGGCGGTGGCCGTACCGCCGGAGGAGCTGGCCGCCGTGGTGGCCGAAGTCCGCAAGACGCATCAGGGGTTCGGCGCGGTACCCCTCGGCGACGGGGCGTACCGCATCGTCGTGCCCGCCGAAACAGTGGCCGAGGACCGCACCGTCCCGCCCACCCTGGACCAGGTACGGCAACGGCTGCGGGTGTTCGCCGGCACCGACTTCGGCGCGCACTCACCGCGCTGGCTCTCCCGCTTCGGCGACGCCACCCGGCTGGCCGAGCGCTACCGCACCGGCCGGGTGCTGCTGGCCGGCGATGCGGCGCACATCCACCCGCCGACCGGCGGGCAGGGCCTCAACCTCGGCATCCAGGACGCTTTCAACCTCGGCTGGAAGCTGGCCGCCGAGATCGACGGCTGGGCACCGGACGGCCTGCTGGACAGCTATCAGACCGAACGGCGCCCGGTGGCCGCCGATGTGCTGGAGACCACGCGCGCCCAGGCCGAAATGCTGTCGCCCGAGCCGGGGCCCCGGTCGGTGCGCCGGCTGGTGTCGGAGCTGATGGACTTCGAGGACGTCAACCGGCACCTGATCGAGAAGATCACCGCGATCGGGGTCCGCTACGACTTCGGCGAAGGCCACGAACTGCTCGGCCGGCGGATCCGGGACGTGCGGTTGAAGCGAGGGCGGCTCTACCAGCTGATGCACGGCGGTCGCGGACTGCTGCTCGACCAGACCGGCCGACTCTCGGTGGCGGGCTGGGCGGACCGGGTCGACCACGTCGTCGACGTCAGCGAGGAACTGGACGTGCCCGCCGCGCTGCTGCGGCCGGACGGCCACGTGACGTGGGTCGGCGGCGATCAGCAGGACCTGCTCGGCCAGCTGCCCCGGTGGTTCGGCGCCGCCGCCAACTGACCGCGCAGTGGTGACTCGAAAGGCTGATGCCGTGAACCCGCTGACCACCAGCGCGTTTGATCTACCCGACAACCTCTCCGCCAAGGCCGACCCGCGGCTGATCGCCGGCGACGAGCAGCATTTCGCGGCGATCGCGGAGAGCCTCGGGCAACGGTTCGCCGACCTGTCCGACCGCCTCGACGCCGAGCGCAGGGCGCCCGGCGGCAAGGGCCGGCAGGCGGTGGACCGGGACATGGAGATCCACCGACTGACCGCTCGGCTGCGCGCCCTCCGTCGCTTCGGCCTGGACCTGTGCCTTGGGCGCATGGTCAGCGCCGACAACCCCGAGCCGGTGTACGTCGGCCGGTTCGGTCTCACTGACCGCGACGGCCGTCGGCTGTTGATCGACTGGCGGTCCTCCGCGGCTGAGCCGTTCTTCGGGGCGACCCACGCCAACCCGATGGGTCTGGCTAGCCGCCGCCGGTATCGCTGGACCCTCGGCCGGATCAGCGACTACTGGGACGAGGTGTTCACCCCGGACGGGTTTGCCGGGCACGCCGCGCTCGACGACCAGTCCGCTTTCATCGCCAGCCTGGGCGGCACCCGGACGAGCCGGATGCGAGACGTGCTCGGCACCATCCAGGCCGACCAGGACGCCATCGTCCGGGCGGGATCGAGCGGTGCGCTCGTGGTCGACGGCGGTCCGGGTACGGGGAAGACCGTCGTCGCTCTGCACCGCACCGCGTACCTCCTCTACGCCGACCCTCGCCTCGGTCACCGCCGGGGTGGCGTGCTGTTCGTCGGCCCGCACCAGCCCTACCTGGCGTACGTCGCCGACGTCCTGCCCAGCCTCGGCGAGGAGGACGTGCAGACCTGCACCCTGCGGGATCTCGTTCCCGAGGGCGCCGCGGCAACCATCGAGACCGACCCGGACGTGGCCCGTCTGAAGTCGTCCGCCGACCTGGTGAAGGCGATCGAGGCGGCCGTCCGGTTCTACGAGGAGCCGCCGGCCAAGGGAATGACGGTCATGACCGACGAGTCCGACATCTGGCTGAGCGCCGACGACTGGGCCGAGGCGTTCGAGGCGGCGGGGCCCGGCACCCCGCACAACGAGGCACGTGACGAGATCTGGGCGGAGCTGCTCACGATCCTGATGGACAAGTACGACGGCGACGAGCCGGAAGACCTGGTCCGCAGGGAACTGCTGCGGAACCGGGAGTTGCTCACGACCGTCAACCGCGCCTGGCCACTGCTCGACGCGGCCGACCTCGTCGCAGACCTGTGGTCGGTCCCCGCCTATCTCCGGAAGTGCGCTCCCTGGCTCAGCCCCGACGAGGTCCGGCAGCTACAGCGCGGCGACCCCCGGGCCTGGACGGTGTCCGACCTGCCGCTCCTGGACGCGGCACGACAGCGGCTCGGCGACCCGGAAACGTCCGGGCGTAAGCGCCGGCACGACGCCGTTGTCGCCGCCGAACGTGCCCGGATGGCCACCGTCATCGACGACCTGATCGAGGCCGACGCCTATGACGACGGTGAAGGCGTGCTGACGATGCTGCACGGACAGGACATGCGGAACTCGCTGGTCGACGAGGCCGGCCTGCCCGGCAGTGACCGGGACCGGCTCGCCGGGCCCTTCGCGCACATCGTCGTGGACGAGGCTCAGGAACTGACCGACGCGGAGTGGCAGATGTTGCTGCTGCGCTGTCCCTCCCGGAGTCTCACCATCGTCGGGGACCGCGCCCAGGCCCGGCACGGGTTCCGGGAGTCGTGGCAGGAACGGCTCGAGCGGATCGGGCTCGACCGGATCAACCTGGCCTCGCTGGGCATCAACTACCGGACGCCGAAAGAGGTCATGGCGGAAGCCGAGCCCGTCATCCGGGCCGTGCTTCCGGACGCCAACGTGCCGACCTCCATCCGCGGCAACGACATCCCCGTCGTACGCGGATCTGCTGCCGATCTGACCCCGATCCTCGACAGCTGGCTCGCCGCGCATGCCGACGGGACCGCCTGTGTCATCGGCGACCCCACGTTCGGGGCGACGTCCCGCGTCCGGTCACTGACCCCGGAGCTGGCGAAGGGGCTCGAGTTCGACCTGGTCGTCCTCATCGACCCGGAGGCGTTCGGCACGGGCATCGAAGGCGCGGTCGACCGCTATGTCGCGATGACCCGAGCGACCCAGCAACTCGTCATCCTCACGAGCGCCTGACTACCCGCCGGGGTCAGTTGCGGGGCCAGACCCGGACCGGTACCCGGGGAAACGCCACCGTCAGGAAGCGCTCGGTCAGGCGGTCCCGCAGGATGCAGTCCGGCCAGGCGTCGAGCACCTCGGGCAGGCTGCGGTGGCCGAGGGCGAGTTGGAGCAAGGCGTGCGGCGGGATGGCGGCGTGGATGTCCGGGTCGGTGGTCGGGTCCACGGCGACCCGCGCCGCCGTCACCGCCGTCAGCTCACCGTCGGTGAACTCCAACCGGGCCGCTCGGCCGTACGTGTCGATCACCAGTGCCGGCTCGCGCCAGCGCAGGTCGGCCGCGTGCCAGCGGCGGGCCAGCAGCGGTCGTAGCCGGGCGAGCAGGTCGACCGGGTCGCCGGTGCGGGCGTACCAGGCTGCGGGCCGCTTCGGTACGCCCGGCGGACCGACGCGGACCAGCGGGTGGTCCGCGTCGAGGGCGGGGCGGACCGCGACGAACGGCTGCTCCGCCGCCGCGTATCGCCGGCCGACGCGGCCGAGGTACGCGTACATGGCGGCGGCGGCCTCCGGCCAGTCGGCCGGTCGCTCGCAGGTCGCCGCGAACACCGTCAACTCGCCGGCGGCGGAGAGCCGGGCACCGTGGACCAGGTAGCCCCGCACGTCGTCGCCGTGCCTGAGGACGGCGACGGACCGCCGGATGAAATCCGCCGGACCACGACCGGTGATCTCGTACCGCCACACCGCCGCGTCCCTCGGGCAGACCAGGGCCTCCTCGCCCTCGGCGAGCCGGCGGTCGATGGTGGCCAGGGCGTCCGCGTTGGCGACGGTGGCGGGGTGGACCGTCAGGACGGCTGTGGCGTCGTCCGGTCCGCCCTGCTCGCTGGGCGGCAGCGCGGCGGCCGGCACCGTTGCGGCGCCACCGTGGGTGAAGGCGTAGTCGTAGCCGTACCGCCGGTAGAAGTAGGGGACCCCCTCGATCATCTGGACCGGCACGCCGTCGGCCGCGCACCGCTCGTGCAGCGCGGCGAACAGCCGGTCGGTGAGTCGATTCCCGCGGTGCTCCGGTGCCGTGCCGACCAACTCGACCTGGACCACCGGCAGCCGCACCCCGGCCAGACTCCAGTCCTGCCGCAACCCGACCAGGCTGGCCACCGGGCGGCCGGTGGCCACTTCCTCGGCGACCAGGAAATCGTCGGGTACGACCGAGGGATGACCGGCCAGCAGGCCGTCGACCCAGGCGGCGATGCCGGGGTGGGGTTTGCCGCCGGTCGCCGCCTGCAGCTGAACCGCGGCCTGTAGACGCGCAAGCTCGGTGGCGTCGGAGGCTCGGCCCAGCCGAACCGCGTAACGGTCGCATGCCCTTGTCATGCCTTACGTCTACCAGCAGCCTGCGACAACGTCCACCGGCAGCCTCCGACGACACCGGGGGCGGAGACGACCACGCCGACCAGGCGCCCCGGTCTCCGCAGGGAGACCGGGGCGGCAGGATGGGGACGTCGCCGCCGTCAGACCGCGGTGTCGACCCGCTCGGACGTGGGAGCGGCGAAAGCCTGGCTGGGCGGCGTGCGGAACGCGTGGACCAGGCCGGCGAGCGACAGCAGCAGAAGCAGCGCGGCACCGAGATACATCACCGTCGCGGCCTGCCCCGCCTTCGCCCCCATCTCACTGAAGCCGTACGACGTGAGCAGCAGACCACGCAGCGTCTCGCCCTTGAACACCGTGTCCCGCTGCGCACTCACCTCGGCCAACTGCCCCTGCAGGTCAGCCAAGGCCGGATCGTTGGACTGCTGCGCCGCGGCAACCTGCTCACGCAACCGGCTCTGCGGCTCACCCAGGTCGGCGTACGTCTTCCCGCCGGCCATGTTCTTCAGATGCAGCCCGATGTACTCGTTGGCGTAGCACTCCGCCTGCTTACCCGTGGTGAGCCGCTCCCCCGCGTACTCCACCAGACAGTCGACCTTCTTCTCGTCCTCACCGAGCTGGTCGACCGGTGTGAAGGTGATGTTCTGTGCACCGAGCTGATCACGCACGTAATCGTTGGCGAAGTTGGCGTTCGAGGTCAGCACAATCCCGATGACCAACAACAGGACCGCAAGGCCCAACCCACCGACACTGAACAGAAAGTCGAGCGTCCTGCGCTTCACGCCACACTCCCAAAGGTCAACAACCCGACATCGACCTCTACATCGTGGCCTCGCCGACCAGCCACGCAGCAGGGCCGAACTCCCACACCCGGAAGGACCTTCGACCCGGACGCGCCGGGTGACCGGGTACGGGCTCGGATTTAGCGATCAATAAATATGGACAACGATCCCTGCCGGTGGTCACGATCATTCCATGACGTCCTCCCAGCCAGCCGGCGCGGAACCCACAAGGTCCACCCGCCGCACCTTCCTGACCGCGTCCGCCGCCACCGCCACCGCTGCCGCCGCTGCGGCCGTACCTCTGATTGGTGCTCCGGCCGCAGCGGCCCCCGGCGCACACCGCATCGACGGACCCGGCAAGCCGGCCAAGCCCCAGCATCCCGACAACGAGCTGAAGCGGCTCCTCGCCGAGGTCGACAAGGCGCGCATCGAGGCCATCGTGCGGCGGCTGGCCGCGTTCGGCACCCGCCACACCCTGTCCAGCCAGACCGACCCGGAGCGTGGCATCGGCGCGGCCCGGGACTGGATCTACCAGGAAATGCTCGGCTACGCCGCCGCCTCCGGTGGCCGGATGACCGTCGAGCTCCAGTCCTACCTGCAGGGACGGGCCTCCCGGATTCCGGTGCCGACCCAGATCACCAACGTGATTGCCACCCTGCGCGGGGACACCGACCCGAACCGGGTGTACGTCATCACCGGGCACTACGACTCCCGGGCCAGCAACGTCGACGACGCCGTCAGCGACGCACCGGGCGCCGACGACGACGCCTCCGGCGTGGCGGTGATCATGGAACTTGCCCGGGTGCTGGCCACCCGGCCCACCAAGGCCACCATCATCTTCGCCGCGGTCGCCGGTGAGGAGCAGGGCCTCTACGGCTCGACCCACATGGCCAAGCAGCTCAAGGCCGCCGGGGTCGACGTGCAAGGCATGTTCAGCAACGACATCGTCGGCAGCAGCACCGCCGACGACGGCGCCCGGGACAACCGCACCGTACGGCTCTTCGCCGAGGGCGTACCGACCTCCGAGACGCCGCAGCAGGCGACCACCCGGCTCTCGACCGGTGGCGAGAACGACGGGGCGTCCCGGCAGCTCGCCCGCTTCGTCACCGATGTCAACGCCCACAGCGTCACTGGCATGCAGGTTCGCGTGATCTACCGGCGGGACCGCTACCTGCGCGGCAGCGACCACATCCCCTTCCTCCAGGAGGGCTGGCCGGCGGGCCGGTTCACCGAGCCGAACGAGGACTTCGCCCACCAGCACCAGAATGTCCGCGTCGTGGACGGCAAGCAGTACGGCGACCTACCCGAGTTCTGCGACTTCGACTACATCACCCGCGCCGCCCGGGTCAACGGGGCGGCGATGTGGTCGCTGGCCCAGGCACCCGGCACCCCGAAGAACGCGACGATGGTCACCAGCGGGCTCACCAACGACACCACGTTGCGCTGGCAGCGGGGCACGGAGGAGGACCTGGCCGGCTACGAGGTGCTCTGGCGGGAGACGACCGAGCCGGACTGGACCCACGTCATCGAGGTGGGTGACGTCACCACCGCGACCGTCGACCTGTCCAAGGACAACGTCTTCTTCGGGGTACGCGCCGTCAACCGGGACGGTTACCGCAGCCCGGTGGCGTTCCCCCGCTGACGACAGCCGCTCGGTGGTTGGCGCGCCGAGCCCGTGACAAGCCTGGCGCGGTGGCGGGTGCGGCTTCTCGCCCTCGCCACCGCGCCACGCTGGTGCACAACACTCCGATCCGGCGATGCGTCGGGCCCGACGGACCACAGTGGATCGGGCCTCGAGGCCAACGCGCGCATGTCACGGCATACTGGGATCAAGCCGGCGGGGGATTCGGCCCACGTCCAGTGGGCGTAGCCGCACCAGAGAGGACCTTCATGTCTCGGACCTATCGCCGCGTGCTCGTACGTATCGGTTTGACCCTTGGCCTTGCGCTCGCCTCGGTCACGTTCGTGGCCTCGCCCGCCTCGGCACACACCCTGGGCCAGGCCGTCGTCTCGGCGCTGGGGTGCGGGTGGCCGAACGGCGCCTACACGGTGCTCACCAGGGAGGATCTCTGGGACAACCGGAACAACATGCCCTTGGGCGAGGTCTATGTGTTGTGGAGCAGCAGCTATCAGGAGAACTGCGTGCTCACCCTCAGGGTCGGCCGGGCAGACGGCGTCGCCAGCTACACCGAGGCCGTCCTGGAGCGCCAGGGCATGAGGACCGTCCGGGACGAGGGGAACTACGCCCACTACGCGGCGGCCAGCGGCTACGCCGCCGGCACCTGCATCCGGTGGACGGGATCCATCGGGGCGATCTACGGCGGAGGAATCTACGGCACCACCAGCACCGTGTGGAGGTACTGCGGATAGCACCGCACGGCGGCGGTGGAACTGTCGTACCGGTCCGCCATGACCTTGTTCGTCATGGCGGCGCCGGTTCGGAGTGACGGATGGCGTTTCAGTTGAGCAGCTTCTCCGTGAGATCCATCAAGCGTTCGGCGTTCTGCGGGTCGAGCGTGGGAAAGCTGGCCGGAAGTCGCTTGTTCCGGTCGACGGCGGTCAGCGGCGCGGCCGGCGGCGTGTCGAGGAACTGGTGAATCGGGGCCACCGAGTCCGCGACGGGTCGGGCCGCCACCGACAGCGCCGCCAGCAGCCCGCGGACGACCAGCGGGAGCGCGCTACGGTCGCCGCTCTTGGTGAAGCCGGGATGGTAGAGCACGTACCGGGCGCGGCTGCCGGACTGCTGGGTGAAGCCCACACCGAGCAGGTCGTTGGCACGACCGGCCTGTAGTTGTGCGGTGACGGCCGAATAGCCCGACGCCAGTTGCGGGTCAGCCCAGCGCACCCCGCCTTTGGTGACGCCGACGCCAGCAATGTTCACGATCACCGGCGCGGTAGCCCGGTCCAGAGCTTCACGCAGACCGAAGCTGAGCAGATAGCGACTGAGGTAGTAGAGCGCGAACGTGCGCTCCAGGCCCTCTGAGGTCACGATCCGACGCGGCGCCACGGCATTGGCGAACAGCGTCAGCGCGTCCACGACCTGATACTCGGTGAGGATGTGCTCGACGACCTGCCGGGTCTCGGCCACGCTGGACAGGTCGACGGGAACGAAGGTGATAGCGCCGTCCGCCAGCGCCTCGCCGCGTTCGCGGTTGCGGCCGAGCACCAGAACCCGGTCGCCGCGTTCGGCCCGTCCGAGGGCGAACGCGCGCCCCATTCCGTTGGTGCCGCCACTGACCACCACGACTCCCATGTCGCCTCCACTACCGTTCTTCCCTGGCCGGCTCATCCTGGGCAGATGATCGGCGGAGGCGAAAGAAGGCACTTTCATGGCCACAAGTAACACCGGTGTGCGTACCCTGCTGGGCAGCCATCGATTGCCGAATCCCGTTCCGGCCGGCGAGTACGCGCGTTGTCCGGCCACCGACGTGCTGCGGCGGGTGAGCGACAAATGGACGCTGCTGCTGATCACCTTGCTCGGCCAGCGGCCGTACCGGTTCAACGAGTTGCATCGGGCGGTGGACGGCATCAGTCAGCGGATGCTCACCCGAACGCTGCGCACCTTGAAGAGCGACGGCCTGGTCGAACGTGAAGTTTTTCCGACGTTGCCGCCGAGCGTCGAGTACCGGCTGACGCCACTCGGCGTCAGCCTGCTGGAGCCGCTCTCCGCGCTGGCCGGCTGGGCGGTCGACCACCACGCCGAGATCGAGGCGGCACGTCAGCGCCGCACCTGAGCTGAGGACAGCACGCGGTAGGTCAGGTGCGTGACCGAGGTCGTAGCCCGCGACTTCACCTGCTCGAGGTCAAGTGGCGGGACGCCCTCGAACAGCCGTGTGCCGGCACCGAGGGTGAGCGGCACGATGTGCAACCGCAGTTCGTCGATCAGGCCGGCGGCAAGGTACTGGTTGACGGTGGTCGCGCCGCCGGCGATCGCGACGTCGCCGTCGCCGGCCGCCGCGCGTGCCTGTGCCAGTGCCGACTCGATGCCCTCGGTGACGAAGTAGAACGTGGTGCCGCCGTCCATCGGCTGCGGGCCCCGCGCGTGGTGGGTGAGCACGAAGACCGGGGCGTGGAACGGCGGATCCTCGCCCCACCAGCCGTTCCACTGCCGATCCCACTCACCACGCACCGGGCCGAACATGTTGCGCCCCATGATGAATGCGTTGGCGGTGGTCATCTGGTCGACCTCGGCCCGGTTCTCGTCGGGCGTGTCGAACATCCAGGAGTGCAGCCTGCCGCCCGAGCCGTCGCCGCCGTCGTCGCCGAACGGGCGTTCCTCGGTCTGGTGGAGCCCGGCCGAGTACCCGTCGACCGAGACCGTGATGTCGCAGATCACCCTGCCAAGTCGTTCGGTCATCGCTCTCTACTCCTCGCAGCGACCTCGGTCGCCTTCGCGGTGAGCTTCCTGTCATCTGCTTTCGGGGCTGCCGGCCCGGTCACTCGCCCAGTCGCTGACGGGCAAGGAACTTCGGCACCACCATCCGCCACGCCTCGCTCACCAGCTCGGTCATGCGATCGTGTTCGAGGCGGTCGAGGTGGCAGCAGACCCACTGGAAACGCAGGTCGGCCGTGCCGGGCAGGAAGAACAGCCCCGGCTCGGCGGCGACCAGGGCGGCGCGTTCCTCTCTGGGGAAAGCGAAACCCATAGTCGTCTCGTCGCGGGAGAACGCCACGTAGACGATCGCGCCAACCCGGAACTTCACCCGGTCGCGGACCAGGTGCTCGGTGGTGCGGGGCAGCGTGAGCGCCAGCGCCCGGACGTCGGCGACGGTGACCATGCCAGCACCGTATCGGCGCCGTACGACAGTTGCCGGCCGCACCGCGTCTTGCTCTGCGCTTTCGCTTGGCTGTAGGGCCGCGAGCGGCCCTACAGCCGCCGACGGCTGTCAGCTCGGTGCGGACCGGAGTGTGTCCACGACCGGGCGCCGGGTGGCAACCATCGCGGGGATGGCGGTGAGCGCGGCGATGGCGAACAGGACGCCGAGTGCGGTGGCGAGCAGCCAGGAACCAGGTGGGTACTGGACCTCGTCGGTGCTGAGGGAGGCAACAAGCCCGATGCCGGCCGGGGTCCCGATGGCGACGCCGGGTATGGCGGGAAGCAGTTGCGCTGCCGCCAGGCCGATGCCGGCCTGCGCGGGCGTGGCACCGAGCGTCCGCGCGACGGCCAGCGGCTGCCGTGCGTCGAGAACCGCCGTCCAGGTGCTCACCACGGCGTTGACGAGCGCAAGGATGCACAGCACGACGGTGAGGAGGAGCATGGCCTGCTCGCCCCGTTCCCACCGGGGATTGGCAAGTTGCGTGTAGCCGAGGTCAAAGCGCACTACCCGGGTGTTGACCATGAGTATGGCGACGAGCGTGGTCGTGGTGATCAGGGTGTTCACGGTGACCAGCCGGGCACGACGCGGTCGGCGCGCGTTGATGCGTACCCCGATCAGCAGGGCGGTGGGCAGCTGCCGCGACAGCCAGATGCGCCACCGCCGGCGCCGCGGTGGCGTTGCGGCGTCGGCCAGGGCGTGCGCGGTGCTGGAGGCCGCGGCGCGTATTACCGGTACCAGGGTCGCCGCCACCGCGATCATGAGGGCGAGGGCCACGACGGCGATCACCATGCGCAGCGCGGGGGGCTGGGCGTTGACGGACCCGATGAGTCCGGCGCTGGGGCGGATCAGCACGGGTGCGGCGAACCAACCCGCGGCCAAACCCGTGGCGGCGGCGGCAAGCCCGATCACGAGGTACTCGGCGAGGTGGACGGCGGCGATCATGGCCGGTCCGGCACCGACGGCCTTGAGCAGCCCCACCCGGCGGCGCTGGCCGATGATCCGGCCGGCGACGATGCCGGCGACGCCGGCCAGCGCAAGGCCGGTGAGCAGCCAACTGCCGACGAGCAACACCGTTCGCGCGTCGCGGTAGAGCCGACCGTTGAGGTGGCCGATCTCCTGCCAGGTGGTGAGTTGCTCGCTGACGGTGTACGTGTTGCTGGCCGCCGGGTCGGCGAGTTTGAGATTCAGCGTGTACGACAGCGGCTGTTCGCCGGCGAGCGTGGCGATGTCGCTGCGGTCGACCCAGACCAGGCCGCCGCGCTCGACCAGAATGCTGCCCGGGTAGTGCCACCCGGCGTACGGATATGTCGCTCTCGCGGCGGTGACCGCGGTCCCGGTCACGCGCAGCGGATGGCCGCCGATGTTGACGGTGTCGCCGGTGCGGATGCTGAGGGCGTCGGCGAAGGCGCGCTCGACGACCACGCCGCCGGGGCGTACCCAGGTGCCGTCGGTCACGGCGGGCCGGTTGGTCGTTACGGGTGCGGTGTCCCGGCCCTCGACGACGGTGTGCGCGGACTTACCGTAGGCCGTCATCGTCAGGTAGGCGATCGGGAAGGGGCCGCTGTGATCGGTGACGCCGGCCGCGGTGGTCAGCGATGCGAGTTCGTCCAACGCGGCCTGGCCGGTGGCCCGGGGTGTCACGATCACGTCCGGGCCGGCGGTGGCGGTCCGGGTCTGCTGGTACGGCCGGTCGGCGACGTCGTTGAGGGTGAGGCCGAGGGTCAGCGTGGCGGTAGCGGCGGTGATGGCGACCAGCAGCAGCGCCGTCTCCGTTCGACGCCGGCGCAGATCCCGCACCAGCAGCCGACACACGAGCAACAGGCGGCCGGCCACGTCAGCGCCACCCGCGATGGCCGGTACCGGTGGCACTGACGAGTTGGCTGTCGTCGGCGAACGCCCCGTCACGCATGGCGATCACCCGGTCCGCGACCGCCGCGATCCGGGCGTCGTGGGTGACCATCACGAGGGTCTGTCCCGCGGTACGCAGTTCCTCGAACAACCGCAGCACGTCCAGGGTGGCGGCGCTGTCCAGGTTGCCGGTCGGCTCGTCGGCGAGCACCACCAGCGGCTCGTTGCTCAGCGCGCGGGCGATGGCGACACGTTGGCGCTGGCCACCGGAGAGCGCCGAGGGCAGGTGCGTGGCGCGATCGGCGAGCCCGACCCGGTCCAGCAAGTGCAGGGCGCGCCGACGCGCTCGGCGGGGCGACTGACCGGCCAGCAGTGCCGCCAGTTCGACGTTCTCCACCGCGGTGAGCTCGTCCATGAGGTGGAACGCCTGGAAGACGAACCCGACGGTGTCTCGCCGCAGCCGGGCCAGGGCCCGTTCGCTCATCGTGTCGATCCGATGGCCAGCCAGCCACACCTGCCCGCCCGTCGGGCGTTGCAGCCCGCCAAGCAGGTGCAACAGCGTGGACTTGCCGCAGCCGCTGGGCCCCATGACCGCCAGCGCCTGCCCGGCGGGTACGTCCAGGTCGACGTCGTCGACCGCGCGCACCAGCCCGCTGTCCCAGCCATATCGCCGGGTCAAGCCGCGGGCCCGCAGTATCGTCGATCCGGTCACGCCCCCGCCTTCCAGCCAGTCCGGTCACACTCGGTCCACATGCGCTCGCACGCCTCCAACCACTCCAGGTCGGCCCGCAGCCGCAACACGACACCCTCCAGCAGTAACGCGGCAACCGGATCCACCGACCGGTCCAGCGCGGCCCGCTGGGCATCCCGCAGCCGGCGCAACACCTCCCGCCGCTGGGCGTCGACCAGCGCCACGGGATCGGCCAGCCGGGCAGCCGCGGCGGCCACCAGCTTGAGATGGAACTCCGACAGGTCCGGCTTCGGCCAGCTCACCTCGGTCAGCCAGGCACCGACCCGCTGCTGCCCGGCCGGGGTCAGCGCATAGACCCGACGGTCGGGGCGGTCCGGCAGGCCCTCGGCCCGCTCCGAGGTCACCAGCCCGGCCTTCGCCAGCCGGCCCAGCGTCACGTAGATCTGCCCGGCGTTCATCGCCTCGCCGAGCGGGCCGAGCGCGTCACGCATCCGGCTGCGCAACTCGTACCCGTGCGTCGGCTCCTTCGCCAGCATGGCCAGCACCACGTCCTGCACCCAGGGCACACCCTTCATCTAGATCGCCAATAGATAACCGCTAGCCATTGCGGTGTCAAATCCGGCGGGGTGTGCGGAGGCCGTTGCGGTGGCACCGTGAACGGGTCGCCGGACGAGGGAGGTGTCCGCACGACCGTGCCACCATCCGGGGTTCAACCCTCGGCGTCGTCGGTGCGCGGCCGGGCGCCGGCGATGAACGTGTCGAGCGCCGGCCCGTGCAGCACGCCGCCGGGCAGCGGATCCCGCAGCGCCCGCACCACCAGGCGCGCCACGGGCAGTCGGTGCAGGCGCGGCGCCGCAGCGAGCACCACGTTGCCGTACCGCCGGCCGCGCAGCATCCGCCGGTCGGCGACGACGCACACATCGGCGAAGACCGCCCGCAGGGTGGCCGCCTGCACCCGGGTCAGGGCCAGGGGCGGCAGGTCCGTGACATTGACCAGGTAGATGCCGTCCGGTCGCAGCACCCGGGCGACCTCGGCAGCGAACGCCACGGTGGCCACGTGCGGCGGCATCCGGGCCGCCCGATAGATGTCGGCGAGCACCAGGTCGTACGCGCCGGCGGGGCCCGCGGCGACCGCATCCCGTGCGTCCGCGACATGAACCTCGACACCGGCCGGCCGGAGCGGCAGGTCGCGCGCCACCAGCTCGACCACAGCCGGATCCCGCTCCACGACCACCTGCGCCGAGCCGGGCCGGGTCGCAGCGACATAACGCGGCAGTGTCAGCGCACCGCCGCCAAGGTGCAGCACGTCCAACGGTTCACCGGCCGGCGCGGCGAGATCGCAGACGGCGGCCATCCGACGGACATACTCGAAGTGCAGGTACGTGGGATCAGCGACATCCACGTACGACTGCTCCACACCGCCGGCCAGAAGCGTGCGCCCGGTGGGCCGGACCGGATCGACGACCAACTCAAGCCGGTCGTCGGATGCCTCCATGACCAGCGAGACTAATCCACCCGCCCATGCCGCACCCCCAC
>NZ_POTY01000380.1 GCF_003236315.1 Micromonospora craterilacus
CCACAGTGGGGGGTGCGGGCACGGGTTATTACTGGCGAGTAGCATCGGGGAAACGCCAGTGCTGGCGACCTTCATTCGGTCCGTAGCGCCGCCTGGCGGCGCGGAGGCCGAATTATGGTCGAATAGGAGGCTCAAGTGCCCCGTGAAGTCCGGGATGTCGTCTTCGTCGACGGCGTCCGTACCCCATTCGGCAGGGCGGGTGGCATGTACGCCAACACCCGCGCCGACGACCTGGTGATCCGATGCATCCGCGAGCTGCTGCGCCGCAACCCGCAGCTGCCGCCGGACCGGGTCGAGGAGGTCGCCATCGCCGCCACCACCCAGATCGGTGACCAGGGCCTGACCATCGGCCGCACCGCCGCCCTGCTGGCGGGCCTGCCCAAGACCGTTCCCGGCTTCGCCATCGACCGGATGTGCGCCGGGGCGATGACCGCCGTGACCACCGTCGCCAGCGGCATCGCCGTGGGCGCGTACGACGTGGCGATCGCCGGCGGCGTCGAGCACATGGGCCGCCACCCGATGGGCGAGGGCGTCGACCCGAACCCGCGCATCGTCGCGGAGAAGCTGGTCGACCCGTCCGCGCTGGTCATGGGCGCCACCGCGGAGAACCTGCACGACCGGGTCCCGCACATCACCAAGGAGCGGACCGACGCGTTCGCCCTCGCCTCGCAGCAGAAGACCGCGAAGGCGTACGCCAACGGCAAGCTCCAGGACGACCTGGTGCCGGTCGCGATCCGCGACCCGGAGACCGGCTGGGGCCTGGCCACGGTCGACGAGGCGCCCCGGGACACCTCGATGGAGAAGCTGGCCTCCCTCAAGACCCCGTTCCGCCCGCACGGCAAGGTCACCGCGGGCAACGCGGCCGGCCTGAACGACGGTGCCACCGCCAGCCTGCTGGTGGCCGAGGAGGTCGCCCGCGAGCTGGGCCTGCCGATCGCCATGCGGCTGGTGTCGTACGGCTTCGTCGGGGTGGAGCCCGAGGTGATGGGCGTCGGCCCGATCCCGTCGACCGAGAAGGCGCTGCGCATCGCCGGCCTGAGCATCGACGACATCGGCCTGTTCGAGCTGAACGAGGCGTTCGCCGTGCAGGTGCTCGCCTTCCTCGACCACTTCGGCATCGCCGACGACGACCCACGGGTGAACCAGTGGGGCGGCGCGATCGCCATCGGTCACCCGCTCGCCTCCTCAGGCGTACGGCTGATGACCCAGCTCGCCCGGCAGTTCGCCGAGCACCCCGAGGTCCGCTACGGCATCACCGCGATGTGCATCGGCATCGGCATGGGCGGCACGGTGATCTGGGAGAACCCGCACTGGACCGAGTCCGGTCAGTCGGCTCAGGGGGAGGGCAACAAGTGAGCGCGCTCGCGGCACCGAACGAGGTGGTCACCCGGGCGCTGCTGCGCCAGGTGAACGTGCCGGGGCTGGACCGCCCGGCCGCCCTGATCACCCTCGACAACGGATTCGACCACACCAAGCCGAACACCTTCGGCCCGGCCGGCCTGACCAGCCTGGACGAGGCGATCAGCGCCGCCCTGGCGGCCGACCCAGCGTTCATCGCGGTCACCGGCAAGCCGTACATCTTCTGCGTCGGCGCGGACATCACCGGCCTACCCCTGCTCGCCGACCGCGCGCAGGCGCTGGAGATCGGCCGGCTCGGGCACCGCGTCTTCGCCCGGCTCAAGGACAGCGCCGTCCCGACCTTCGCCTTCGTCAACGGCGCGGCCATGGGCGGCGGCCTGGAGCTGGCCCTGCACTGCCACTACCGGACACTGTCGGCGGGCGCCGCAGCCTTGGCGCTGCCCGAGGTCTCCCTCGGCCTGATCCCGGGCTGGGGCGGCACGCAGCTGCTGCCGAACCTGATCGGCATCCCGGCGGCCACCCAGGTGATCATCCAGAACCCGCTGATGCAGAACAAGATGCTCAAGCCGAAGCAGGCCGCCGAGCTGGGCATCGCCGACGTGCTGCTAGAGCCGGCCGACTTCCTCGAGCGTTCCCTGGAGTGGGCCGCCGGCGTGGTGCGCGGCGAGGTCACCGTGACCCGGCCCGAGGTCGACAAGGACATGTGGGCGGGCGTGCTCTACTTCGCCCGGCAGACCCTGGACCAGCGGCTGCACGGCGCCGTCCCGGCCGCGTACCAGGCGCTGGACCTGCTGGAGACGGCGAAGGACGCCGACTTCGCCGCCGGCACCGCCGCGGAGGACGAGGCCCTGGCCGACCTGGTCTTCTCCGAGGAACTGCGCAGCGGCCTGTACGCCTTCGACCTGGTGCAGCGGCGGGCCAAGCGGCCGGCCGGCGCGCCGGACAAGAGCCTGGCCCGCCCGGTGACCAAGGTGGGCATCGTCGGCGCCGGCCTGATGGCCAGCCAACTGGCGCTGCTGTTCGCCCGCCGCCTGCAGGTACCGGTCGTGCTCACCGACCTGGACCAGGCCCGGGTGGACAAGGGCGTGGGCTACGTGCACACCCAGATCGAGAAGGCCGTCAGCAAGGGCCGGATGGACAAGGGCACGGCGGCCAAGCTGTACGGCCTGGTCTCCGGCGCACCAACGGCAGAGGCCTTCGCGGCGTCGACGCCGGGCCAGCTCACTTCGTTCGCTGACTGTGACTTCGTCATCGAGGCGGTCTTCGAGGACCTGACCGTCAAGAAGCAGGTCTGGGCCGAGCTGGAGAAGATCGTCAAGCCGGAGGCGGTGCTCGCCACCAACACGAGTTCGCTGTCGGTCACCGCCATGGCGGAGGAGTTGGCGCACCCGGAGCGGGTGGTCGGCTTCCACTTCTTCAACCCGGTCGCGGTGCTGCCGCTGCTGGAGATCGTCCGGGGTGAGCGCACCGACGACGCGACGCTGGCCACCGCCTTCGCGGTGGGCAAGCAGCTGAAGAAGTCCTGCGTACTGGTCAAGGACGCGCCCGCGTTCGTGGTGAACCGGCTGCTGACCCGTTTCCTCGGCACGGTCTTCGCGGCCGTGGACGCCGGCACTCCGCTGGAGGTGGCGAACCGGGCGCTGGACCCGCTGGGCCTGCCGATGCGCCCACTCGCGTTGCTCCAGCTCGTCGGCCCCGCCGTGGCGTACCACGTCGGCGGCACCCTGCACGCCACGTTCCCGGACCGGTTCGGCGTCAGCGAGAACCTCAAGCGGATCGCCGACTCCGGCCAGCCGATCGTGGTCGACGACGAGATCAACGCCGAGGTGGCGAAGCTGCTGGTCGTCGGCGATCAGCCGCTCACCGAGGAGCAGGTACGCGCCAACGCGCTCGACGCGCTGGCCCAGGAGATCCGGCTGATGCTCGACGAGGGCGTGGTGGCCGAGGCGCAGGACATCGACCTGTGCCTGATCCTCGGCGCCGGCTGGCCGTTCCACCTGGGCGGCGTCACTCCGTACCTGGACCGGACCGGCACCAGCGAGCGGGTCACCGGTCGGCGGTTCCTGCCGCGCGGGGCGGCCAGTCTCGCCGGCTGAGTCGACCAGGACGACAGGGGGCGCGGTGGTCACCCGGACGGGGTGACCACCGCCACCCCTTTCAGGACATCGGGACGTGCGGCGCCTGGCTACCATCACCGGTTCCACCAACGCCAGGAGCTGACCGCATGTCCCAACCGGATGCACACCAGAACCCGCCGGGCGCCGGCCCGTACACACCGGGCAGCGGCTTCCCGCCGGCAGGAGGCTACCCGCCACCGGGCCACGCCCCGTACCCACCGCCGAACGCCGCGTATCCCACCTCGGGTGCCGCCGACCCGGCGTACCCCCAGGCCGCGCCCGCACCGGGTGAG
>NZ_POTY01000381.1 GCF_003236315.1 Micromonospora craterilacus
CGATGGGGGCGTCGGCGGGGAGCCAGGTGACGGTGTCCAGTTCGTCGGCGGAGAGCCAGCGCAGCGCGGAGTGCTCCAGCGCCGTGGGCTGGTCGCCGTACAGCAGGCGGGCCGCGTACACCTTGAGCACCGACCGGCCGTGCGCCATCCGGACGTTGCGGCCGACCCGCTCGCCGATCTCGACGCGTACGGCGAGTTCCTCGGCGCACTCGCGGACCAGCGCCGCCGTCTCGCTCTCGCCCGGTTCGACCTTGCCGCCGGGGAACTCCCACATGCCCGCCACCTCGGGCGGAGCGGACCGGGCACAGGCCAGCACCCGCCCGTCCTCGATGATGGCCGCACCGACGATCACCTTCAGGTCCCGCCGGGCGGCCTGTCCGCCGCCATTCGCCCGTTCGGTCCACACGGCCGTCCAGCGTGCCAGATCAATCGGCGGTTTGGGTAGCTTGGCCGACCGTCAGGCCAGGAATACCCGGAAGTGTGGGCGTGGACACACCCTCCGTTGCGGCGTAAGACTAGGGGCACCGACAAGACACGGGGCGGCGACGATTTGGCCACAAGCCGGCAACGAAGCCTGGGAGGTGCGGTAATGCGTGCGCTGTTCGGCGGTCGGGCCAAGCTCGACTACCTCAGCGACGCCCTCACTCTACTGAACGGGTGGACCCGGGAGGGCGAGCAGATCCGCCGCACACTCGTCATCGACGACACGCAGCACGCGGCGCTGACCGAACGGGTCAAGGTGGTCGCCGACGCGCTGCACCTGCGGCCGGAGATCAGCCGGCGCGCCGACCACACCCAGATCTGCGTCGGCCACGACAGCACCCCCCTCACCGAGGGTGAGGTATTGCTGGCTGCCCGCATCGAGGACGCGTACCGTGCGGTGGCCGAGCCGGGCGACGGCCGTCCGAACTGACGCCGCCGGATCTTGCGGCTGGCGCGGGCGACCTACCGTGGGGTCCATGGCCAACGCGACGTACGACCGCAAGGAGCAGTTCCAGCAGATCCAGAGCGGCCTGCTGGACGGGGAACAGATCATCGCCGTCTACGACGCCGTCGGCACCGGCACCGGGTTCATCGGGCTGACCGACCGGCGCGTGATCATCCAGGACCGCTCCTTCATCGGCAAGCGGTACGCGATCACCAGCATCCCGTACTCGAAGATCACCAGCGTGAGCGTGGTCAGCAACAAGTCGTGGGGCGGGTCGTTCTTCTCCACCGGCGCCATCGCCATCCACGTCGGCACGCACACCTACGAGGTGGAGTTCCGGGGTGACCAGAAGAGCCACCACGTGCACAACGTGATCCTGCACTACATCAGCTGACCAGAGTCACGAACGAGCCGGAGCATTGCCAGGCACCGCTCACGGTTCGACTAACGGGCGAAACCACCAACCCTCCGACGCCCCCAGGCATGGACACGAACCGTCCGGACGGCGACCCGCTCACCGGGGCAGCCGCCGGGCACACGGCCCGTCGTGGTCGACCCGCAGCAGGCAGCGCCAGCCGCCGGGCAGTCGCAGGTCGCAAAAGACCCGATGGCGTACGCCCTGGTCGTCCTCGGCCGAGACGGTGGTCTCGCCGGGATCGGTGTGGGCAAGCAGGCTCGACCAGCGGGCCACCACCCGGGCCAGGCGTACGGCGCCGATCAGGTCCCCGGCGACCACCGGTAGATGGATGACGAAGCGCTGCCGGTCGACCATCATTACCGCTCCCCCGCGTTGGCTCGGCGGGCATGCTCGGACTGCCAGCGGCGCAGCGCGTCCTTGATCCGGGCTGCCTCCTGCCGGCTGGTGCCCAGCGCGTCATAGACGGCGGACAGATCGTCAGCCACCCGGTCGAGGAACTCCTGCACCTCGACCGGATCCAGCCCGCGCCGACCGAACCGGGTATGCCGGAACCGTCGCTCCCGCACCTGCCAGGGGCGCAACGGCAGGTAGACCGCTGACCGATAGTTGGCCGGCTTGCTGGCCTGCCGGATCGCCCCTGGCCGACCGGCCCGCATGCGCCGGCCGACGCGCCGGAAGATTCGCACGATGTGTTCCTCCCGTTGCGGGTTCCTGGTGGAAGGTGGGCACCCGCCGGCCCGGGCAGGCGGGTGCCCACCGCCCTGCCACCGCAGCCACCGGGCAGTACGGCAACAGAGCACAACTCACCGGCGACGGACAACGTCTGGGTTGCCGTCCGCACACCGATTGCGACTGCGACTATACGGACAGGGGCTCGGGGGCACAACCAGCCCTGGCCACGGGGGAACAAGGCTGATGCCTTATGTCTATCGATCCGCGCTCGCACACGCCGGTCTATGTGCAGCTCGCCGACCTGCTCAGGCAACGGATCGAATCCGGCGATCTGGAACCAGGGAGCGCCCTTCCGAGCGAGGCGCGACTGACGCAGGAGTACGGAATCGGCCGAGAGGCGGTTCGGATGAGCGTCTCGCTCCTACGCTCCGAGGGCCTGATTCGCACGGTGCGCGGACACGGCAGCTACGTTCGGGAGATCACCGAGCGCCGAAGGATCGAACTTGCCGCCGGCAGCTCGGCGATCGCCCGGATGCCGACCGGAGCCGAGCGGCGCGACCTTCAACTCGACGAGGGCGTGCCCGTCCTAGAGGTCCGCGATGCCGCGGGCGGGGTCGAAGTTCTACCCGGCGACGAAATTGAACTCACTCGTCCGACCTAGCATTGATTCACCCCCGCCAACACGCTGCCCCAGCACTCGCGGGGTGCGCCGACCCGTTGCGAGCCTCGCACAATGGCGTTGATTGTTTAATCCGTCCGAGATCTTGGACAGTTTCCGTTCTGGCGTAACGGGAACTGTCCAAGATCTCGGGTCAGGACGGGATGGAGCGGCCACGGAAGTCGCGGGACCCGGCGTACCGGGGCGGCTTTCGGTATCGGGTGATGGCTGGTGGGCGCACGGCAGCCGCAGTGGCACCGAATCAGGCCTTGAAAACCGTATCCAGGTGCCACTCAAGGAACTCGACGTTCGGTCGGTCCCGGCGCCGTTCCGGCAAGGCGATCTGTGTCCCCGCCTTGGCATAGAACTGGTCACCATTACCGAACTCGCTCCGGAGGCGAGGGCTCACAACGAGCCGATGCTTAGGATCCACGCCGAGATAGCCGCGGTCGAAGAGGATGTGCACATCGGACTTGAGCAGCAGCCCGTTGTCCACGCGATGCTCGCCACCCAATGGCAGCGGACGAATGTGCGCGGCCTGTAACACGGGCTGGACCCGACTGTCCGTGATGGCGCAGCGCCGTCCGTACGCTCCAAGCACGACAGCCTTGAAGGATTGCTGGCCGAGACGCTGCGGCACGAGCCTGGGGTCACCGTAAACCGGCCCGGGGCGATGCCACGGCCGACTGTGGTCAACCTCGACCGCCACTCCGAGCAGACGACGAATCAACGGGGTGAAATAGTCCACTGCCGACGGATTAGCAAGATCATAGCTCTTTCCCTGGACCAGGTTCGAGGCAAAGTCGGGCGGCGGACCAACCATCGACCCCGCAGGAAAGAAGACGGAATCCCTGACGAAGATGCAGCCGATATAGGCATCTTCCTCAGGTGCGATCGACTGCCTGCGATATCGACCGACCCTTCGCCTCAGCTCATCAAGACTGGCAGTAAAGTGATCTCAACGACTTTGCGGTAGGTACTTGTACTCGAAATGGGTCAGGTGCAGGGCTGCGGCGATGATGTCGCCGATTCGGCGGGGGCTGGCGGTCGTGTGGCGTAGCGTCTTCCAGCGTCC
>NZ_POTY01000382.1 GCF_003236315.1 Micromonospora craterilacus
CCCCCGATTCCTCCGGACGCGCCGCCAACCCGGCCTCGGGGGCCCCGGCCACCGCCACTGCGGCCAACCCGTCTTCGGGTGCGGCCACTTCGTTCCCGGGCACGACGGCCGCGCCGTCCCCAGGCACGACCGCCTCGGCGTACACCGGGGTCAGCTCCTCGGCACCCGCATCCCCGCCGTCGCCGAGTTCGTCGAACGGATCGGGGTAGCTGCCGGGATGGGCCAACCCGGCTCGCGACGGGGCGAAGTCGGACAGCTCGAACTCGTCGTCGAGCGGGCCGTCGTCGGGCCGGGCAGGTGCCTGGGCGTCCGGCACCGGCTCGGTCGGCTCGCCGTGCACCCGCTGCTCGGCCTCGGCGTCGGAGACGGCACTGGTGGTCAGGCTCGGCCGGTTGCGCAGGAACCGCCCGCGCCCCCGGGACAGGTCGTGACCGACCGCGACGGCCTCCAGCTCGTACAGCGTGCGGTGGTTGCCGGCGTCGTCGGTCCAGTCCCGGGTGTAGAGCCGCCCGCAGACGACCACGGGATCGCCGACCATCACCGAGGCCGCCACCCCCTCGGCGAGCTTGCGCCAGCAGTTGACCCGTACCCGCAGGCTGTTGCCGTCGACCCAGCGCCCGCTGTCGCGGTCGAGGCGCCGGGCGGTCGAGGCGACCTTGAAATTGGCGACCAGGGTGTTGCTCTGGGTGGTACGACGCCACTCGGGCGCGGTCAGCACGTTGCCGACAACCGTCACATACGTATCGAACATCGTCCCTCCAGCGGGGATCGGCGGCCCGCCTTCGCGAGCCGACTCGCAGTCGAGCCTGCGGCCCGGCACCGCCACCGGGCAGTCCCGAGACCCCGATCTGTGGACGACCGGACCACCTGTGGACAAACACCTGATCAAGGTCCCGGTGTGGTAGGCCGGGTGGCCCTGACCCGCTGGGTAGCCGGATCGCGATGATCGAGAGACGCCGGAACTGCTCACGTTCCGGACGCAGTCGACCTGGGTAGGGATCTTTCAACCGCACCGGTGAGCACGACGTCGAACGAAAGGTCAGCGATCATGAAGATGACCATCACCCGTTCCGCCCGCGTCCCTGGTGAGGTGCGGCGATGAGCACGAACCCGGCCACCGTGGCGCAGTGCCTCCGGCTCGGTGCCGGTTTCTCGCAGGCCGACCGGGACTGGATCGTCGCGCAGTTCGCCACGCTCGACACCCGCCTGGCCACCTTCAATGCCGACGCCACCGAGCTTGAGCTGTCGGTCAAGAACCGGGAGGCCAAGGGCCAGCGCATCACGCTGGAGTGCTGGATCGCCGGCCGACAGAAGATCGTCACCACCTCGGCCGAGGAGGATCTGCGCGCCGCGCTCAACGATGCCCGCGACGACCTGCGCCGCAAGCTCAACGACGCGAAGACCCGGCAGGAGCCACGCAACAACAAGCACCTGCGGGTCAACACCCCGCCCGGCCAGGCCACACCGGCTGGCGAACTGGCCGACGCCGGGATGACGACCGACGAGAGGTGATCGCACCGCCGGCCGGGGTGCGACCCCGGCCGGCGGGCCGGGCTACCGCCCGGTAGCTTGCCGGCGTACCGTCGGCACGTGGAACCGGATCTGCTGGGCCCGCCGTACGAGCGGCACACCATCGACCTGGGCAGCGACGACGAGGGGTCGGTGGTGGCCACCCTGGTCCGCCGCCGGGCCGAACGCCCCACCGGCCGGGCCGTGCTCTACGTACACGGCTTCGTCGACTACTTCTTCCAGACCCACCTGGCCGACTTCTTCGCCGAACGGGGCTGGGACTTCTACGCGCTGGACCTGCGCAAGTACGGCCGCAGCCTGCTCCCGCACCAGACCGCCAACTTCTGCCGCGACCTCGGTGACTACTTCCCGGAACTCGACGCCGCCGCGCAGATCATCCGTACCGAGGACGGGCACGACACCCTGCTGGCGATGGGCCACTCCACCGGCGGCCTGATCGTCTCGCTCTGGGCGCACGCCCGCCGCGACGCCGGGCTGGTCGACGGCATCTTCCTCAACAGCCCCTTCTTCGACCTGAACGCCCCATGGTTCGTGCGCCGACCCCTCGCGGCCGCCGTCGCCCGCCTGGGCCGCAGGGCGCCGCACCGGATCCTGCCGCTGGGGCTCGGCACCGTGTACGGCGAAAGCATCCACGCCGACCATCGCGGCGAGTGGACGTACGACCTGACCTGGAAGCCGCTCGCCGGCTTCCCCGTCCGGGCCGGTTGGCTCGACGCCGTCCGCACCGGCCAGCGGCGGCTGCGCGCCGGGCTGGACATCCCGGTGCCGGTGCTGCTCGCCTGCTCGACCCGCTCGTACCGGAGCACGAAGTGGCGGGACGCGGCCAGCCTCGCCGACGCCGTCCTCGACGTCGAGCACATGGTCCGCTGGGCGCCCCGCCTCGGCCAGCACGTCACGCTGGCCCGCTTCGACGGCGGCATGCACGACCTGACGCTCTCCGGCCCCGCCGTACGCGAGAAGGTCTTCGCCGAGGTGGGCCGGTGGGCCGAGGCGTTCCTCGGCGCCGGACCGACGGCCGCCCGCCCGGCCGCCCCGGAACCCCGCCGGGCTGATGACGCACCCGAAGCGGCGGCGGAAACCACGCCCCACGCGGACGCGGGGACGGCCGCCCGCAGCCGCGAGTAACCGGGTGCGACGGCGACAACGCCCGTGCGACCCTGGCCCGGCCACCCGTTCCGTCGCGCGGGGCCGGGACGGCGGTACCCTTCTCGCGCGATACCACGATGCGCCCGTAGCTCAGCGGATAGAGCAGGAGACTTCTAATCTCAAGGCCGCAGGTTCGAATCCTGCCGGGCGCACCCAGGTAACCCCAGCTCAGCAGCCTGCCGCTGGCACCCACTCCGGGGATGGCAGCAGCCCGGCGGTCAGCTTCGACCGCTCGACTGAGTGCCGGACCAACCAGTCACGCCCCGCCCCGCCGACGCTTGTCGGCGTCTCCGATCGCGTGCCGGACCGCAAGACGGATTACCCAGTAGAGAACGAGGAGGCTCAGCGGGTAGATGAGGAGGGCGGTGAGTACGGCATCCATGATCGTGAACCATAGGGATCAGCTGCCATTCTCGCTACAGCCGGTCGTACGCCGAGGTGCGAGTCAGCCGGGTAGGCGGTAGTGGCCGGCTCTGGGCCGCCAGCCCGCCGGCGGGTCCTCGCCGACCAGCCCGTCGACGGCCTCGCGGAGCAGGTCGGCGTGCCCGGTGTGCCGGCCGTACTCCTCGATCATGTCGTCGATCTCGCCACCACTCGACGCCGCTTGCGATCACGGGTACGCCGTCGCGCGGCGTCGTTCCGGTCACGGCTCGGTCAATCTTGGACAGTTACCGTTAGGTCCGAACGGTAACTGTCCAAGATTGGCGAAATGGCACCGCTAACGGGTCAGCTTGTCTGGCAGGGGGTGCCGTTCAGGCGGAACTCGCTCGGGCGGTCGTTGGTGCCGGAGTAGGTGGCCTGGAAGCCGAAGGTCACCGTGCCGTTGGTCGGCAGGCTGCCGTTCCAGGCGACGTTGCGCGCGGTCACGTTCCGCGCCGACTGGGTGACCTGGGCGTTCCACGCGTTGGTGACCTGCTGGTTGCCGGTGAACGACCAGGTCACGGTCCAGTTGGTCAGGGCGGGGCCACGGTTGGTGACGCGGACGTCGGCGGTGAACCCGTTGTTCCACTGGTTCGCCGTCCAGTTGACCGTGCAGGAGGACGGCCCCGGCGTGGTCGGGGTCGGGGTGGGCG
>NZ_POTY01000383.1 GCF_003236315.1 Micromonospora craterilacus
AGTTGGGCGTGCTGCGCCCGGACGAACTCCGGGTCGACCGGCTCGCCGTGACCCGGTACCACCACCGTCTCGGGAGTGGTCCACCGCAGCAGTTCGGCCAGTGTGTCCGGCCACTGCAACGGGTACGAGTCCTCGAACGCCGGCGGGCCGGCCTGCTCGACCAGGTCACCGGCGACCAGCAGGTCGGCGTCGGGCACCTGCACCACGAGGTCGGCGTCGGTGTGGCCGCGGCCGGGGTGGCGGAGCACCACGCGCCGCCCCCCGATGTCGAGGGTGGCCTCGGTGTGGACGGTGTCGGTGGGCGGCAGCAGCACGGTGTCGGCCAGCTCGGCGGCCAGCTCGGGCTGCTCGGCGCGCAGCTCCGCGTACGCCTCCCGGCGCAGCCGGTCCGGGTCGTCGCGCAACGCCGCCGCGGCCAGCTCGTGCGCCCAGATCGGGCGGGGTGGGTCGGCGGCGAGCGTGGCGTTGCCGAAGCAGTGGTCGAAGTGGTGGTGGGTGTTCACCAGGGTCAACGGGGCGCCGGTGACCGCGCGTACGGCGGTGGCCAGCTCGGTCGCCTGCCCGGCGCTGGAGAGCGTGTCGACCAGCAGCGCCTCGCCGTCCCCGAGCACCAGTGTCACGTTGACCGCGAGCAGCGGCTCCCGCAGCACGAGCACCCGGTCGGCGACCTCGACGAAACGGCCGTTCATGCGGGCTGGCCAGCGCGTTCGACGAAGCGGTTCCGGTCGACCAGGACCCGCTCCACCCGGCCTTCGGCCACGGTCTGCCCGCCCTCGGTCACGGCGACCTCGAACACCAGCCGCCGCCGGTCGACGGCGGTCAGCCGGGCCTGCGCCGTCACCGTCCGGCCCACCGGCGTCGCCGCCCGGTGGTCGAGTTCGACCCGGGTACCCACGGTGGTCGAGCCGGCGGGCAGGTGCCGCGCGGTCGCCGCCACGGTCGCCGCCTCGGCCAGCGCGAGCAACCGAGGGGTGCCGAGCACCGGCACGTCGCCGGAGCCGACCGCCAGGGCGGTGTCGGCGTCGGTGACGGTCAACTCGACCCGGGCCACCAAACCCGGCGTCAGGGCATGATCCGGCTGCACCTGCATGGCCACAGCGTAGGTGCTCGCGCGGGGCCGGGGCACGCGGGCGGCCAGATGACCGTCCCGGGGTACGGGGCGGCCGTGGTGCGACACCTGTCACGTCCCGGCGCGGCCGCTGGTCCTGCGTGGGGCAACTCGTGGCCCGCCGTTAACCTTGTCCGCGATGTCTGCCGTGATCGACCCCCAGCCCAGCGCCCGTACGGAGCCACCCGCCTCCCGCGACGGCGGCCGCCGCCGGGTGATCGCGATGTCGGTGTGGAGCGTCGCCTTCGTCGCCGGCTGGCTCGGCATCGGCCTGCCCACCGACCCGGTCTACGCGTTCTTCTGGATCTGGGCCGGGACCATCGCCTGGAACTCCGCCCGCCCGTGGCGGAGCCACCTGCGCTTCGCCCGGGACTGGGTGCCGGTGGTGCTGCTGCTGGTCGCCTACAACCTCTCCCGCGGCTTCGCCTACCACGACGGGACGATCCCGCACGCGTACGAGTTGATCCTGGCGGACCGGCTGATGTTCGGCTGGGCCACCGGCGGCGAGGTGCCGACCGTCTGGTTGCAGCAGCACCTCTACCGGCCCGAGGTGCACTGGTGGGACGTGCTCGTCAGCTGGGTGTACTTCTCGCACTTCGTGGCAGCGCTGGCCGCCGCCGCGGTGCTCTGGATGCGCGAGCGCAGCCGGTGGGCGGCGTTCATGCGACGCTGGGCGTTCCTCTGCGCGTCGGGCCTGGTCACCTACTTCCTCTACCCGGCCGCGCCGCCCTGGTGGGCGGCGCAGAACGGCCTGCTGGAGGAGGTCGCGCGGATCTCCACCCGGGGTTGGAAGGCGTTCGGCATGCACGGTGCCGGCAACCTGCTCAACGCCGGGCAGTTGGCCTCGAACCCGGTGGCCGCCATGCCGTCGCTGCACACCGCCTTCGCGCTGTTCGTGGTGCTGTTCTTCCTGCGCAGCGTCCGACGTCGCTGGTGGCCACTGCTGCTGGCGTACCCGCTGGCGATGACCTTCACGCTGGTCTACAGCGGCGAGCACTACGTGATCGACGTGCTGGTCGGCTGGGCGTACGTGGGGTTGACCTTCCTGGTGGTCGGCCTGGCGGAGCGGTGGTGGGCCCGGCGGCGGGCCCGCCGCACCCCGACCGAGCCGCCGGCCGTGCAGGCGGCACCCGCCGAGCCGCCCGCGGTCCCGGCGACCCGCTGACGAACCCGCCCGCTTAGCCGGCGCGGCGGGTGGCGTGGCCGCGGGCGGTCAACTCCGCCGCCAACGCCCAGGCATCGGCGACATCCCGGTCCACCGCCGCCGCGCCGGCCCCGCCGGCGGTGTCGACGTGCACGGTGGCCAGCCGCAGCAACCGCTGCACCGGCCCCTGCACCACCCGCACGCTCTGGAATCGGGCGTACGGCACGATGGTCAGCTGGCGGGTGAGCAGACCGGAGCGTACGACGAAGACGTGCTCGGTCAGGCCGGCGCCGAGGACCTGTCGGCTCAGCGGATTGACCCAACGGGCCCGGTCCGGCGGCGAACTCAGCGGCAACGACGACAGGGTGACCCCCGGCAGCACCTCGGCCACGATCGCCGCGCCGGTCGCCTGGTCACCGACGGGAAGCAGCCGGTCCGGCCGGTTGCGCTGGTCGGGCTCGCCGGCGGCGTAACCGGCCACCTCCAGGCGCAGCCGCAGCCAGCCCTTGACCCGCCAGAGCAGCGGCCAGGTCACGCCCACGGTCTGCACCCGGTGCAGCGGCACGGTCTGCACCCTGGTCTCCAGCAGGCCGTTGTGAATCCGCAGCCGGTCGTCGTCGCGGGCCAACTGGAACCGCCAGTCGTCGAGGACCCGGCGGATGGGTTGCAACAGGATGCCGGCCATCGCGGTCAGGGTGCTCGCCACCGCGATGAACGACCACGACCCCTCGGACAGGAACTGCGCGGCCACGAAGGCCACGCCTAACGGCAGCAGGAACGCCTGCGGGGTGAGTAGCTGACTGACCAGCAGGTCCCGGTTGCTCACCGCGTGCAGCGGCCGGCCGGCCGGCGCGGCCGACTCGGCACCGGCCGGCGCGGCCGGGTACCCCTCCGGTGGCCGTGGACCCTGCGCCGCAGCGGGCGGACGCCCCGCCAGGGCCAGCAGGCGCTGCCGCAGGACCGCCGCCTCGGCGACGCTGAGGAAGGCCAGCGGTGCCTCGGTCTTGCCCCCGCCGACCACCTCCAGTCGCAGCTCCGCCAGGCCGGTGAGTTGAGCGAGCAACGGCCGGACCACCTCGACGGCCTGAAGCCGTTCCAGCGGGATGGCGCGGGTCCGCCGCCAGAGCAGCCCCTCGTGGATCCGCAGTTCCCGGCCGACGACCTGGTAGCCGGTGTTGTACCAGCTGACCACGGCCAGCACGGTGGCACCGAGGGCGATCACGATCACCATCGCCACGAACCAGCCGAACCCGACCCGGGACAGCGTCGACCAGGACAGCCCGGCGATGACCACGACCAGCGACTTCGCGCCGTGCAGGGCCGGGCTCAACGGATGCAGCCGCTGCCGCGTCTGCGACGTGTCCGGCGGCGAGCCCGGCCATGCCCCGGCCGGGTACGGTGCGCCGGGCGGATACCCCGGCGGCCACGGGTGCGGACCTGCGCCGGGGGGTGGCCCGGTCGGTGGGGCCG
>NZ_POTY01000384.1 GCF_003236315.1 Micromonospora craterilacus
CCGCCGAGCCGCTCGCCCCGGTCACCGCGACCCTGCGGGCCATGTTCGGCACCGACGACCTGCCGGGGCTGGCACCGGGACTGGTGGTCGCCGACGAGGCCGGGTGGGCCCCGGCGACGACCCTGATCGACGGCGCGCGGCTGCCCGAGCTGCTCGGCTCGGCCGTCCGCCTCTGGGGCGGCACCCCGCACGCCTCCGCCGCCCTGGCCTGGAAGTCGTACTGCTACTGGACGGCGCTGCCGGTGGTGCTCGGTTGGGCCGCCGCCCGGCGCGTGCCGCTGCTCGACCCGTCGGCGACGCTCATCCACTTCGCGGACCAGCGCGCCCTGGTGACCCTGGGCCTGCGCCAGTCGACTCCGATCGCGGTCCTGCCCAACGACCCACTGGCGCTCACCGGCCGGCCTGAGGTCCGGGTGGTGGCCGACGACCGGCAACTCCTCGCGGCGCTGCGCGCCACGCTGCTGGACGCGCACCTCGCCCCGATGATCGCCGCGATCCAGGGCGAGGTACGCATCGGCACCCGCACCCTGCTCGGCTCGGTGGCCTCCGGCATCGCCCACGGGCTGCTGCGGGCCGCCGACGGGCTGCCCGGCTCGGCGGTCGAGGCGGTCGACACGCTGCTCGCCACGCTCGACCTGGCCGACCTGGTGGAACTGGTGCCCGGCCCGAACGGGGAGCCGACCGTGCAGCGGCGCACCTGCTGCCTGGCGTTCACCCTGCCCAAGCCGAAGGTCTGCCAGGGCTGCTGCATCCGCTCCGCCTGACCGCGCGTCGACGCCGAGCTGACCGCCTGACCGCGCGTCGACGCCGAGCTGATCAGCCGGTCAGCGGGCGGACATCCCACAGCCACACCCCGCCGGTGTACGTGGGCTCGATCCCGGTCAGCTCGGTCATCCCCTGCCGTAGCGCGTCAGCGCGCTCGTGCGGCCCGAGGATCACCACGCCGGCGCGCCAGTAGCGCAGGTCCTGCACGGCGTCGTGCCGGGTCTGGGCGGTGACCGGCGGCACCTCACCGGTACGGCGGATGGTGGCGAAGAAGCTGCTGGTCGGGCGCGGCGGCGCGGTGAACAGGGCGACCCGCCCCTCACCGGGTCGGGTGTCCGGGCCGAGGAAGTACCCGCGGGCGATCGGCATCTCCGTCCGGGTCTGCGCGGACCAGCGCAGCGGTTCGGCGTACTCGGTGTCCGGCAGCGGCAGGGTCACCACGCTGCGCCCGCCGGCGAGGTAGGGGCGCCACGCCCCGGAGGTGACGAACTCGGGGGTCGGTTCGAGGCGTTTGGTCGGCAGCGGCGTGGGCAGCACCGGCACCAGCGCCATCGCCAGCACGGTCACCGTGCCGAAGCGGATCTGCGACCGCCGGTCCGGGTAGCGGGCGGCCAGTTCCCGGACCCGTTCGGCGCCGTACGCGAGCAGCAGCCCGATGATCGGGGTGATGGCCAGCGCCCAGCGGGTCGGCACCACCGAGTGCAGCACCGGGAGATCCTCCAGCACCGCCCACGGCCCCGGGATGCCGGTGCCCTGGCGGTTGAAACGGATCTCCCGGCCGAGCGAGAGCACCGCGAAGAGCAGCCCGAGCACGGCCAGCCCGAGCACCACCACGTTGCGGCGCAGCCACCACACCAGCGCCACCACCAGGATCACCAGTGGCCAGCCGAAGAAGGCGTTCTCCTCGGTGGGGTTCTTGGCCAGGCCGGTGGCGCTGCGCGCGTCGCCGCCCAGCGATTCGCGGGAGTACGTGAAGAACGAGGCCAGGTCGGTGGAGTAGCCCCGGATCAGCCAGGACAGCCCGCTGTAGGCGCCGGGGCCGAAGAACTGGACGTAGAGCGGGTACGCCAGCAGCACGGCGGAGATCGCGGTGGCCACGCCGATCCCGGCGAGGAACGGGCGGGTCCGCCCACGCAACTCGGGACGGCCGATCAACAGCGCGACGATCACCACGCCGAGACCTATCGCGGCCATCAGCAGGATCTCCAGGTTCAGGAAGGCCTGCCAGACGACCACCAGCGCGAGCAGGACACCGTTGCGCAGCCAGCGGCCGGGCTCGGCGAGCCGCACGGTACGCCAGATGATCAGGGGTACCACGAACTGCGACACGATGTTCGGATGTGCGTTGGCGTGCGAGACCATCGCCGGCGCGTACGCGCAGAACGTCGCGCCCAGCCAGGCCGGCCCACGAGAGCCGACGAGCACCCGGGACAGCACGAAGTACCAGGCGGTCGCCGTGGCGATCATCCCGAAGGTGAGGAAGACCAGGAACGCGGTGCGGGTGCCGAGCAGGACGGTGATCGGCGTCATTGGCAGCGAAACGGATAGAACGGATGTATTCGCCATCAAGTTGACGGACTCCGGCACGTTCATCCGGTCCGACGAGAACGGATAGGCAAATTCGGTCACCACCCGGGCACCGTGCGCCATCATCCACTCGAATTGTGCCATATCCGTCTTGTTGTCCCGAATGCCGTCCGCTGGATTCCACCACATCCGGGCGGTCACCCAGAAGCCCAGCAGCACGAAGCTCGCCACGGCGGCGACGTCCCGCCAACGCCCTGACCTGGGACGATGACCGTCACGCACCCGCCGCCCCGCCGGCTCTCCCACCCCGGACTCCTCGACAGGGCGGTCCGATTCAGGAGTACCCATAACAATTCGGAGCGTAGTCGGCCTATCGGGCCGCCGTGCACGGTTCGGGGTACTGGCGTAACATCCTCCAGGTTCGCTGACCACCACCGATCGTGCACCTAGCCCCGACCAATTCGGCCATCCCAGGCCCCGATATTTCCGCCCCCCGAGCGGATGGTTCACTCAGGCAGTCCTGGCGCCGGTCGAGTCGTATCGTGAGGAATCGACGCATGGCAGAAATCACTGGGGATCAGCGCGTGCAGTCCGAGGTTCTGGAGGGCCTCGCCACAGCGGTCAACCATCGTCGTTGGTTCGTCGAGCTGGCCGTGCCGTACCTCGGCGACAACCCGATCGAGATCGGCAGCGGCCTCGGCGACTACGCCCTGGAGTGGGCCGAGCACTTCCCGCGGTTCACCGCCACCGAGGCGGACCCGGACCGCCTGGTCGCGCTCAAGGAACGCCTCGCCGACCAGCCGGCCATCGAGGTCCGCCAGATGCTGCTGCCGAACTCCGAGCGGGGCGACTACAGCGCCGCGGTGTCGTACAACGTGCTGGAGCACATCGAGGACCACGTCGGCGCGCTGCGCAGCATGGGCGACCTGGTCCGGCCCGGCGGAGCCGTGGTCATCATCGTGCCAGCGTTCCAGTTCGCGATGAGCCCGGCCGACATCGCCACCGGCCACGTACGCCGCTACACGAAGAAGACCCTCTCGGCGGCGATGACCGAGGCGGGCCTGCGGGTGGAGAAGATCCACTACGCGAACGCGCTCGGCCTGATCGGCTACTTCATGGCCACCAAGGTCTTCCGGCTGATGCCGAAGGAGGGCCCCATGGTGAAGGTCTACGACACCCTGGTCCTCCCGGCGACCAAGGCCGCCGAGCAACTCGCCCGCCCACCCTTCGGCCAGTCCGTCTTCGCCGTAGCCCGCACCCCGGCGTAACAGCCCTTCCCTTCCCCGCTCTCCCCGTTGATCGAGAGGTTGTCATTCGCGGCGGCGTGTCGCGGCGACAACCTCATGATCAACGGGGAGCGGCGGCAAGTGCGGGTTAGGGGTGGATCTGGTAGGTGGGGCGGATGGTGGCTCGGGCGAGGGTGTGGAA
>NZ_POTY01000385.1 GCF_003236315.1 Micromonospora craterilacus
CTCCCCGCCTCCGCGGGGTGACCACCCGCACCACCCCTAAAGCATCCTAGGAGGGTGGGGCCCTGCGGGTGGCGTGTCGTCCGCAGGGCCCCAGGGGCTGATCGGTCAGCCGTGTGCTTTGCCTCGACCGCCGGGGCCGAGCTTCTTGCGCGGGCGTACCGAGATCTCGATCGGGCTGCCCTCGAAGCCGAACTCCTCGCGCAGCTTGCGCTCGACGAAGCGCTGGTAGCCGGCGTCGAGGGGGGCGGTGGTGAAGAGCACGAAGCGCGGCGGGGCCACGCCGGCCTGGGTGGCGAACAGGATCCGCGGTGCCCGTCCCCCCCGCACCGGGTGCGGGGTGGCCTGGACCAGTGCGGTGAGCCAGGCGTTGAGTTGCGCGGTGGGGATCCGCGTCTCCCAGCTGGCCAGGGCCCGGTGCAGGGACGCGGCGAGCTTGTCCACCGCCCGGCCGGTCTTCGCCGACAGGTTCAACCGGATCGCCCACGGGATCCGGCGCAGCTCCCGCTCGATCTCCTTGTCCAGGTAGTACCGGCGGTCGGCGTCGACCAGGTCCCACTTGTTGAAGGCGATCACCATCGCCCGACCGGCCTCGGTGACCATGGACAGGATCCGCTGGTCCTGCTCGCTGATCGGCTCGCTGGAGTCGAGCAGCACCACCGCCACCTCCGCCGCCTCGATCGCCGAGGCGGTACGCAGGCTGGCGTAGTACTCGGTGCCGCTGGCCTTGCCGACCCGCTTACGCAGCCCGGCCGTGTCCACCAGCTGCCACGTGTCGCCGCCGATCTCGACCAGGCTGTCCACCGGGTCGACGGTGGTGCCGGCGACCGCGTCGACCACTGCCCGCTCCTCACCGGAGAAGCGGTTCAGCAGGCTGGACTTGCCGACGTTCGGCCGACCCACCAGGGCCACCCGACGCGGGCCACGCGGACGGAACTCCGCCACCTTCGGCGCCTCGGGCAACGCCGCCATGATGGCGTCGAGCAGGTCACCGGAGCCGCGCCCGTGCAGCGCCGACACCGGGAACGGCTCACCGAGGCCGAGCGACCACAGCGAGGTGGCCTCAAGCTCGATGGTGGCGTTGTCGGCCTTGTTGGCCACCAGGATCACCGGCTTGGCGCTGCGGCGCAGCATCCTCACCGCCGCCTCGTCGACGTCGGTGGAGCCCACCATCGCGTCCACCACGAACAGCACCACGTCGGCGGTGACCACGGCCGCCTCGGCCTGGGCGGCGATGGCCGCCGCCCGGTCCTTCGCGTCCGGTTCCCAACCGCCGGTGTCCACCACGGTGAACGCCCGACCGGACCACTGCGCGTCGTACGGGATCCGGTCCCGGGTCACCCCGGGTACGTCCTCGACGACCGCCTGGCGGCGGCCGATGATCCGGTTGACCAGGGTGGACTTGCCGACGTTGGGGCGGCCGACCACGGCCACCACCGGCTGCGGGCCGGTCGGTTCCTCGGTGTCGAGGTCCGGCTCCCGCAGCTCCACCCATCCATCGCTGTCGGTCACGCCACTCCCCGATCGGTGAGCAGCTCAGTCAGCCGTGCCACGACCTCGTCGATGCCCAGCTCGGTGGTGTCCAGCACGACGGCGTCGGACGCCTGGGCGAGCGGGTCGGCCTTGCGGGTCGAGTCCAGCTGGTCGCGGCGGGCCAGGTCGGCGGCGGTGGCCGCCACGTCGGAGGCGTTCTCGGCGCTGCGACGTGCGGCGCGTGCCGCCGCCGAGGCGGTGAGGTAGACCTTCAGGTCGGCGTCCGGGGCCACGACGGAAGCGATGTCCCGCCCCTCGACCACGATCCGACCGGCCTTGGCGATCATGTCGCGCTGCCGAGCCACCAGCAGCGCCCGCACCGCCGGCACGGCGGCCACGGCGGAGACCGCGGCGGTCACCTCGGGCCCGCGGATCTCTTCCTCGACGCCGATCCCGTCGGCGGTCACGCCGTACCCCGCGGGTTCGGTGCCGATGTGCAGGTCCACCTCGCCGGCGACCTTCGCCACCGCCTGCGCGTCGGTCAGGTCGACCCCGGAGCGCAGCACCGCCCAGGTGATCGCCCGGTACATCGCGCCGGTGTCGAGGTAGCGGGCACCGAGGCTCACGGCGAGCCGCCGGGAGACGGTGGACTTACCCGAACCGGACGGCCCGTCCACAGCGACCACGCAGCGCCCGGCCGGTACGTTTTCCTCCACCGTTGTCCTCCTCAGCCCGTACCTCGCGATCCACCCTCATCGGCGGACGCGAGCGGTTGCCCACACGTCTTCAATGATGCCCGGCGCGGCGGCGTACGGCCTGCCGGCCCCGCCGGGCCGCCAGGGAGCCTACCCTCAGCCGTACCCGTGGGCGCGGGGTCAGTCACCCACGGCCTTGAACAGGGCGGCGACCTCCGCGTTGGTCAGCCGCCGGGTGCGCCCGGCACGCAGGTCACCCAGCCGGATCGGCCCGATGGAGGTACGCACCAGCCGGCTCACCGGGTGGCCGACCTCGGCGAGCAGCCGCCGTACGATGTGTTTGCGCCCTTCGTGCAGGGTCAGCTCGACCTGGGCGGTACGCCCCAGACTGTCCACCACCCGGAACGCGTCGACGGTCACCGGGCCGTCCTCCAGCTCGATCCCGGCCGCGAGCCGCTTGCCGAGGTTGCGCGGGATCGGCCCGGACACCTCGCACAGGTACGTCTTCGGCATCCCGTAGGAGGGGTGCATCAGCCGGTGCGCCAGGGTGCCGTCGTTGGTGAGCAGCAGCAGGCCCTCGCTGTCCGCGTCGAGCCGCCCGACGTGGTAGACCCGCTGCTCGACCCGGTTGCCGAGGAAGTCGGCCAGCGCGGTGCGTCCCTTTTCGTCGGCCATGGTGGAGACGACGCCGCGTGGCTTGTTCATCGCCAGGTACACCAGCCGGGTGTCGGCCACCAGCCGTTCGCCGTCGACGTGGATGACCGCGGTGGTCGGGTCGACCTTGTCGCCGAGCTGCGCCACCCGCCCGTTGACCGTCACCCGCCGGCGGAAGATCAGGTCTTCGCAGGCGCGCCGGGACCCGACGCCGGCGGCGGCGAGGATCTTCTGCAGGCGCTCGGCGCCGGTGTAGACGGGCGCGTCGGGGGACGGGGTGCGGTTATCGCGTGGCATCAGCAAGCTCTTCTACGTCGTCGGGGAGGAACGGGGCCAGCGGCGGCAGGTCGTCGAGGCTGTTCAGGCCGAGCTTCTCCAGGAACATGATGGTCGTCTTGTACAGGTACGCGCCGCTGTCCGACTCGGTGCCGCACTCCTCGACCAGGCCGCGGGAGACCAGGGTACGGATCACCCCGTCGCAGTTGACACCGCGGATGGCGGAGATCCGCGACCGGGTCACCGGCTGCTTGTACGCCACCACGGCCAGGGTCTCCAGCGCGGCCTGGGTCAGCCGGACCGACTGCCCGTCCAGCACGAACCGTTCGACGTAGCTGGCGTATTCCGGCCGGGTGTACAGGCGCCAGCCCCCGGCCGCCCGGCGCAGCTCGAACCCGTGACCGGCGGAAGTGTAGCCGGCGGCGATCTCGTCCAGCATCGGGCCGACCCGCTCGGCGGGCTGCTCAAGCACCTGGGCCAGGGTCAGTTCGCTGACCGGCTCGTCCACCACCAGCAGGATCGCCTCCAGCGCGCCGCGCAGCTCGGCGTCGTCGAGCACCGGCGGCGGCTCGGGCACCGCCCGGGTCCGCCCCGCCGACCGCTTCCGCGC
>NZ_POTY01000386.1 GCF_003236315.1 Micromonospora craterilacus
GACCACTCCCCCGCCGACCACACCGCCGGCCGGCGGCATCCCCCGCCGCGCCCTGATCGGCTACCTGCACGCCAGTTTCGCCAACGGCTCCGGCTACCTGCGGATGGCCGACGTGCCGGCGGACTGGGACATCATCAACCTCGCCTTCGGCGAGCCGACCTCGGTCACCTCCGGCGACATCCGGTTCCAGCTCTGCCCCGCCAGCGAGTGCCCGGGCGTGGAGAGCGAGGCCGCGTTCATCGCGGCGATCCGTGCCAAGCAGCAGCAGGGCAAGAAGGTGCTGCTCTCCATCGGCGGTCAGAACGGGCAGGTCCAGCTGACCACCACCGCCGCCCGGGACACCTTCGTCCGCTCGGTGTCGGCGATCGTCGACCGGTACGGCCTGAACGGGCTCGACATCGACTTCGAGGGCCACTCCCTCTACCTGAACGCCGGCGACACCGACTTCCGCAATCCCACCACTCCGGTGATCGTCAACCTGATTACCGCGATCCGCACGCTGAAGCAGCGCTACGGCGCGAACTTCGTGCTCACCATGGCGCCGGAGACGTTCTTCGTCCAGCTCGGGTACCAGTTCTATGGGCCGGGCCCGTGGGGTGGGCAGGACCCGCGCGCCGGGTCGTACCTGCCGGTGATCCACGCGCTGCGCAACGACCTGACCGTGCTGCACGTACAGAACTACAACTCGGGGCCGATCATGGGACTGGACAACCAGTACCACACGATGGGCGGGGCCGACTTCCACGTCGCGATGACCGACATGCTGCTCGCCGGTTTCCCGGTCGCCGGCAACCCGGACCGGGTCTTCGCCGCGCTGCGGGAGGACCAGGTCGCCTTCGGCGCGCCGTCGTCGGTCAGCGCGGGCAACGGCTACGTCGCCCCCGCCGCGGTGCAGTCGGCGGTGACCTGCCTGGTCCGGGGCCAGAGCTGCGGCAGCTACGCCCCGCGGAGCGGCACCAACCCCGGCTTCCGGGGGCTGATGACCTGGTCGATCAACTGGGACCGGTACTACCAGTGGGAATTCGGCCGCAACCACGGCCCCTTCCTGAAGGCCCTGTCCTGAGCGGACGCCCCCGATCACCGATGGTGGCCACGAGCGGTGTCGCTCGTGGCCACCACCGGGCCGGGACGATGCCGTGCGGGCGACCGGCTCCCCCAGCCGGCCGCCGGCAGCATCAGCGGGGCGGGCGGTCCCGACGGGACGGGAACTGGGCACCGGGCCGGGCCAGCGTGGAGCGGGCGCGCAGCCCGACCGGATCCGGCGCGACGGCACCGACCGGGCCCGCACCGGTGGTCGGATCGGCCGCCGCCGGTGCCGGCGACCGACGGGCATCCAGGTACGCCGCCGCCGCGCGGTCCTCGTCGGTGGGCGCGGCGAGCAGCGCGTAGACCAGCCCCACCACACCGAAGACGACCAGCAGCACGATCGGCACCAGCAGCGTGCCCACCTCCGCCCCGGCGATCTCCCCACGCTGCTCGTGCAGATGCACCGACAGGGCGCTCATGCCGGTGAAGTGCATGCCGTTGACCGCCACACCCATCACCAGCGCCGAGGCGAAGATCGCCAACCCCCGGCGTACGGTCACCGCGAGCCACAGCGCGACGGTGGCCGCGATCACGGCGATCAGCACCGACAGGGCCACCCGGTTTCCGTCGTAGCCGAGCTGGCCGTCCAGCCGCATCGCGGCCATGCCGGTGTAGTGCATCGCCGCCACCCCGGCGCCGGTGAACAGGCCACCGCCGATGATGCGTACCACCGACAGCCGGCCGGTGCCCACGATGGCCAGTCCGATGCCGACGGACGCCACCGCGATCAGCGCACTGGCGACGGTGATCGGCACGTCGTACCGGATCCGGGAACCGGTCACGCCGAAGCCCAGCATCGCCATGAAATGCATGGTCCAGATCGCCGTGCCGCCGAGTGCCCACGCCGCGAGCAGCCCCCACCAGGCTCGCTGGCCGGCGCTGGGCGCGGTACGGATCCGGCCGGCGCAGATCAGTCCGAGGATGGAACCCAGCACCGACAGCGCGTAGCTGATCGCCGGTGTTATCCATCCGTACTCAAAGTGATTGATGTCTGCCAAAATGGCTCCCCCCAGAGCTGTTACCGGCGCGTACCTGACGCGCCGGTAACATGATCCGGGACCTCCCCAGCAGGCACAATAGAATCGCTCGGGTACTGCGGGCGGTGGCCTCGCGGTGACTGTACGATGCGTCGATTCGCATCCCGAACGGTCACCGTCGGTGCTGGTCAGGCCCGCGAATGGTAGGCCAGCACACCCCGGTTGACGGCGCCGATCGCCTGCCGGGCGGTGGAACGCAACTCGGCCGAGGCGCCACCGGAGTCGGCCAGCTGGCCGAGCAGGTCCACCACCTGCCGGGCCCACCGGACGAAGTCACCGGCCGGCATCTCACCGTCGAGTTCGTGCCCGCTGGACAGCACCTTCGCCAGCGCCTCGCCGCGCGCCCAGCGGTAGACCGGCCAGGCGAATCCCAGGTCCGGCTCGCGGGTGACGGTCAGCCCGCGGGACGCCTCGTCGGCCTCAATCTCGCTCCACAGCTTCAGCGTCGCGTCCACCGCGTCGGCGACCGCGCCGCGCGGCAGCGAGGCCCGCTCGTCGACGTCGCGGCGGGCCTCGAAGACCACCACGGAGACCGCGGCGGCCAGCTCGGCCGGGGACAGCCCGTCCCAGACCCCCCGGCGCAGACACTCCGCCACCAGCAGGTCGGCCTCGGTCCAGATCCGCCCCAGCATCCGGCCGGCGTCGGTCACCGAGCCCTCGGCGGTGAGGTAGCCGCGGGTGGTGAGCAGGGCGACGATCCGGTCGAAGGTACGCGCCAGCGACCCCGTCCGGCCGGCCACCCGCTGGCGCAGCTCCTCGGTGTCCCGCTCCAGCCGCCGGCGGCGCTCCGCCCACCGGGCGTGCTCCTCCCGCTCCGGGCAGGCGTGGCACGGGTGCCGCCGCAGCTCGGTGCGGAGCTGGGTGAGCCGGTGATCCTCCCCCGACTGCCGGCCCCGGGCACCCCGACGGGAGTGCCGGTCCAGGCCGGTGCCGCTGACCTGCGCCGCCAGGTCGCGCCGGGCGGCGGGGTTGCGATGGTTGAAGTGCTTCGGCACCCGGATGCGCGCCAACACCTCGGCCGGGGTGGTGAAGTCACCGGGGTTGATCCGCCCGGCCCACCGGTCCTGGGTGAGCACCAGCGGGCGTGGCTCGCTGAACCCACCGGCGGCCGGGTCGAGCACCACGGCCAGGCCGGCTCGGCGCCCGGACGGCACCCGGATCACGTCGCCGACCCGCAGCCGCTCCAGCGACGCCACCGCCGCCGCCCGGCGCTGGCTCTGCCCCTGCCGGGCGATGGCCCGTTCCCGGTCGGCGATGGCCACTCGCAGCGCGAAGTACTCGGCGAAGTCACCGTGGTGGCAGTCCGCCTCCACCCCGTACGCCTCGATGGTCTCGGTGTTGCGCTGCACCTGCCGGGCCAGGCCGACCACCGACCGGTCCGCCTGGAACTGCGCGAACGACGACTCCAGCAGCGCCCGGGCCGGCTCCGCGCCGACGCTGCCGACCAGGTTCACCGACATGTTGTACGAGGGCCGGAAGCTGGACCGCAGCGGGTACGTGCGGGTGGAGGCGAGACCGGCCACGTGCCGAGGGTCGGTCTCCGGGGACCACACCACCACGGCGTGCC
>NZ_POTY01000387.1 GCF_003236315.1 Micromonospora craterilacus
CAGCACCAGGGTGGCCTGCGCGGTGAGCGGGGCCAGGAGCCAGTCGAGCGGGTCTGGGTGCCGGTCGACGTCGATCAGGACGCGGTCGCCCGGCTTGATGCCCAGCTCGGCGGCGCGGGCGGTCGCCCGGGCACGCAGTGCGGCATGGGCCGGGCCGCCCGGCGGGTACGCCCCGAAGTGGTCGCCGTGGGCGCGGACCTCGGTCACGTAGTCGACGAAGCCGGCCGGCACCTCCCGCAGCGGCAGCGCGAACGGGTGCAGCGCGAGCGCGTACCGGTCGCCGGCCGACCAGGCGTCCGCCTCGGCGACCCGGTCGGCGGCGGCGAAGAGCACATCCACCTCGCCCGGCTCGTCGCGCACGGTCAGCCCGGCCGACCAGCAGCCGAGCAGCACCGCCGCGGTCTGCCAGTGTGGCGGGAGCAGCACCGCCGCGGTGTCGCCGGCGCCGAGGGCCAGCTCGTCGACGAGCAGGTTGGCCGTCTTGGCCACCCAGTTCGCCAGCGTCGCGCCGGAGAGTTCGGTGCGTTCGCCGGTGGCGTCGTCGTACCAGGTCAGCAGCGGTCGGTTCGGGTCGGGCGCGATCGCGTCGGCGAACACCCGGGCAATGTTGTCGGCCATCGGCGCGAACGATACGCGCCCGTCGGCCGTACTCGATGACAGCGACAAGTCGGCGTACCGTCGGGTCGCAGTCAGCGTCCGTACCCGGCTCCGGCGTAGGCTTGCCCGGAGTGTCGTTCCCCACAGTCCCGCCGTTGCAAGGAGTCGCCCCGTGACCGCCGGTCGCCCGCCCCGTGTGCTCATCGACGCCACGAGTGTCCCCGCCGACCGCGGCGGCGTCGGTAGATACGTCGACGGACTGCTCGGTGCCCTCGGCAAGGTGTGCGGGTCGGCGGTGGATCTGGTGGTGGTCAGCCTCCGCACCGACCTGGAGCGTTACCGCAGGATGCTGCCCGGCGCGGAGATCATCCCCGCGCCCGCCGCCGTCGCGCACCGGCCCGCCCGGCTCGCCTGGGAGCAGACCGGCCTGCCCCTGCTGGCCCAGCAGGTCGGCGCGGAGGTGCTGCACTCGCCCTTCTACACCTGCCCGTTGCGGGCCGGCTGCCCGGTCACGGTGACCGTGCACGACGCGACCTTCTTCACCGAGCCGGAGCACTACGACAAGTCCCGGCGGACGTTCTTCCGCAGCGCCATCAAGACCTCGCTGCGCCGCGCCGACCGGGTGATCGTGCCCAGCAAGGCGACCCGCGACGAGCTGATCCGACTGCTGGACGCCGACCCGACCCGAATCGACGTGGCCTACCACGGCGTGGACCACGCCGCCTTCCACGCGCCGGGTGACGAGGAGAAGGCCCGGGTACGCGCCCGGCTGGGCCTCGGCGGCAGCAGCTACGTGGCGTTCCTCGGTGCCAAGGAGCCGCGCAAGAACGTGCCGAACCTGATCCGTGGCTGGTCCCGGGCGGTGGCCGACCGGCAGGACCCGCCGGCGCTCGTGGTGGCCGGCGGCCAGGGGCACGACGACGACATCGACCGCGCGGTGGCCGAGGTGCCGTCGCACCTGCGGCTGCTGCGTCCCGGTTACCTTCGCTACGCCGACCTGCCCGGGTTCCTCGGCGGTGCCCTGGTCGCCGCCTACCCGTCGTACGGGGAGGGCTTCGGTCTGCCGATCCTGGAGGCGATGGCGTGCGCCGCTCCGGTGCTCACCACGCCCCGGCTGTCGCTGCCGGAGGTCGGTGGCGACGCGGTCGCGTACACCAGCGAGGATCCGGACCAGATCGCCACCGACCTGGCCGCGCTGCTCGACGACGAGCCGCGCCGGCTGTCGCTGGCCAAGGCCGGCTTCGACCGGGCCAAGGAGTTCACCTGGGAGTCCAGCGCCGAGGTGCACATCGCGGCCTGGTCCCGGGCGCGGGCCTGACGCCGCAACCGGGGGGCCCGGTCCGGGCGGTTCGGGCATGATGTCCTAGTGATCTATGTCGTCATTCCGGCGGGTGGCAGCGGCACAAGGCTGTGGCCGCTGTCCCGCGCCAGCCACCCCAAGTTTCTCCATCCGTTCACCGGTACGTCGGCTTCGCTGCTCCAGGCGACGGTGGAGCGGCTGACGCCGCTGACCACCCCGGAGCACACCATGGTGGTCACCGGTGCCGCCCACGCGGCGGCCGTGGCCCGCCAGCTGACCGGCCTGCCGGAGGAGAACATCCTGGTCGAGCCCTCGCCGAGGGACTCCTGCGCCGCCATCGCACTGGCCGCCGCGGTGATCGCGATACGGGATCCGGACGCGGTCATGGGTTCGTTCGCCGCCGACCACCTGATCGGCGACCCGCAGCGGTGGGTCACCACCGTCCAGGAGGCGGTCCGGGGTGCGGAGCAGGGGCTGCTGATGACCGTCGGGATCACCCCGACCCGGCCGGAGACCGGGTACGGGTACCTCCAGACCGGCGACCCGGTCGGCGACGGCCCGATGCGGCCGGTCATCGAGTTCAAGGAGAAGCCGAGCGCGGACGTCGCCGAGGCGTACCTGCGATCCGGCCGGTATCTCTGGAACGCCGGCATGTTCGTCTGGCGGGTGTCCGCGTTCCTCGCCGAGCTGGCCCGCCAGCAGCCCGCCCTGCACACCGGGGTCACCGCCATCGCGGCGGTGTGGGGCACCGACGAGCAGGACGACGTGCTCGGCGCGGTCTGGCCGACGCTGCCGAAGATCTCGGTCGACTACGCGGTGATGGAGGGCGCGGCGAGCGCCGGGCGGGTGGCGACCGTGCCGGGCGACTTCCAGTGGAACGACGTTGGTGACTTCCACACCCTCGGTGAGGTGTTGCCGGCGGACGCCGACGGCAACGTGGTGCTCGCCGTGGACGCGAAGGCCGAGGTGCTGCTGCGCGACAGCAGCGGCATGGTGGTGGTGCCGCAGTCCGGACGGCTGGTGGCCAGCGTCGGCGTACGCGACCTCATCGTGGTCGACACCCCGGACGCGTTGCTGGTCTGCCCCCGCGACCGGGCCCAGGACGTCAAGGCGATCGTCGACGAGCTCAAGGAGCGGGGCGAGGACAAGCTCGTCTGAAGGCTGCCAGTCCCGGTGCGACGAGCCGGGCCGTCCCGCCGGCCAGCGGGTGTGGCAGCTGGTCCGGCGGGAACCAGCCCAGCGCATCGGATTCCGCGCTGACCCGTTCCACCGCCCCGGGCGGGGCGAACACTGCGAACCGGACGTCGTGGTGCAGCGAACCGCCCTGGCAGCCCACCGGGTGCACGTCCACGTCGATCGGCACCGGATCCAGCCGCAGGTCGGCGATGCCCGACTCCTCGGTGGCCTCGCGCAACGCCGCCGCGGCCAGCGTCCGGTCGCCCGGCTCGCAGTGCCCACCGAGCTGCACCCACTTGTGGAACTTGCCGTGCAGGCAGAGCAGCACCCGGGAGCCGGTCGCGTCGAACACCAGCGCGCTGGCGGTGACGTGACCGGCCCGGTGCTCGCGGCCCATCGCGGCCGGACCGGCGGCCAGCAGGTCGAGCGTACGGTCGCGGGCAGTTGCGGCGTCCGGGCTGGTCGGCGCCCAGTCGGCGAGCAGTGCCAGCGCGTCGGCGTGCAGCGCCACCCAGCCGCCCTCATTGTTAAGAGGGGGCCCTTTTACTACCCGAGGCGTTAACAAGGGGCCCTTCCTTCCATCACCGCACAGGGTACGGGTGGGAGG
>NZ_POTY01000388.1 GCF_003236315.1 Micromonospora craterilacus
GCCCAACACCGAGAAGGGAGAGGACACCTTGTCCACTCTGAACGCCGATGTGCGTGCCCAGCTCGGCCTTGCGGAAGACGCCGACGACGCTGCCGTGCTGGCCGCGCTCGCCGGCCTCAAGACGCAGGCCGAAGCCGCCCCCGCGAAGGTCGCCGCTGCCGCCGCCGCGAGCGACGAGATGAAGGCGGAGATCGGCCGCCTGTCCGGCGAGCTGGCCGAGATCCGCGCCAGCGCCGCCGCCGACACCAAGAAGGCGATCTTCGACAAGGCCCTGGGCGAGGGCCGGATCAAGGGCGCCGACCGCAAGTCGTGGGAGGACCGGTACGACCGGGCACCCGAGGTCACCGTGGAGATCCTGGCCTCGATCGCCCCGCAGACCCACCCGACCGTCCTCGCCGGTCACGCCGGCAACGGTGACGCCGACTTCGCCCACGGCGACGGCATCAGCGACACCGACTACAACGCCATCTTCGGCATCGACGCGAAGACGGGAGCCTGATCATGCCCAGCTACCTGCCGCTCCACATGCCTGGCGACACCATCACCCTCAAGGCGTCGGCCAACGTCACCGGCGGCCAGCGGGTCGCCGTGTCCGGCAACCGCTCTGTCGCCACCGCGACCGCCGCCACCAAGGCCGCCTACGTCGGTGTGGCCGCGTTCGACGCCGCCACCAACGGCGACGTGACCGTCTACGGCCGGGGCATGGTCCACGAAACCCTCGCCTCCGGGGCGATCACCGCCGGTGACCACATCACGTCCGCGAACGCCGGCCGGGTCGCCGCGGTCGCCACCGCCGGCACCGCCACCGCCGCCGACATCAACAACGCCCGCGCGGTCGACGGCATCGCCCTCACCACCGCCGCCGACGGCGTCCCCGTCCTGTGGATGGCGATCTAACCCGTCCGTCCCGCTTCCCCACCGCCGAAGCCCCACGCCCTGCCGCGTGGGGCTTTTTCATGCCCGGGTTCCGGGCGCTCCCTGATTGAGGTGACATCCACGTGCCCGTTACCTACCCCCCGGTCGGCCCGTCGCTGGCTGGCCGGCTTCTCACCATCCACACCCTCCTGCGTACGCCCACGCTCCTGTCGCTGCGGATGCAGCAGCTGTCCGACATCAAGTTCGTCGCCGACCTGCTCCTGCCGCAGCGGTACCGGTCGTCCGGCGGGGCCGTCCTCTACGAGGAGGACGAGCCGCTGTTCACCGACCGCGAGGTCGAAGCGGTCGCGGCCGGCGCCGAGTACCCGTTCGCGAACCCGCAGACGGGCGTGCCGGCGCTGGCGGCCGTGGTCAAGTGGGGTCAGGCGACCCGGCTGACCGACGAGCGGATCAAGCGCACGCTGCCGATGGGTGGCTCCGTCGACTGGGCGCTGCGCAAGGTCACCAACACGGTGCGCCGCAAGGTGGACCGCATCGCCATCGCCGCCATCGCCTCCCGCGTCCAGGCATTCCACAACGCGTCGGCGGCGTGGACCTCGAACACCGCGGCGATGCTGCGGGACATCGAGATCGCCAAGAGCAAGGTCGAGGATCTGGAGCTCGGCCACGAGCTCGACATGATGCTGCTCACGAACGAGAAGTACGCGCTGCTGGCCACCGACGACAAGGTGGCGTCGCTGCGCCGCCGCGAGGTGTCGGACAACCCCGTCTACGGCGGGGAGATCGAGACGTTCGCCGGACTCAAGGTGGCCAAGACGTCGCAGGGCAACATGCCGGGCGGCACCAACGACGTGTGGCTTTTCGACTCCCGCAACCTGGGCGGCATGGCCGACGAGGTCGAGGTGGACCCGGGCTACGCGGTCTCCCCGAACGGCATCCAGGTCCAGGTGGAGCGCGTCGCCCGCCGCGACGCCCACGACATGTGGGCCCGCCGTATCACCGTCCCGGTGGTCACCGACCCGTCCGCCGGTATCCGCATCGCCAACACGAACTGACCAGGGAGTGATGATGACGGAGTATCAGGTGACGGGCGATATCGCCCATGTGACGGTCGATTCGATGCTCGGCTTGCAGCGGCAGACGCTCTACAAGGGCAGCCGCTTCCAGTCGCCGCCGGCCACCGAGCAGGAGGTTACGCACCTCCTGTCGATCAACGTGATCAAGAAGCTGGGTGACGAGCCCGACGAGCCCGACGAGCCCGACGGGGCCGACGCCGACGCCGGCGACCAGGTGCCGGCCAGCGAGCGGGAGGCCGGCACCTCGGCCGACGCCCCGCAGGCGGAAACCGGCACCGGCCACGGCCAGGCCCTCAGCGTCACCACCGGCGAGCATCCGGCCGACGAGGAGCCGGGCAGCGAGGAACCGGCCGACCAAGCCGACGAGGCACAGGACACCACCGACACCGAGGCCCGCCGGCAGACGGCCCGCGACAAGCTGGCCAAGCTCGGCGGCAAGGCACCCAACGCCCGCCACGGCGACGAGGTGCTGGTGGAGTACCTCGTCCAGCAGGGCGGCAACTACGAGGATCTGGTCCGCGCAGAGCGCGACGACCTCCTCGGGATGGTCAAGGCCCGCCAGTCCTGACCTGGTGATCCGGCTGGCGGCCCGCACCCTCACAGCGGGCCGCCAGCCCCGCCATGCCCTGAGGAGGCCACGGTGGCGCACAACGAGCACGCAACACTCACTGCCAACGTCGAGCGGATCTTCACTTTCCCGATCAACGCGGGGCGGGTCGAGGTGCTCAACCGCGACGGCTCGGCAGAGGTCTGGTTCAAGGTCAACAACACGGCCGCCACTGTCGGAGGCGACGGCTGCCATGTCCTCCCGGCCGCCATCAACTCCCTCGAAGTGGACGACGAAACGTCCGGCTCTACCGTCGTGCGGGTCATCTCGTCCGGCACACCGGCCGTGTCGGTGAGGGTCTGGTGAGCGCCCGCAGCGCGTCGCGCTCTTTCGCCAGCTCAGGCGGTGATGGGGGCGGCGGCGCAACTCCCACCGACGTTCAGACCTTCGAAGCGTCCGGCACCTGGACCAAGCCGGCCGGCGCGCGAGCCGTGCAGGTCACCCTCATCGGCGGCGGCGCCGGAGGCGGCTCCGGCCGCCGCGGTGCGGCCGGCACTGTGCGCGGCGGCGGTGGCGGCGCGTCCGGCGGCACCCGGCAGGTGATGGACCTGCCGGCGTCAGCGTTGCCGGCCACGGTCGCGGTGACCGTGGGTGCGGGCGGTGCGGGGGCTCCCGCCGTCACCGCCGACAACACCAACGGCACCAACGGTCAGGCCGGCGGTCATTCGATCTTCGGCGGGTTTGCTCGCGCGTGGGGTGGCCTCGCTGGCGGTGGTGGCACCACCGCCGGTGGTGCCGGTGGTGTCGCCAACTCCGGCGGCCTGTTCTCGTACGGCGCGGGTGGTGCGGGTGGTGCCGGCGCGGCCGGTGCCAGCACCGGCAACCCGGGACACCACCCGCAGGCCGGTGCCGGCGGCGGCGGCATCTCGGCGGGCGACGTCGCCTTCGGTGGCGGCCAATACAACTACTTCATGTGGTCCCAGGATGGCGGCGCGACCTCGGGCACGGCCGGTGCCGTGGATGCTGCCGCACCCGGCCCCGGCGGATCCGTCACCGCCGGCCTGGCGCTGCCCGGTGGTGGTCCGGGCGGCGGCGCGGCCTCCGTTACCACCGCGGCGCAGGCCGGCGGCAACGGCGGCTCCTACGG
>NZ_POTY01000389.1 GCF_003236315.1 Micromonospora craterilacus
CACCGGCCCCCGCCGGCTGTGAAAGGAAGGGCCCCTTCTTGACGCCTCGTGTAGAGCAGGGGCCCCGATTAACACCAGGGGCCGGTTAACACCAGGCCGGCTCAGGGGCGGCTGGAGATCTGCTGCACCGCCCAGGCGTTGCCGTCCGGGTCGTCGAAGAAGACGAAACCGACGTTGTCCAGTGGGTCCGGCACCGGGCGGGGATTCTCCCCGATGACCTGGATCTCGCTCACCTCGACGCCGCGGTCGAGCAGCTCGGCGCGGGCCTTGTGCAGGTCCGGCACGACGAGTTGGAGCCCCTTGATCGACCCCGGCGGCATCTGCGGCACCACGCCCTTGCCGATCACGACCGAGCAGCCCGAGCCGGGCGGGGTGAGCTGCACGATCCGTGCCTCGTCGCCGATGACGGTGTCGTGGTCGACGACGAAGCCGAGCCGGTCGGCGTAGAACTCCTTCGCCCGGTCCAGATCGGAGACCGGCACGATCACCACTTCCAGCGTCCAGTTCATGGTTGTCCTCCTGATGTCGTCGCCAACAGCTCGGCGAGTCTGATGAAGCTTTCGGTGACGCCCCGGGCCATCGGGTACCGCAGAGTCGTGGCACGACCCTCGGGGCTGGCGAAACGCAGGGTGGTGGTGACGGTGGTCCGTCCGGCCAGTTCGGTGAAGTCGTGGCTGACCACGGTCTCCCCGGGGTACGACTGGTCGTCGAACAGCTCCGTGCAGACCAGGTGGCGCGGCGGGTCGACCGCCCGGTAGACCCCGCTCTGGCCCATCCGCTCCCCGCCGGGACCCTGCGACACGTACCGCCAGCGCCCGCCGACCCGGAGGTCCACCTCGCACTCGACGAGCCGCCAGCCGCGCGCGCCGTACCAGCGGACCAGCAACTCGGGCCGGGTGAAGGCGGCGAAGACCAGCCGCGCCGGTGCGTCGAACATCCGGCTCAGCACGATCTCCCGGTCTCCCGGGGTCTCGACCACGAGATGATCGTCGATCATGGTGCCTCGCCACCTCGCGGCCCGGGATCGTCCGCGGCACGCAGTTCGTCGAGGAGTTCGTCGAGCCGCTGGTAGCGCTCCGCCCAGTGGTCGCGGTACTCGGCGAGCCAGGCGGTGGCCTCCCGCAACGGGCCGGCCTGGAGACGGCACGGGCGCCGTTGGGCGACCCGGCCTCGGCTGATCAGGCCGGCCCGCTCCAGCACCCGCAGGTGCTTGGAGATAGCCGGCTGGCTCATCGCGAAGGGCGCGGCGAGTTCGGTGACCGTCGCCTCGCCGGCCGCCAGCCGGGCGAGGATGGCCCGCCGGGTCGGGTCGGCCAGGGCCGCGAAAGTGGCATCCAGATCCGTACGCACTGTTTATAACCTCTCGGTTCAATAACCAAGAGGTTCTTATCTGATCTGCGCACCCCGCGTCAAGCACCACGCACGACGGTGGCCCCGGCGATTTCGCTGGGGCCACCGCAGGTCCAGCTCAGCAGGCGTACGCCTCCAGCCGCTGCGCTCGCTCCGGGGCCCGCAGCTTGAGCAGCGTCACCTTCTCGATCTGCCGGATCCGCTCGCGGGACAGGCCGAACTCGCGGCCGACCTCGTCCAGGGTGCGCTGCCGGCCGTCGTCGAGCCCGAACCGCAGCCGGATGACCTCCTGCTCGCGCTGCGACAGGGTGGCCAGCACGATGCTCACCTCGTTGCGCAACTCGCCCCGGGCGGTGGCGTCGCCCGGCTCCGCGGACGGGTCGACGGCGGCGACGAAGTCACCCAGCGCGCTCTCGCCGTCCTCGCCGACGGCCTGGTCCAGGCTGACCGGCTCCCGGTCGTACGAGATCAGCTCGATCACCTGGAACTCCGGCACGTCCAGTGCCCGGGCGACCTCGGCGACCGTGGGTTCGCGGCCCAGCGACACCGCCAGCTCGCGGCGGGCGCGGACCATCCGGTTGACCTGCTCGACCATGTGCACCGGGATGCGGATGGTGCGGGCCTGGTCGGCCATGGCGCGGGTGATGGCCTGGCGGATCCACCAGGTGGCGTAGGTGGAGAACTTGTAGCCCTTGGTGTAGTCGAACTTCTCGACGGCGCGGATGAGGCCGAGGTTGCCTTCCTGGATGAGGTCGAGGAAGGCCATGCCGCGGCCGGTGTACCGCTTGGCGATGCTCACCACCAACCGGAGGTTGGCCTCCAGCAGGCGGTTCTTCGCGGCCCGACCCTGGCGGCCGACCAGTTCCAGGTCGGCCCGCAAGTCGGCCGAGACCGGGGTGCAGGTGGCCAGCTTCTCCTCGGCGAACAGCCCGGCCTCGATCCGCTTCGCCAGGTCGACCTCCTCGGCCGCGGTGAGCAGCTTTGTCCGGCCGATTCCGTTCAGGTACGCCCGGACCAGGTCCGTGGAGACGCCGCGCTCGTCGGTGGCGTCCAGGTCGGTCAGGGTGTCGACGCCGTGCTCGGTCTCGGTGCCGGCGTGCATCCGGTGCTCCATCATCTGCATGGCCATCTTGTCACTCCCCGTGTCCACGTCCGTGCCGTGTCGCTCCCCGGCCGAATACCTGCCGGTGACAAACAGCTTGGCGGTTGGGGCGTAAAACGGGAGTGAGGCGATCGGGGACCCGACAGCCTTTCGTCTACCGAGCGGGGGATTACCGGGCCGGTCGACACGGTCGGTGATGACACGCCAACACGGTCGGTAATCCAGGCCGCCCGGCGGTTCGACCGGTTCGACCGGTTCGGCTTGTCGGATCCGGTTACCGTGCCAGCGGTCGGCCACCGCGCCGACGTGGCCACGCCCCAGCGGGTGGGACGGGCGATCAAGCGATGGGGGCAGGCGTGGTCTTCAAGCGGCTCATGCAGGCGATGGGGGCCGGCGGTCCGGGGGTGGAGACGGTCCTGGCGAACCCGAACTGCCGTCCGGGCGGCCAGTTGGAGGGCACCATCGCGGTGACCGGAGGCGACCACGGGGTGGACATCTCGTACCTGGCTCTGGGGTTGTTCACCCGGGTCGAGGTGGAGAGCGGCGGCAACGAGTACGTGACCGACCAGGAGTTCCACCGGCAGCACGTCACCGGCGCGTTCCGGCTGGAGGCGGGGCAGCGGTACGACGTCCCGTTCCGGTTCGACGTGCCCTGGGAGACCCCGGTGACCCAGCTGTACGGGCAGCACCTGCGCGGGATGACCATGGGACTGCGTACGGAGTTGGAGGTGGCCCGCGCGGTCGACAAGGGTGACCTGGACGCGGTCGCCGTGCACCCGCTACCGGCCCAGGAACGCCTGTTGGCGGCGCTGCTGCGGCTCGGCTTCCGGTTCGCCCGGGCCGACGTGGAACGGGGGCACCTCTACGGCGTCCACCAGACGCTGCCGTTCTACCAGGAGATCGAGTTCTACCCCGCCCCGCAGTACGCCGGCAGGATGAACCAGTTGGAGGTCACCTTCATCGCCGGCCCCGGGCAGATGCAGGTGGTGCTGGAGTTGGACAAGCGCGGTGGGCTGTTCACCTCGGGCGGCGACGCCTTCGGCCGGTTCACCGTCGAGTACGCCTCGGTCGACCAGACCGACTGGGCGGCCCAACTCGACGCCTGGCTGCGCCAGTCCCTGCACCGCCGCGGCCTCTTCAGCTGACTGCCAGCACGGCGGGGTGGGGGCGGGTCAGAGG
>NZ_POTY01000038.1 GCF_003236315.1 Micromonospora craterilacus
GCCCCGAAGTTCGTGCTCCTGAATGAGATGTTCGAGGCGTTCCACCCCGACGAGCCGCACCACTACCTGGCCTACCTCGCCGTCGACTCCAACCGACAGAACCGGGGCATCGGTGCCGCCCTGCTCGCCGACTATCACCGTCATCTCGACCAGCTCGGCCTGCCGGCGTACCTGGAAGCCAGCAACATGCGCAACCGGCGGCTCTACCTCCGCCACGGCTACACCGCCGGCCAGACGATCGTCCTCCCCACCGAAGGGCCGATCATCTGGCGCATGTGGCGCGGTGCCCCCACCCGCGGCGGTCGTACGCCGTTCCCGCCCACCAGGCCACGTCGGCGGCCGGGGTGAGACCCGCAGCCGTGGCCTCGTTCACGACGCACTGGTATGTGTGGGTGGCGGCGTTGCTCGCGTGGAGCCGCCGGATGCCGTGCCGGCGCGACGATCAGCACGTTGGTTGCCCGCGACCGCAGGAGCTGGTGGCCGCGTTGGCCAGCCCGGTCGCCGACCGGCTCGGTCACGTCCTCGCGGAGATGGCCCCGCCGTATGCGAGGCGGCAGAAATGGTCCCACTGACCGCCTCCGCCGCCGCCGCCGCTGATGGCGGCACCGCGACCACCTCCCTCGGTGTCCGACGACGGCGACGGGTGCAGATGGTGTTGTGGGCGTTGAGCGAGGACGAGATCGCCCAGCTCGCGCAGCCGGGCACCCTGGCCGATCCGGTGGAACGCCTAGCACGCGCCGACGAACGCTACGGCGGAGTGGGGTTGGCGGGCCAGGCTGCCGGACACGCCACGCGGATCCTTCGCGCCGCTGCGCCGCCTGGGATATCTGATCAGGTGCGGGCGGTGGTTGCCGCCCAGCACCTGGCCCAGGCCGCCTGGTGCGCGTTCGACGCCGCCGAGCCGCTGGTGGCCGCCAGCATGCTGGCCAGGGCGAGGCAGGTCAGCGCCGGCGTGCCTCGCCCTCTGGCGCAGCGCCTTCACCGGCACCTCGTACACCTGGATCTCGTCCTGTCCGGCGTAGGGCTTGCGCACACCGCCGACAGCCGCCGCGGCATGCTCGCCGCCGCTGCCGCCGCGCGGGACGGCGCCGGCCGCGCGCCGATCAGGTATCGAGCGCTACTGGCGGTGCACACCGCCCGCGTCCGCGCCTATGCCGGGCAGACGGGGGAGGCACGGCGGCTACTGCGCTACGCGCACCGCACCCTCGACCAGGCCGCCCGGATGCCGGTGCCGTTGTGGCTGGCCTGGTTCGACCAACCCGCCCTGGACATGCTCACCGCCCGGGTCTACCTGGCCGCCGGGCTACCGGACGACGCCGCCGCCCACGCCCGACAGGCCGTACGGACGATGCCCGCCTCCCGGGTTCGAGACCGAGCGCACTCCCTGCTAACCCACGCCCACGCCCAGCTGGCCGCCCACGCGGTGGACGAGGCCGTCCGCGCCGCGCACACCGCCCTACGCCTGGCCGGGCACCTCCACCAGGGCCTGCTCGTCGGACGGGCAGCCATCGGCCTGCACCAACTGCGTACCACCCTCGGCCGTCGCCCCGAAGCCACCGCCATGCAATGGATCAACGCCTACGACACCGCCGCAGCCCGAGCCGCGATGATCGCCGACATCGACATCGTCCGCCTCGCCGTATCGGGTGCCGACGAAGCGACCATCACCCGCCGACTCGGACTGCACCCATCCGACCCGACAAGCCGTCTGGCCATACTCAAACGCCGATGCCAGGCCCGAACCATTCCAGAGATCACCGCCCTCGCGGCCAGGCTGCTACACCCCACCGACCTCGAAGAAGGCGGGCCCAATCGTGGTGTTTCAGGCGCAGAGGTTGGCGACAAGGCAGGCAGCACGTGGTTATCGAGTACCGATTGACGCTGGCGGGGGACATCCCGCTGGAGCGCCGAGCTCTTCACGTAGCGACCGTTCGTCGCACGTTGCCAATTGCACGAGGCCCCTGTTCCGGCAACAGCTCGTGGTAGCCACAACCGGCAGGAAAGCATCCCTTGATGACCGAGAACACGACGGAACCCTCGGCGACGATCGGCGGCGTCCTCGCGCGCCGTTACGGTCTCGTGCCGGACTGCCTGGTGCAGATTCCCATCGGACAGGGCACGACCAACTACCGGGCGACATGCGCGGGCCGGGAGGTGTTCGTCAAGAACTACCCGCCCGGCATCGATCTGATCCGTGAGGCAGACGCCACCGAGCTGTCGGCCCTCGCCGGTCTTCACGGCATACCGGTCGCTGGCCTACTCCACAATCGCGACGGAGAGCCTGTCGACACCAGCACCTCGCACGCGATCTCCGTATGGGAGTGGGTGTCGGGCGCCGTTGTCACCGCTGATCTCACCGCAGCCCAGGCCCGGGCGGCAGGCACGGCGCTCGGCCGTATCCACGCCGCCTTCGCCGCCCTGCCGGCCAGCGCTGGATCTTCACCCCAGGCGCAGCGATGGCTCGGCGTCAACGTACGGGATCTGGCCGCAACCATCGACCGGCTCATCGGGATGTCCGAGGCCCGCATCGCGGCGGGCATCGCGGAGCCGTTCGACGTGCAGGCCGCGCGAACGCTCGCCGAACGGCGGGACTCAATCAAGGAGATCCCCCAACTCATGGGCGGCCTGCCAACGCTCACCACCCAGGTCCTGCACGGTGATTACAGCCCAGTGAATGTGCTTTTCGACGCCGACCGGTTGTCGGCCGTGATCGACTTCCGACCGCCGGACCCGTTCTTCATCGCATACGAGGTGGGGCGAATAGCCTTCTACCCCAACACCGTCGCCACCACAGCAGACTGGCTCGCCACCGCACGCACGCTGATCGAAGCCTACGTGCAAGCCAACCCCACGGTCGCCGACCACGACATCCGCGCCAGCGCCCAGGTGGCGCTACTCCAACTGCTCAAGAGCCTGTACGGCGTCAAGCAGCATTACCTCAAACCCGGCATAATCCAGGACGCCCTCGACGAGTTCTGGCTTCAACGCCACCGCGCGGTGCGCGTCCTGCTCGACCATCAAGGCGACACTGATGCCCTCCTCGCCGATCTCCTCGGACGTCGCTGACACCGCGTCTCCGCACAACGAGGGCACCGTCGCGGCGGTCGAGGCCTCCGCAGGCCACTGCGGCCTGCCGTCTGTCCGTGTCAAGTGGTCCGCATCCATGACGCGCTGCTGCTTGTCGCCAGGCTGCTCACCGAGCACCGCTGCGGCGAGGCAGTTCACCCGCAGCTGGGCCCCGGCGCCGGGCCGGAACGGTCGACTTCGGCGCGTACGCCTGAACCTGGTCGGATCGTTGTATCGGAAGTAGCCCCATTGGTGGACGCTGCCTGTAGCGGAGGACCTTGAGCATGCGACTACGTCTGACCACGCTGCTGGCCACGCCGCTGCTGCTGCTGGTGGCTGCGTGCGCCATGCCCGTCGCGTCGGCTGCACCGGCGCAGTCGCCTGCGTCGGGTGCTCCGGTCCCCGCGCAGTCGTACTGGCCCGGTCAGGAGGAGTTGATGAAGGCCGGCGAGACGGTCGACATCGCCGGCCCTCGGCGCTGGCCGGACGGGTACGCCGGTGTCGCTGTTGACCTGCCGGCCGGTCTTCTGCTGGTGTATCGCATCCCGGCGGCTGACGTCGACGACGAGGTCCGGGCGCTGGTGCCGCAGGTGACGGTCAGGTTTGTCGATGTCGCGTACTCCGCGCGGCAGCTTGCCGCCTGGAATGATCAAGTCGGCGCGGACACGGCTTGGTGGCAGGGCCGGGACGTGCTGGTCCATGGTCGCTACGTTCGTTTCGGTGAGTGCGTCGTCGTGGAGGTCGAACACCCGCAGCGCGACGCGGCTCGGATCACTGCCCACTATCGGGGTGTGCCGGTGTGCGTGGAGCAGGGTTACCCGTTCGTTCCTCTCACCGCAGGATGACGATCGGCAGCAGACCGACTTTCGCTGCCGGGAACTCTTCCTGCTCTGGTGCCGTGGCGGGTGGTAAGACGATGGACCCCGGGCTCTCGTTACGGTCGCATGCCGGTAATCCGCCGCTGGTCTGCGTGCCAGTGGGGTTCGGGGCTAATGGGAGAGTGTCGGCAGGTCGTCGGTTCGAGTCGAGGTGAGTGTGCAGGGCGGCGTGTCTGCGGCCAGTGCGAGCAGGGCCAGCCGGTTGGTCAGCACGAAGGAGTGGAATTCCTCGGGCTTGAGATTCAGGTACGCGAGTTCGTCGCCGGCCAGGGCTATCCGGTCGAGGCCGTAGCTCTCTCGCTGCGGAACGGCATCAGAGGAGTTCGCCTGCGGAGCGGCGGTCGATGAACGCACCGCCGTGTACGGGCTCGGCCGCACCCTTACCACGTTGTCGACTCACCTGTCGGCTGACGTGGGCTTCGGCCCAGCGCGCTGTCGCCGAGCAGACGGATCACCGGCATCTGGGGCGGGCTGGATGGCCCGCCGGGTCGATCGGTGGGCGGCAAAGGCATTAGCTAGCTGGTCGCTATGGTCGTCATCACCGCCCGGTAGTGAGCCAGTTCCGCTTCCAACGCCGTGCCCGCCCCTGCCGACGTCGCCACATAATGGCCGACACCGGAAAGAAGCAGTAGCCGGTAAGACACCTCGCGGGCGGCCAGCTGGTCAGCGAGTACCTGGACGTCCTCGACCACGGCCACGTCGTCGGCGGTGCCGTGAATGAACAGCACATGCCGTTGGACGGCAGAGGCCCGAACTCGGCCGGCACCGCCTCGCAGCCGCAGGGCATGGGCACGCTGGAACCGTGGCACCGTCTCGGCCCACCGATCCGGGTCCACGATCGCCGACACAGCAGTGGCAGCGGCGAACGGGCCATTCCGTGCGACCGCGTGCAGCGCGGTGTAGCCTCCGGCGCTGGCACCACGAATGAAGATCCGGCCCGGTAACGCCCGCCCTGCCGCGAGCAGGTGGGATGCCACCGCCGCGCAGTCATCGACGTCGTCCAGGCCCCACCGGCCGTACAGCGATTCCCGATAGGTACGGCCGTAGCCGGTACTGCCGAGGTAGTCGACGTCCACGACGGCGAACCCCCGGCTGGTGAAGAACTGCACCTGCCAATCCAAACGCAGCAGGCAGGAGGCGGTCGGCCCAGGATGAGCCCGAACAATCACTGGTGCCCGCCAGTCGGCCGTTGATCCCGTGGGCGGGTACACCAGGGCTGACACCTCGCGCCCACCTGCGGCGTGGACCCGCAGCTCCGTGGGCGTCGACACCTGGGCTCCGGAGAGCTCGGCGTGCTCTGACTTGGCGAGCACTTCCACCTGAGGCTCGTCATCAGCCAAGTGCACCAGCGCGACCTGTGGCGCAGCCGTCGGCGACGAGCCAATCAGCGCCACGGTCGTTCCTTGCGTCGCCAGGTAGGGCTTGATTGATGTGTAAGGGAGTTCGACAGGACGAACTGAGCCTTGGAGGTCGACAAGGACCAGACGATGCCGCGGGCCCTCCTGTACCGCCACGACAATCCGTCCATCATCAAGAAAGGCGTAGGACGCGTATCCCAGCTCCCACGGCTCCGCGGCGCACTCACCCGCGATAGGCGCCACCGCATCGACCTCACAGCCATCCCACCGGAACAGGTTCCACCAGCCGCCGCGATCCGACACGAAGTACAACGAGCCGTCAGGCCCCCACCTGGGCTCAACCGCCGACTCGTCCCGACCGCCGGCGACCTTTACCGCGCGCTCGATGTGCCCCTGAGACGAATACGAGGCGACCCACAGCTCACACGCGTCCCACGGCATGTCGCGCTCGCCCCAAGCGGACCAGGCCAACAAGCCCGGACCTGGTCGGGGCGCACTCAGGAACCCTCTGCCGGCGGTGACAGCGCGCAGCCGCGGCGAGCCGGTGAGCGGCACCGCAACCAGTTCGTCCCCACGCTCTGTCTCCCGCACCGCTAGCAACTCACCGTCGCCGACGGTCAGGTCTCCCAACGATGCCGGACTGGCCAGTTCGAGTTGACCGCCATGACGACGACTCCGGTAAAGGCCACCCGCACCGACGCACCAGAGCGCCCCATCCGCGACAGCGAACGATCCGCCACCGTATGCGTGAACGTCGTTTGTGACGTCGAAACCTTCGGGGCTGATGTCACGCGTGCCCTCGTCGCGTCTCCACCGGGTCAGCGTCGCGACCCCACCAGCGTCGGGACGAGTCTCCAGCCAATACAGCGAGCCGTCGAAGGCGCGGAGCTGGTCATAGCTCACCGAGGCGCGGATGGCGTCCGCCACCGAGACCGCAGCGATGCCATCCGCCAATCTCACGGGCGCCTCCTTGAACAAACGCAGTACCGTGGCCCGAGCGGCCCTCGTCGACCGGCCTCCGCGCCGCAACGACCGACACCAGAGGCTTCCGAGGCCCCTGCATTGCGGAACTGATGCGAGACCTCGCGCAGGGCCGACTGTACGCCCAGACCCTCCAGCCCTTCCGCTTAGCTTGGACCGCAACTTCGATGCGGACAACTGCCTCCGTCCGCATTGCCGGTATCGACCGCGCATTCAATCCGAGCGACTACTCCCGAGGCGGAGTCCTTTTGGGCCGTTCGTTCATCAATGCTCGCCTGAAAGATCGTCGTTACGTCAATCAACCAGTGCCTCTAGCGCGATGGCGATTTTACCGATTGTGAACAGTGTATCGTCCATGGACTCCGGTGTAAGTATTCGTTCTGTGGTCGGTTGGTCCCAGTAGGATCCCGTGAGCGTGTGGGCGAAAGAGTTCCGTCGCTCACGCACCCTCGAGACCATCTTGATGATGCGTTCCGTCTCATCTGACGAGGCGTTCCGTCGTGTCAGGAAGTCCTTCAGCGTTTGATCGAGCCCACTCCGCTTGCCAGTACTGTCCGACAGTTCCTTGAGCAAGAGTTCCAGTGCGGCGACAGCAGCCAATATGGCGGAGCCAATCGCAATCTCTTCTGCATCTTGAACCACGCCGACTGATTCCTCAAGGACGTCGTCGGACTCGACTTCCCACCCAGGAACGCGATGGGATCCATCTCGCCGTTGTTGCTCAAGCCTAGCCATCAGTCGCGAGGTGGCAATTCTGGCTGAGCGAGCAACGAGTATTGCGGCGCTCAATCGGCCCTTAAACAGGAGGAACTCGACTCGACCAAAGTCGTGAAAATTCAAGTAAAGATCCGCCAGTGACTCCGGGTCATTGTCGGCATTGGCCCAATATACCTGGACATGCTCTAGCTGGGTCAGGGGGCGTGAAAGATCTGGGTCCCCTCTTTCGTCGGCGTGAAAGTACATGTGTTCAGCTTTTCAGGGCGATTCGCCATGGTCAAGATGCGATACGGGCAGCGCCCTCGGGCATTGCGAGACGCCCGGCGAGAGGCGCCGAGGTAGACGGCGCGGTCCTTGCGGTAACCGGTCGCACCTCACTCCAAGTGAACACATCAGGGCTACTGCGCGGCCGGCACTCTTTGTCCTGGTCCGTCCTGTGATGACCGTGACCAAGGTGCGCTCCGACTCACTCACATCGGCTACCGGACACTGCACGCCGTCACGCACCGTGACGCCCGGTCTGCGGCAGAAGCGGATGCGCCAGCGCTCGCCGACTAAGGCGTCACCGGGCTCGGTCCAGTCGGCTTCCTCGAACTGACCGTCGAGGAACTGCGCGGGGTGCGGACTGGCTTGCCCTCCTCCACGCCGGACAACTCGATATCCGCGCGCCGCCGCGATGCTTCCGGGCCGGTCGTCGGCGTAGCGGAGATGTCTCGTGCCGATGCAGGCTTCTACACCCGCACGCGGGGGTCGGCCAGCACGTTGGCGACCACGGCCGTCATCCCGTCGACGCACAGTGTCGGCGCGCCGGCCACGAACTCCTCCCGGTCGAGCCACTCCACGCGCTCAACGCCCGGCGCGGCCAGGATGCCCACGTCGAGCTGTAGCGACGCGTGGTCGTCGTAGTATCCGCGGGCGGCGTCACCGACCCAGAGAGACCAGTGGTATCCGGTGCCGCCCCGCTTTCGGTCCGCCTCCGTGAGCGGGTCGGCTTTGAGGTCGCCGGTGTCAAGCAGTTCGGCGACGGTCATGGGTTCCAAATCCGGATGGGCCGGCGGCAGCACCACCTCGAAGAGGTGCTCGAGGTGAACCGTGTAGGTACAGTTTCCCCGCTGCGGAGGAGTCCAACTGTCGACCATCACAGCACTCTACGGCCCCGGCTCATCCAGTCGTCATCTCATGTCTCTGCTTTTGCGATGCAGACTCGCCGTGACTTGTACTGGCCCCCGTCAGCGCGCACGACGGGCGGCAGTAGAGGAAGTTCGGCTTCCGGCGTGCCCGTCCGTAGCTGATGAGATTGCTGTTGAAGTCGGGCGTGGACCCCTGTCACGATCTTGCAGGTTGGCAGGGGCAACGGAGCGGCCCATTCGGTTCTCGAAGGTCTGCGGGGGGTGGTCATGGTTGGTGTCGATCCCGGGCATGCACGCATACGTCCTCACGTTCGCCGTGCCGTCGACCGCGCGCGTCGCGTACTCCTCGACTTCGATGGTGTGATGTTCAATGTCAGGGACTCACTCGGCTCTAACGCCCGGGAGCAGGCGGTCGCCGCGTTGCTGGCGAACCGGGACTACCGCCCACGACCGGTGCCGATTACCTTCGCCTGGTTCGGCGTGCATCAGACAATGGCGTTTCTGGCGGAGCGTGAGCCTGACCATGCCGTCGAGGCGGAGGCAGTCGTTTCGGCGCTCGAACTGGATGCCGCCCTTACCGCCCGCCCAGCCCCCGGTCTGCAGCAGCTCCTTGGCGTGTGTGTGGCCAGCGGACGCGACGTCGCTGTGATCAGCGATCTGTCCGAGTCCGCTGTCCTCGCAACGTTGCAGGGGCAAGGCATGAACGGACATGTTGCCGTGGTGGCCGCTCGGCAAGGACTCGACCTGTCAGCCTGCGACGCTGCGCGTACTGCTGAACGGGCGGCTGACCTGCTCGGCGTCGGCGTGGCGAACTGTCTCGTGGTGAGCGGGAATGCTGGGGTGCTCTTCGCCGCCCACCGTGTAGGTGCCGTCGGTCTTGGCTGCGAGTGCGGGCGGGACCGGCGTAAACACCTCGCTGAGACAGATTCGCCCGTGGTTTCCAGCATCGCGACCCTGACCCGAGCACTGCTCAGCTGACGACCAGCCAGAGGGCTCAGCGACGGCACCAAGCGGTCGTGATCCAACATCCGTACATCGGCTATGAGCGGATGCCAAGCAAACGGCTGAGCGCAGCAACCCTTGTCACGCAACGTCACTCACGTGGATCGTCGCCAATTGCCGGACGCAGACCGAACTCGGCGCGATATGCACCGTGCAGGCCTCTGTCGCTGATCTTGTGACGGCGTGGAGCCGAGCCCAAGATGAATGCGGTGCTCCCCAGCCTGTTCAAGGCCCTTCTGCCTCTGTCCACTGTGGTTGTTGAGGTTGTCGAGCACTCCGCCGCTGCGGTCGTCTTACGAGCAAGGTCGCGTGCGCGTCGGGGAGCGGTGTCCGCAGCCGGCCCCGCGCGCCGGCCGTTCACACCACCGGCGGCGGCACGAGCGGCGCGCCCACTGCGGGGCCAACAGGCGCGTGGTTGACCAGCGGGGGTTCGACGGCTTCTTGCCGGCCACGATCAGCTCGGAACCAACATCACGGCGCGCCTCCAGCGGCGAGCCTGGTAGCGCGGCTGTCCCACCAAGATCAGCCGTGATCAGCAGACCGCCAGCCGATGAATGATGTGCGCGATGTGTGCTCGGCTGCCGGTGACGGTAGGTGAACGGCGGTGCGGCACGGTGCCCGTCGGTGACGACCCGCCCCAGCTGTCCCGGCGACGTGCGGTCGATGTGTGATCCGCTGGTGGCGGTGCCAGCGCTGATCACCCCAGGAGCTTCCTGCGGTACGCTGACAGCCGCCGCTCGTCGGCGTGGATCATCCAGCCCTCGTAGCTCAGGGGATAGAGCATCGGTTTCCTAAACCGTGTGTCGCAGGTTCGAATCCTGCCGGGGGCACCTCGAAGATCAGCAAAAACTCCGCCTGAGCTGGCAATACACGCGATGTTCGATCGGTGGCGGCTGATTCGCCGCTCAGTCGACCAGGCGAATGACCCCCTAGCATGAGCTGATCCGCCGCGGTCGTCGGCCTGTTGTTGGTGCCGGAACCGTCTCGCCAGTGGTTCCGGGTCGCGCCGCCCACCGATTGACGGTGCGGCCCGCCACCCCGGTAGTAATGCCGGGGTGGCGGGCCGGTCGGTGCTCAGAGCGCGGCGCGGATCGCGTCGGCGAGGGTGACCGGGGCCCGGCCGATCAGCCTGGCCAGGTCGTCGCGCTCGACGTACAGCTCGCCCTCGGCGGCACCGCGGTCGCTGTCGGCCAGCACTTCGGCGAACACCAGGGGCACGCCCGCGCCGACCAGGACCTCGACGTACTTCTCCACCGGCAGGTCGGTGTAGCTGACGTCGCGCCCGCTCAGCCGGGACAACTCCGCAGCCAGTTCGGCCAGGGTGAACGGCGCGCCGCCCAGCTCGTACACCTTGTTCGGGTGGCCGTCACCGGTCAGCACCGCGGCGGCGGCCTCGGCGAAGTCCGCGCGGGCGGCGGCGCTGAACCGCCCGTCACCTGCCGCGCCGAACACCCCGTGTTCGAGGTACGTGGGCAGCTGCGGGAGGTAGTTCTCCAGGTACCAGCCGTTGCGCAGGAAGACGTACGGCAACCCGGAGGCGGTGATCTCCTGCTCGGTCGCCCGGTGCTCGGTGGCGAGGATGAGGCTGGAGGTGTCGGCCTTCGGGATGCTGGTGTAGACGACCAGCCCGACGCCGGCCTCCTTCGCCGCGGCGACCACGTTGCGGGCCTGCGGCACGCGTCGGCCCACCTCGCTGCCGGAGACGAACATCAGCTTGTCGGCACCGGCGAACGCGGCGCGCAGCGAGTCGGGGGCGTCGTAGTCGGCCCGCCGGACGGTTACCCCGCGCGCGGCCAGGTCGGCCAGCCGGTCGGTGTCCCGGCCCAGCGCCACGATCTCCGTGGCCGGTACGCCCCGGTCCAGCAGCGAGGTGACGATGAGTCGGCCGAGGTGCCCGGTGGCGCCGGTAACGACGATTGACATGAGTTTGCTCCTCCAGGGATGACTACCTGACGCCGAGGTCAACGGGAACACCGGGCCAGCACTTCCCGTTGGAGAGTAGGCACCTTGAAGTGCGCGACTTACTGATGGAGAGTAAAGACGTGGAGCCGAACCTGTACGACCGGAAGTGTGGCAGCCGGCAGGTGCTCGACCGGATCGGCGACCGGTGGAGCGTGCTGGTGGTGCTGACCCTCGCCGTCGCGCCCAAGCGGTACAGCGAACTGGCCCAGCGGATCGATGGGGTGAGCCAGAAGATGCTCACCCAGACCTTGCGTGGACTGGAACGGGACGGCCTGGTCACCCGGACGGTGCACGCCACCGTGCCGCCCCGGGTCGACTACGCCCTCACCGACCTCGGCCGCAGCTTGCTCACCCTGGTAGCCGGCCTGGAAGCCTGGGCAACCGACCACCTCGCCGAGGTCGAGTCCGCCCGAGCCCGCTACGACAACACCCGCTCACCGAACTGACCCACACACCGCGCGCTGCCCCGCACACCGCGCGCCGATCTTGCACTTCCTGCCCTCGCAAAGGCCATAACTCCGGGCAAAAAGGCGACCAGAAGTGCAAGATCGACGGGGTGGGTTATGGGAGTTGGGTGGCGGCGGTGATTACCTGGTCGATTAGGCCGTAGGCGCGGGCTTGTTCGGCGGTGAACCAGCGGTCTCGGTCCCAGTCCTGCTGGATCTCCGCTAGGGTGCGGCCGCTGTGTTCTGCGATCAGCTCCTGCATGGTCCGCTTGACGTGCAACATGTTCTCCGCCTGGATGGTGATGTCGGACGCCGTACCGCCCATCCCGCCGGAGGGCTGGTGCATCAGGATCCGGGTGTGCGGCAGCGCGTACCGCTTGCCGGCCGTGCCGGCGCAGAGCAGGAACTGCCCCATCGAGCCGGCCAGACCGAGCGCCAGGGTCGCCACGTCGTTGCGGACGAAGCGCATCGTGTCGTAGACCGCCATCCCCGCGCTCACCGAGCCGCCGGGCGAGTTGATGTAGAGCTGGATGTCCCGTTCCGCGTCCTCGGCGGCGAGCAGCAGGATCTGCGCACAGATCCGGTTGGCGATCTCGTCGGTCACCTCGCTGCCGAGGTAGACGATCCGTTCCCGCAGCAGCCGCTCGAACACCTGGTCGCCGAAGGTCCGCTGCCCGTCGTCCAGCATCGTGATCATCTCGTCCGCCCTCCACGCGCCGGCGGGCGACGCGACCGCCCGGGGACCGGCTCGTCCAGCCTGCGCCGGTCGAGCGGCTGCGCCCCAGCGGTTCTGCCCCCGGCAGATCCGCCCACGGCAGAACGGCGCCGACCGGCCCTCCCGCCGAGTCGCCCCGGCCACAGCCGGTGTCGAAGTGCCTGGCCGGCTTGTTTCGCCTGGACTCCGCCTCGGCTCGACCGAGGACGTCGACGCCAGCCCTAGCGGGCGGCGGAGGCGTGGGACGAGCGGGTGACGGTCCGGACGACCGCACCGGGAACTGCGCGGCCGGCGGGACGTCGCCCGCGCCGTGCGTCATGCCCCGTCGGGCCGTCGTGGCGGGGCCGCGCCGGCGTACGCGTCCACCGGGCGCCCAGCGCTGCGGACCGCATTCGCGCCCTGGCCCGGCGTAGGGCGCTGCCGGCCGGCCGCCCGGGCGGGGCCGGGCGGAACAACGCACCCCGGGCGATGGCGTCGGTGTGGCCGATCGGGCCAGCGCCCGCCTCGGCGAACACGAAGACCCGGAGGCCGCCCACCATGCCGCCGTGCCCGGCCCCGCCGGCCAGCCCGTTCGCGCCGGCCAGCCCGCCTCCGTCGGCCAGCCCGCCTCCGTCGGCCAGCCCGCCTCCGTCGGCCAGCCCGCCTCCGTCGGCCAGCCCGCCTCCGTCGGCCAGCCCGCCTCCGTCGGCCAGCCCGCCTACGCCGGCGGGAGTGCCGACGAGGCCGCTACCGGCCAGGTCACCGCCGGCGCGGTCGAGCCAGCCGGTCCTGGACGCACCGGTGCCGAAACCGGTAACGCCCAGCTGGGCGGCCGGGTGCGCGCCCGGGCCGGGCCGGGCGGACGAGACCGCTGGGCCGCCGGGTCGGGTGGCCGGGACGTAGCTGCCCTGGGGAGCGGCCGGCAACCGCCGCTCGACCCGGCGCAGCTCGTCGCGGACCTCTTCGAGCAGGTCGGAGAGGTAGAGGCCGAGTGCCCGGCAGATCGCCGCGAGCACCTCGGAGGATGCCTCCTTGCGCCCGCGTTCGACCTCCGACAGGTAGGGCACCGAGACCCCGGCGGCCCGGGCGACCTCGCGCAGGGTGCGGCCCTGCCGCTGGCGTTCGCGGCGCAGCACCGCGCCGATCACCCGTCGCAGCAACGACATGCGGGCCTCACTCTCGCCGGTCCTGCGGAGACCTTCCCATCATGCCCGCCCGCCGTCCGGTGCGCCGTCCCCGTCCCGGTCGCCGCCAACCTCGGCGTGCGGTTCCCCGCTCAGGGGCTATGTTGTGGGCGTGCAGGCTACGGCGGCGGGGCAGGTCTCGCGGTGATCCACTTTCCGGCGCAGCGGCGGGGTCCGCTCAGCGCGCTCAGCCTGCGGCTGGCCGCCGCGATGGGGCTGGTGTTCGCCACCGTGGCGGTGGTCTACATCGACCGGCACGGCTACCGCGATGTCAACGACGACGGCCTCAGCCTGCTCGACTGCTTCTACTACACGGTCGTGACCCTCTCCACCACCGGATACGGCGACATCACCCCGGTCAGTGAGAGCGCCCGGCTGATCAACGTCCTGTTGATCACCCCGGCCCGGGTGCTGTTCCTGATCATTCTGGTCGGCACCACACTGGAGGTCCTGACCGAGCAGTACCGGACCGGCCGTCGCCTGCAGCGGTGGGAGAGAAAATTGAAGGACCACGTCATCATCTGCGGCTACGGCACCAAGGGACGCAGCGCGGTCTCCGCCCTGCTGGAGAACGGGCTCGACAAATCCCGGATCGTGGTGGTGGAGCGCAGCGGCCCGGCGCTGCGCCAGGCCACCTCGAACGGGCTGGTCGCGATCGAGGGTTCGGCGACCCGCTCCTCGGTGCTCAACCAGGCGCATGTGCGTACCGCCAAGGCGGTGATCATCGCGACCGACAGCGACGACGCGTCGGTGCTGGTGGCGCTGACCGTACGGCAGCTCACCGCCGGACAGGTCCGGATCATCGCCGCCGCCCGGGAGGCGGAGAACGCCCCGCTGCTCAAGCAGAGCGGCGCGCACCACGTGATCGTCTCCTCGGCGACCGCCGGCCGGTTGCTGGGCCTGTCGACCTCGGCCCCGCCGCTGATCGACGTGGTGGAGGATCTGCTCACCCCGGGTCAGGGCATGGCGTTGGCCATGCGGTCGGCCGAGCGACACGAGGTCGGCAGGTCGCCCCGCGAGCTGGAGACGCTGGTCATCGCGTTGGTCCGGCGGGGCAAGGTGGTCACCCTGGCGGACCGGGCCGGCGCGGTCGTCGAGACCGGCGACATGCTGGTGCACGTCCGCGACGACCGCCCCGCGGCGAACACCCTGCCCTGACCGCCCACCCGACCGGCGTCAGCAGAGGGAGTCGGGGTCGTTCCCGGCTGCCTCGGCGCACGTCGGCGGCACCTCGCTGGTCGCCCGCCGGAGAAGGTCGTAGAGCGTCTCCCGCTCGGCCGGGTCGAGCGCGCCGAGCACCTCGTCCTCGACGGAGGCCAGGGCGCACTCAGCCTCGTTGAGGCGTTTTGCGCCGGTTTGGGTGAGGCTCACCACGTGCCGACGGCGGTCCTCGGGTGAGCGTCGCCGCTCGACCAGGCCGGCCGTTTCCAGATCGTTGAGCAGCCCCACGACGTTGGTGCCGTCGAGCTGAAGGCGGCCGGCGAGCCCCTGCTGACTCATGCCGCCCGCCTCGCGCAGCACGGTGAGCGCGACGAGGTGTCGGGGCCGCAGCCCGAGTGGTGCCAGCACCGACTCCGACCGGAGCCGCATCCGCCGGGCCAGGTGGTCGAGCAGCGCCCCGGAGCGGCGCTCCGTCTGGTCGACCGGCCCGGCAGGCATGTGACCCAGTTTACCCACGCGGCGAAATATTGGCCTGCTATAAATAGTTGGCGCTACACAAACGATCCGTGGAGGGTTATCCAATGCCGCACCTGTTGCACATCGACACGAGCATCCGCGGGGAGCACTCGGTCAGCCGGCGGCTCACCGCCCGCGCCGCGGCTGCCTGGCACGCCGCACACCCGGACGGCACTCTCACCTACCGGAACTTCGGCAAGGAGCCGCTGCCGCACCTCGACGAGGCGGGGGGCCTGGCGCGGATGACGCCGGCCGACCAGCACACCCCGGAGCAGCGCCGCTCCTGGGCGCTGACCGAGCAGCTGGTGGCCGAGGTGAAGCAGGCCGACACGGTGCTGCTGGGGCTGCCGCTCTACAACTACGGCGCACCGAGCAGCGTGAAGACCTGGGTTGACCTGCTGATCGCGCCGGGCCTGTCGTACGACCCGGCGACCGGTGCCGGGCTGCTGGGCGACCGCGAGTTCATCGTGCTGGCGTCCCGGGGCGGTGGCTACGGCTCGGGCACCCCGCGCGCGGGTTGGGACCACGCCGAGCCCTGGCTGCCGCACGGCCTCTCGCAGACCGGCTTGGCGCCGCGCTTCATCGCCGCCGAGCTGACCCTCGCCCCGGCCGTCCCCGCCATGGCCGAGCTGATCCCGCTGCACCAGGAGAGCCTCGCGGCCGCCGAGCGGGCCATCGACGAACTCTGGGTGCCGGCGGCGGTCTGACCGCCACCAGCCGTCCGGGTACGACGAGCGGGCGGGCCGTTCCGATGCGGAACGGCCCGCCCGCGACGTCTGTCGGCGGAGTCGCCGGTCAGCTGATGGTCCAGGTGTCCCCACTGCCCAGCAGGCCGGCGAGCTGCTGCTCGGGCGTCTCGGTCACCTTCGCCTTGGCCTCGGCCAGCTGCTCCTGCACCACGCTGTCGTACGACGGCCGGCGCACCGAACGGAAGACGCCGATCGGGGTGTTGCGCAGGTCGAAACCGGGCAGCCGGGACAGCGCGAACGCGTACGCCGGGTCGGCCACCGTCGCGTCGTGCACGACGATCTCCTCGGCCGGCGTGGCCGCAGTCTCGCGCACCTCCAAGCCGAAGCCGCGCGGCGGGTGTACGACGCAGTACTGGCCGTCCTTGCCGAAGGTGATCGGCTGGCCGTGCTCCAGCCGGATCAGGTAGTCGTCCCGGGTGCCCGGGTCCTTGAGCTGCTCGAACGCCCCGTCGTTGAAGATGTTGCAGTTCTGGTAGATCTCCACGAACGCCGAGCCCTCGTGCTCGGCCGCGGCGCGCAGCACCGACTGGAGGTGCTTGCGGTCGGAGTCGATGGTCCGGCCGACGAAGGTGGCCTCCGCGCCCAGCGCCAGCGACAGCGGGTTGAACGGCGCGTCGGCCGAGCCGACCGGCGTCGACTTCGTGATCTTGCCGACCTCGGAGGTCGGCGAGTACTGGCCCTTGGTCAGGCCGTAGATCCGGTTGTTGAACAGCAGGATCTTGAGGTTGACGTTGCGGCGCAGCGCGTGGATCAGGTGGTTGCCGCCGATCGAGAGCGCGTCGCCGTCGCCGGTGACCACCCACACCGACAGGTCGGGGCGGGAGACCGACAGGCCGGTGGCGATCGCCGGGGCGCGGCCGTGGATCGAGTGCATCCCGTAGGTGTTCATGTAGTACGGGAAGCGCGACGAGCAGCCGATGCCCGAAACGAAGACGGTGTTCTCCCGGGCGATGTTCAGCTCCGGCATGAACTGCTGGACGGCGGCCAGGATCGCGTAGTCACCGCAGCCGGGGCACCAGCGCACCTCCTGGTCGGACTTGAAATCCTTGGCGGTGAGCTTGAGGGCGATGGGCTCAGACATTCTTCAGCACCTCTTCCAGCATCGTCTCCAGCTCGGCGGCGGTGAACGGCAGGCCGCGGACCTGGTTGTAGGCGATCGCGTCGACCAGGTAGCGGCCCCGGATCACCTGGGCGAGCTGACCCAGGTTCATCTCGGGGATGACCACCCGGTCGTACGACCGCAGCACCGCGCCCAGATTCGCCGGCATGGGCGCGAGGTGCCGCAGGTGCGCCTGCGCGACCGGCAGCCCGCGCTGACGCAGCGCGCGGCAGGCGGCACCGATCGGCCCGTACGTCGAGCCCCAGCCGAGCACCAGCATCCGGGCGTCACCGTCCGGGTCCTCCACCTCGAGGTCCGGCACCGGGATCGCCTCGATCCGGGCGGCCCGGGTACGCACCATGAAGTCGTGGTTCGCCGGGTCGTACGAGATGTCGCCGGTCTTGTCGGCCTTCTCCAGCCCGCCGATGCGGTGCTCCAGCCCGGCGGTGCCCGGGATGGCCCACGGCCGGGCCAGGGTCTGCGGGTCGCGCAGGTACGGCAGGAAGGTGGTGCCGTCCTCGCCGTTGGGCGCGGTGGCGAACTCGACCCGCAGGTCCGGCAGGGACGCCACGTCGGGCAGCAGCCACGGTTCGGAGCCGTTGGCGACGTAGTTGTCCGACAGCAGGATTACCGGCGTGCGGTAGGTCAGCGCGATCCGCGCGGCCTCCAGCGCGGCGTGGAAGCAGTCGGACGGCGACTTCGGCGCGATCACCGCCACCGGCGCCTCGCCGTGCCGGCCGAACAGCGCCATGTTCAGGTCGGCCTGCTCGGTCTTGGTCGGCATGCCGGTGGACGGCCCGGCCCGCTGCACGTCGACGATGACCAGCGGCAGCTCCAACGCCACCGCGAGGGAGATCGTCTCGCTCTTGAGCGCCACGCCCGGCCCGCTGGTGGTGGTCACGCCGAGCGCGCCGCCGTACGACGCGCCCAGCGCCGCGCCGATCGCGGCGATCTCGTCCTCGGCCTGCATGGTGGTGACGCCGAACCGCTTGTGCTTGCTCAGCTCGTGCAGGATGTCCGAGGCCGGGGTGATCGGGTACGCGCCGAGGAAGACGGGCAGGCCGGAGCGGACCCCGGCGGCGACGATGCCGAGCGACAGCGCGGCGTTGCCGGTGATGTTGCGGTAGGTGCCGGCCGGCATCTTCGCCGGCTTGATCTCGTAGCGGACGGCGAAGTCCTCGGTGGTCTCGCCGAAGTTCCAGCCGGCCTTGAAGGCGGCGATGTTTGCCGCGACCAGCTCGGGCCGCTTGGCGAACTTGCGCTCCAGGAACCGCAGGGTCGACTCGTACGGCCGGGAGTACATCCAGCTGAGCAGGCCCAGGGCGAACATGTTCTTGGCCCGCTCGGCGTCCTTCTTGGACACGTCGAGTTCGGCCAGCGCGCCGATCGTCATCGAGGTCAGCGCCACCGGGTGCACCGCGTACCCGGCGAGGGTGTCGTCGTCGAGCGGGCTGCTCGCATAGCCGACCTTGGCCAGGTTGCGCTTGGTGAACTCGTCGGTGTTGACGATGATGTCGGCCCCGCGGGGCAGGTCGACGAGGTTCGCCTTGAGCGCCGCCGGGTTCATCGCCACCAGGACGTTCGGCGCGTCGCCGGGGGTGAGGATGTCGTAGTCGGCGAAGTGCACCTGAAAGCTCGACACGCCCGGCAGGGTGCCGGCGGGCGCGCGGATCTCGGCCGGGAAGTTGGGCAGCGTGGAGATGTCGTTGCCCAACTGCGCGGTCTCCGAGGTGAATCGGTCACCGGTCAGCTGCATGCCGTCGCCGGAGTCTCCGGCGAATCGGATGACCACCCGGTCCAGTTGACGGATCTGCTTGGTCACGGCCGCACCTCGCTTCGCTGCGCGCCGTGGCGCGGCCGGCTGAACTGGATGGTGACCTCGCCTTGCCCGGCCACGAGACCTCCTTGACGCGCCGCTGTACCGGCCGTCCGTGAACGCCGGCCCGCTTGTGTTTCCTCACCCGAGAGCCTACGTCGAAACAGGCCCGCACCTTCCCTGGAGGTCCGTCGACTGGGATCGGAATGTGAGGGTTTATACAGCGTCTTGCGACGTTTCGCCCGGCACGCCGTAATCCAGATCACCGCCGGTCCGGCAGCCCTGGTCGGGAGCCCGACACACGGCGGTGGATCGGTGGGGGCGGTAGGCTGACCGACCGTGACCGGTTACCTGGGCTCGTACGCGACGCTCGGGCTGCTGCTGCTCGCCAGCGTCCTCTTCTTCGTCGTTGCCTTCTCGGCCAACCGGGTGCTGCGTCCGGCCCGCCCGGCCGACCCGCCCGGCAAGCGCGCCAACTACGAGTGCGGCATCGACCCGGTCGGGGGCGACTGGGCGCAGATGCAGATCCGCTACTACGTCTACGCCTATCTCTACGTGCTGTTCGCCGTCGAGGCGGTGTTCCTCTTCCCGTGGGCGGTGGTCTTCGACCGGCCCGGCTTCGGGCTGGTCACCGTGATTGAGATGGCGATCTTCGTGGCCGTCCTCGCCCTCGGGCTCCTCTACGCCTGGCGCCGCAACATCCTCCGCTGGACCTGATCCGGGCCGGCCCGGCGGGGTCAGGCGAGGCCGCGGCGGGTGACGGTGGGCGGGCGGTGGCCCTGGATCGAGGCGACCATGTCCAGCACCCGGCGGGTCTGGCGTACCTGATGCGCCCGGAAGACCCGGGCGCCCAGCCAGGCGGAGACCGCCGTTGCGGCCAGCGTGCCCTCCAGCCGCTCGGTGACCGGTAGATCCAGCGTCTCGCCGATGAAGTCCTTGTTCGACAGGGCGACCAGCAGCGGCCAGCCGGTGTCAGCCAGTTCCCCGAGCCGGCGGGTGATCTCCAACGAGTGGCGGGTGTTCTTGCCGAAGTCGTGCGCCGGGTCGATGAGGATCCCGTCGGCGCGTACGCCCAGCGACACCGCGCGTTCGGCCAGCCCGGTCACCGTCGTCAGCACGTCGGCCACCACGTCGTCGAAGGCGGCCCGGTGCGGCCGGGTCCGCGGGCTGAGCCCGCCGGCGTGGGAGCAGACCAGCCCGGCCCCGGTCTGCGCGGCGACCCGGGCCAACGCCGGATCGGCCCCCGACCAGGTGTCGTTGAGCAGGTCCGCGCCGGCCGCCACCGCCTCCACCGCGACCTCGGCGCGCCAGGTGTCGATCGAGATGACCAGCTCCGGAAAGGCGGCCCGGACTGCGGCGATGGTGCCGACCGTACGGCGGATCTCCTCGGCGGCGTCGACCTCCGCGCCCGGCCCGGCCTTCACCCCGCCGATGTCGACGATCTCCGCACCCTCGTCCACCGCGCGCTCCACCGCCCGCAGGGCGCTGTCGGCGGCGAACGTGGCGCCCCGGTCGAAGAACGAGTCCGGGGTGCGGTTGACGATCGCCATCACCACCAGGTCGTCGGGGCCGAACGTCCGTCCACCGAGCCGCAGCACCCCGGCCACGCCGCCTCCTTTGTCGCCCTGGGCCGCCGGGATCCCGCCGCCGGCCACCGGTGACGCTATCCCGTCGCAGGTCGCGGACCCCGTCCGGTACGCCGCGCCGGGTGGGGTCGCCCCGCCCGCGTCGGCGTGCCACGATCAGTGCATGGGTCAGCTTCTGCTCCTGCTGGTCGTGGCGGTCACCGTCGCGGCGGTGGTGTTCGGCGTGACGGTGCTGGTCACCGGCCGGGATCCCGGTCTGGTGCCGGCCGAGGCGGACGGGCGGGCGGTGCCGCTGCCCGGTGAACGGCCGCTCCGTGAGTCGGACGTGGGCGAGGTCCGCTTCGACACCGCGCTGCGCGGATACCGGATGGCCCAGGTCGACCAGGCGATGCGCCGGGCGGCGTACGACATCGGCTACAAGACGGAGCTGATCGGCGTGCTGGAGGCCGAGGTGGCCGCGCTGCGGGAGGGGCGGACGGTCGAGGCCGACGCCCTGCGGCAGGCCCGCGAGCAGTCCTCCGGCCCGGCCACCGCCGCAGCGGCCGGCGGCCCGCCCGCCGAGGACGCCAGCACGGCGGAAGCGGACGGCACGCCGGCCGAGGACGTCGGGACGGCGCACGGCGCTCCGGCCGAGGAGAACGGCCGGGCGCAGGCCGACCAGCCGTTGACCGCCGACGGGGAACGCGGGGCGGGGGAGTCGGTCGCCACCGGGGCACCGGAGGCCGAGCCGCACCATCCCGCGGTCCGTTCGGAGTCGGCGTGAGCGACCCGGGCGCCCCGGACGATCTTCGCGAGGCGGCCCAGCCCGGTGCCGGTGAGGTCACCGCTACCGTGATCGTCAACGCGCCTGCGGAGAAGGTCTTCGCCGCCCTGCTGGCCTGGGAGCGGCAGTCCGACTGGATCCCGTTCACCACCGTGCGGGTGGTCGAGGGCGACGGTGGCGAGGGCAGCCTGGTCGAGTCCGTCACCACGCTCGGCCCGGCCGTGCTGCGCGACAAGATGCGGGTGGTCCGGGTGGACGCGCCGTACGAGATCGGCGTGGTGCACTGCGGCACGCTGCTGCGCGGCCCGGGCGTGCTGCGCTGCACCCAGCTGGAGAGCGGCCGTAGCCAGGTGGTCTGGCACGAGTGGTTCCACCTGCCCGGCGGGGCGGCCGGCCGGGTGGCCTGGCCGGTGCTCTGGCCGGGCTCGAAGCTCAGCCTCACCCAGGCGTTGCGGCGGTTCGCCCGCCAGGTCGAGCAGGGCCGCCTGCCCTGACCAGCGGCGGGGGCTGTCGGAGGGCTCGCCTAGCCTGGACGGCGTGACTGAACTGGTGATCGGTGCCGACGGGCTGGCCCGCTGCGGCTGGGGGGCGAGCACCCCCGACTACGCGGTCTATCACGACACCGAGTGGGGTCGCCCGCTGCGCGGCGACGACGCCCTCTACGAGCGGATGACGCTGGAGGCGTTCCAGTCCGGGCTGTCCTGGCTGACCATCCTGCGCAAACGGCCGGCGTTCCGGCTGGCCTTCGACGACTTCCGGATCGCGACCGTGGCCGGCTACGGCGAGGCCGAGGTGGATCGGCTGCTCGCCGACGCGGGCATCGTCCGTAACCGCGCCAAGATCGAGGCGGCGATCGCGAACGCCCGCGCCGCGCTGGAGCTGCCGGCGGGGCTGTCGGAGCTGCTCTGGTCCTTCGCTCCGGCACCCGGCCGGGCCCGGCCGGCAACCTACGCGGCGGTGCCCGCGCTGACCGACGTCTCCACGGCGATGGCCAAGGCGCTCAAGAAGCATGGCTTCCGGTTCGTCGGCCCGACCACGGCATACGCGCTGATGCAGGCCACCGGGATGGTCGACGACCATGTCGTGGGCTGCCACGTCGTGACGTCCGAGGCGGGCGTGATGGGATGAGGACATGACGACCGACACCGCACACCGGGTGAACGGAGCGAGCTACGCGGACGGCGCGGGCACCTGGGCGGTGCTCCTGCCCGCCGGCCGGTACGACGCCGAGCGGCTCGTCCACCACGACACGCTGGAGTTGACCGGGCTGGACGATCTGGCCCTGCCCCGCCCGGGTGACCAGGTCGCGGTGTTGGCCGACGAGCCACCCCGGCTGGTGGCGGTGGGCCGGGTGGCCGCGCCGACGACCCGCCGCCCAGAGGATCCGGACGACCCGCAGTCCGACCGGGGTCCCGACGCGCTGGTGGTGGCGTACACCCGGCGGGCCTTCGACGAGCCGGTGCCGGCCGACGCGCTGGCCCTCGGCGGGCCGGTGACCGCGCTCGACCCAGCGGCGTTCCGTGAGCTGGTCGACCGGCTCGGCCCGCCGCCGCAACGCCGGTCCTGGCTGGTCAGCCTGGATCTGCCGATCGAGGCCGACTCGCCGGCGGAGGCGGTCCGGCTGTTCTGGGCGTACGTGCAGGAGCTGGGCCCGCGGGAGTTGCCCGCCTTCGTGTCGCCGTCCGGCGACGAGCTGGCCATGCAGGCTTTCGTGCTCGGTGCCGAGGCGAACCAGGATCCGGAGGAGGACGACTGACCCGCCGGCACCGCAGCGCCGTCCGCCACCGCGGCGGCGTCCTCCGCCGGCGGCTCAGCGGCCCTCGAAGACCGGCTTTTGCTTGTTGACGAAGGCCATGGTGGCCGCGTGGTGGTCGGTGGTGCGGCCGCAGATCGCCTGCGCCTGCGCCTCGGCGGCCAGCGCGTCGGCCAGGGTGCCGGCGTCGGCCACCGAGAGCTGACGCTTGATCGCGCCGTACGCCACGGTCGGGCCGGCGGCGAGCCGGGCGGCGAGTTCCTGGGCGGTCGGCAGCACGCTGTCGTCGTCGGCCACCATCCGGTTGAGCAGGCCCAGCCGGCTCGCCTCCTCGGCACGTACCGGCTCGGCCAGCATCAGCAGCTCGACGGCCTTGGCATGGCCGACCAGCCGGGGCAGCGTCCAGGACGCGCCGGTGTCGGCGGCGAGCCCGACCTTGGCGAACGCCATCAGAAAGCTGGTCGACGGCCCGCCGATGCGGATGTCGGCCAGGAACGCCAGTGAGGCACCCGCCCCGGCGGCCATCCCGCGCACTGCGGCCACCACCGGCTTGGGCAGGTTGGCCAGCCGGGCCGCGATCGGGTTGTAGTGCGCCGCAACGGTGTCCAGAGGCTTCCCGGTGCCCGACTGGAGGGTGGCCACGTGCTCGCGCAGATCCTGACCCGCACAGAACGACCCGCCGGCCCCGGCGAGTACCACCGCCCGGCAGGTGCGGTCGGCCTCCAGTTCGGCGAGGGTGTCCCGGAGCGCTTCCTTGAGCGCCACGTCGAGCGCGTTCATCGCCGCCGGGCGGTTCAGCGTGAGGGTGGCGACGGCGTCGGTGCGGTCGACGAGCAGCGGCTCGGTCACGTCTGGCGGCCCTTCTGTTGGACTATCCGGTTACCACCGTCGAGGCACTGCTCGACGTACCGGTCCGCGGCTGGCCGGAGCCGGGCCGCGTGCCGGTCGAAGAAGCCGGCCGCGGCGGTGCCGGGCCAGCGTTCGGGCAGCAGCGCCGGGGGCAGCTGCGGGTCCCGGAAGAGGAAGGTACGCCACGCGTGCACCAACCGGAATCGGGCCGCGTACGCCTCCTCGTCACCGCTGCGGGCGGTGACCCCGGTCAGCAGCGGACGCTGGTCGGCGACGAACTGCTCGTACGCCCGGCCGATCTCGGCCAGGTCCCAGGCCCGGCGGACCAGGCCCATCGCGCCCGGGGTGCCGGCGGCGTGCGCGGCGCTGAACCGCTCGAAGCGTACGCCCGCCTCACCGAGCAGCACGTCGACGTCCTCGGCGGGCCGGGTGGCCACCCAGGTCTGCTCGTCGAGCGTGCCGTAGCCGAGGAAGCGCAGGTTGGCGGCGAGCCGCTGGCGGTCCCGGCGGGCGCTCGGCGCGTCCAGCACCAGCAGGTCGAACCGTCCGTCCCAGCTGACCCGGCCGGTGCGGTAGATCCGGGAGGCGGCCTCGTCCAGCCGGCGGGCCGCCTTCGGTGTGATCGAATATCCCGGTCCGGAGGTCAGCTTCACCGGTTCGAGCCAGCCCTGGCGCACCATCCGGGAGACCGCCGTCCGCACGGCCGGCGGGGCGATCCCGAGGGGTGACAAGAGTCTGACCAGGGCGGCAACCGGTGCACGACCACCCCGGGGCCGGAGGTGGTCGCCGTACAGGTCGAAGAGCGCCGACCGTGCCTGCATGACCGCACATTGTGACAGGCCATCTCGGGATAAGCTAGATGCTGTTACATCAATGCTGCTTCGGTTTGGGTCCGGCGGTGTTCATCAGGGAAAATCGTTGGTCGACACTCCCGCGCAAGTTGCGGGTGGTCATGGCGAAGTGGCTGTGGGGCAACCCACCGACCCTGGTGTAGGTCTGAGGGGAGACAACATGGCGGCGATGAAGCCGCGGACGGGCGACGGTCCGCTGGAAGTCACCAAGGAGGGCCGGGGCATCGTCATGCGGGTCCCGCTGGAGGGCGGTGGCCGGCTCGTCGTCGAGATGACTCCCGACGAGGCGACGGCTCTCGGTGACGCGCTCAAGGCGGCCGCCGGCTGATCAAGGCCGGTTCGTCGGCGACGCTCGCCGCCGCGGAACGGTTCGTCCGGGGCGGGCCTCCAGCAGGCGCGCCCGTGCCCTGAGCCACCGGCTCCCGCCGGTGGCTCAGGGCCTTCACATCATCTTCCGGGGCCAAACGCCCCGAGCGCACCATTCGCGGGGGCGTCCGCCCCCGCGCTTCTCTCAGGAGGTACGGCTCCGCGTGCTCGCCATCCGTCTGACCGCCGAGCCGGACCGGCTCGACACCGTGGCCCTGCCCGTCCGACCCGGAGCTGCCGACGACGCGCCGGCGGCGCCGGTGCCGACCGCGGTGGCGTTGCCCGACGGGGTCGCCGAGGAGGCGGCCGCGCTGGCCCCGATGGCGCGGTTCGCCGGCCGGGCCGGCGAGGTCCGTGCCCAACTGCGACCGGGGCGCACCCCCGCCCGGCTGCTGCTGCTCGGCGTCGGCGAGGGCGACGAGGCGGCCTGGCGGACGGTCGGCGCGGCGGTGGTGCGGGCGGCCCGAGATGAGACGCACGTCACACTCGCGCTGCCGGCCGGGGTGTCACCGGAGGCGGTCCGGGGGCTGGTCGAGGGACTGCTGCTCGGCTCGTACCGGTTCCGGCTGGGCGCCGACGCCGACGCTCCCGCGCTGACCGGCGTCGACCTGGCGGTCACCGACCCGGAGGCGTACGAGCCGGCCGTGGAACTGGCGCGGACGACCGCCCGGATGACCCGGCTGGCCCGCGACCTCACCAACACCCCCTCCTCGGTCAAGAACCCGCAATGGTTCGCCGACCAGATCGCCGAGGCCGCCACCGACCTGCCCGGACTCCGGCTGCGGGTGCGCGAGCCGGAGCAACTGGCGGCCGAGGGATTCGGCGGGATCCTCGCCGTCGGCGGCGGCTCGGCCAGCGGCCCACGCCTGGTCGAGCTGGACTGGCAACCGGCCGACGCCCGCACCCACGTGGTGCTGGTCGGCAAGGGCATCACCTTCGACACCGGCGGCATCTCGATCAAGCCGGTGCCGGCGATGAAGCTGATGCGCAAGGACATGGCCGGGGCGGCGGCCGTCGTCGCGGCGACGCTCGGCGCGGCGGCGCTGCGGCTGCCGGTCCGGATCACCACGCTCGCCCCGCTGGCCGAGAACATGGTCAGCGGCGCCGCGTTCCGGCCGGGCGACATCGTCCGGCACTACGGCGGGCTGACCAGCGAGACGACCAACTCCGACGCCGAGGGGCGGCTGGTCCTCGCCGACGCGCTGGCGTACGCCGTGCAGGAACTCAAGCCGGACCTGCTGCTCGACCTGGCCACCCTGACCGGCGCGAACGCGGTCGCGCTCGGCACCCGCACCGGTGCCCTCTACAGCGACAACGACCAGCTCGCCGAGGACCTGCTGGCCGCCATCGACGCGGCCGGCGAGGCCGCCTGGCGGATGCCGCTGGCCGCCGACTACGTGGAGCACCTCGGCAGCGACCTGGCCGACCTGCACAGCGCCCCGACGCAGGGCGCCGGTTCCGTGCTGGCCGCGCTCTACCTGCGGGAGTTCACCGGCGACCTGCGGGAGCGCTGGCTGCACATCGACATGTCCGCGCCCTCCTGGTGCGAGCGCGACGACGCGGAGCTGACCCGGGGCGCGACCGGTTGGGGCGTACGCGGGCTGCTGCGCTGGCTGGCCACGCTGTCCTGACCTCGACCGGGACCGCCGGCCGGTGCCGGCGGAATCCGTCGGGCGACGCTCGGCCGGGCTGCGGCCGGATCAGCACCTGATCGCGGCGAGCAGCCCGTGCCCGACCGGCAGCACCGCCGGGATCCAGTGCTCCGACTCGCGGACGGCCTTCACCGTCTCGCGTACCGTCACGGTCTCCGCGTCGCGGGCCGCCGGGTCACCGATCCGGCCCCCGGCGAGCGCGCCGTTGAGCACCAGCACACCTCCCGGACGCAGCAGCCGCAGCGCGGCGTCCACGCAGGCGGTGAAGCCGGTCGCCTCGGCGTCGACGAAGACCAGGTCGTACGCGCCGTCCGCGAGCCGGGGGAGCACGTCCAGCGCCCGGCCGGTGATGATCCGCGTACGGCCCGCGACGAAGCCGGCCTCGGCGAAGATGCGCCGCGCGATCCGCTGGTGCTCCACCTCGACGTCGATGGTGGTGAGCACCCCGTCGGCGCGCATGCCACGCAGCAGCCACACGCCGCTGACCCCGGTGCCGGTGCCGATCTCGACCACCGCACGGGCGTTGCCGGCGGCGGCGAGCAGGCGCAACGCCGCGCCGGCACCCGGGGTGACCGCGTCGAGACCGACCTCGTGGGCGAGGCTGCGCGCGGTCCGCAGCACGAGATCCTCCGTGACGTACGACTCGGCGAAGTGCAGAGCCGGGTTCGTCGAACTGCCGGAACCGGCGACCGTGGCGATGGGACACCTCCGGGCGGCGAGCATGAAGCGCAGGGCGGGTGGGCACTGTGACTCTAGAGGCGGCCCGCCACGGGCGCAGCCGCGCGTCCACCCGCAGTGACAACCGCTGACCCCACGCGGCACATCCGTGCAATCCTGGAGGCGGTATCCGGTCGACCGCACCGGGGCGGCGCTTGATCGCGGATCGTGGATACCGGGGACGGACTGGGAGGCACCGAGTGACCGACGGCTGGGACTGGCGCCAGCCCGGCGCGGGCGGCGCACCGGCGGGACAGCCGGGGCCCGGACAGCCGCCGGCGACACCGGGGGAGGGCGGCCACGTGACCGCTTCGCCGTGGTGGTCCGACGCGCTCGCCGACCCGTGGCGGGATCCGAACGCTCCGACGGCGGTGGTGATACCGGCGGCGCCGGTTCCGGGCACCGAGCCGGAACCGGTCACCGATCCGGACGCACCCGGCCGGCCGAAGCTGCACCAGTTGATGCTCATCCCGCTGGTCGCCGCGCTGCTCGCCGGCACGCTCGGCGGCGCACTCGGGTACGCCTTCGCCGTCCGTGGCGGCGCGGCCGGGACGGTGCTCGGCGCCGCGCCGGGGTCGGCCCCCACGCTCGCGCAGCGCCCGCCGGAGTCGCTGGCCGGGGTCGCGGAGCGCGTTTTGCCCAGCGTGGTCACCGTCCGGGTGGCCGGGGTGGGCGGCACCAGCGAGGGTTCCGGCTTCATCGCCAGCGCCGACGGGCATGTGATCACGAACGACCACGTGGTAGCCGGCGGCACCGGCAAGGCGTCGGTGATCTTCAACGACGGGAGTTCGGCCTCGGCCACGCTGGTCGGCCAGGACCCGGAGTCCGACATCGCTGTGATCAAAGTCTCCCGCACCGGCCTGCGTCCGGTCGAGTTCGGCGACTCCGACGCGCTGGCCGTGGGCGACCCGGTGCTGGCCATCGGTTCGCCGCTGTCGCTGGCGAACACCGTCACCGCAGGCATCGTCAGCGCCCTGGACCGGACGATGCATGCGGGCGAACCGGGCGGACCGATCCGCTACTACGCGGCGATCCAGACCGACGCCGCGGTCAACCACGGCAACTCAGGCGGGCCACTGGTCGACGCGGCGGGGCGGGTGATCGGCGTCAACTCCACGATCAAGTCGCTGGTCGCGGACGGCCAGGAGGCCGGCAACATCGGCCTCGCCTTCGCTATCCCGATCAACCAGGCCAAGCGGATCACCCAGGACATCATCGGCACCGGCAAGGCCCGCCGGACGGTGATCGGTGCCCAGGTGGGCGGACCCGGCTCGGGTAGCGGCGGCTCCGGGGTGCGCCTCGCGGCGGTCGAGCCGGCCGGCCCGGCCGCCGGCGCGGGGCTCAAGGCCGGTGACGTGATCCTGAAGCTCAACGGTCGCCCGATGACCGAGCCGACCGACCTGATCGCCCTGGTCCGCAAGTACGCGCCCGGCTCGGTGGTGACCGTCGAGTACCGCCGGGGATCCGACCGGCAGAACGCCTCGGTGACCCTCGCCGCGGATGCGAAGTGACCTCTCACCTCTTCTGGCGAGGCCCCTGACGTGCGTACTCTGGCTGCGGTAGCCAGGAGGAGGCCTAGGTGTTCGAGAACCTGAACATGTGGGAGGTCGGCGCGCTGCTGCTGTTGGCGCTGCTGATCTTCGGCGACCGGCTGCCCGTGGTGATCAGTGACGGGCTGCGGATGGTGCGCAACCTGCGCAACATGGCCCGCAACGCCACCACCGACCTGAGCAAGGAGCTGGGCACCGACATCCAGCTGGAGGATCTGCACCCCAAGGCGTTCATCCGCAAGCACCTGCTCAGCGAGGAGGACGAGCAGGCGATCCGGAAGCCGTTGCAGGGCGTCTACGACAACCTGCGCGCGGACGTCAGCAACGTGCAGAACGATCTCAAGGAGGTGGCCACGGCGGCGGATCCCCGCACGCCCCGCTCCTCCTCGACCGGCGGTGGCACCGCCACCCCGGCACCGGCTCCCCGCGCCGCCAACTACGATGAGATCACCTGAGGCAGTTCAGGGCCTCGGCCCGACACCTCGGTGACACCGGCCCTAGCGGCCGGACGGCTTGAGGCCCAACGGCTTGCCGAGCAGCGACTCACGGCGCAGCGCGAGCCGGTCGGCGACCTGGCCCAGGGCCTTCGCCGCCGGCGAGTCCGGCGCGGCGAGCACGATCGGGTTCCCCTCGTCGCCCGCCTCGCGGACCCGGGTGTCGAGCGGCACCTGACCCAGCAGCGGCACCTGTGCGCCGATGGTCTGCGTCAGCGAGTCGGCGACGGTCTGGCCACCGCCGGCCCCGAAGATCTCCATCCGGGAACCGTCCGGCAGCTCCAGCCAGGACATGTTCTCGATCACGCCGACCACCCGCTGGTGGGTCTGCAGGGCGATCGCGCCGGCCCGCTCGGCCACCTCGGCGGCGGCGGCCTGGGGCGTGGTGACCACCAGGATCTCGGCGTTGGGCAGCAGCTGGGCCAGGGAGATGGCCACGTCGCCGGTGCCCGGCGGCAGGTCGAGCAGGAGGACGTCGAGGTCGCCCCAGTAGACGTCGGCGAGGAACTGCTGCAATGCGCGGTGCAGCATCGGGCCGCGCCAGACCACGGCGGCGTTGCCGGCGGTGAACATGCCGATCGAGATGACCTTCACGCCGTGCGCCTGCGGCGGCATGATCATGTCTTCGACCCGGGTGGGACGACCGTCCGCGCCGAGCATCCGGGGCACCGAGTGTCCGTAGATGTCCGCGTCCACCACGCCGACGGAGAGGCCCCGGGCGGCCAGCGCCGCAGCCAGGTTCACCGTCACGCTGGACTTGCCCACCCCGCCCTTGCCGCTGGCCACCGCGTACACCCGGGTGCGGGAGCCGGGCTGGGCGAACGGGATGACCGGCTCCGCGGTCGCGCCGCCACCGCGCAGCTTGGCCTGGAGTCCCTGGCGCTGCTCGGTGCTCATCACGCCGAACTCGATCTCCACGCCGGTGACCCCGCGCACCGCGCCCACGGCGGCGGTGATGTCCGACCGCAGCTTGTCCTTCAGCGGGCAGCCGGCCACGGTGAGCAGCAGTTCGACCCGGACCACACCGTCCTCGCCGACCTCGGCGGAGCGCACCATGCCGAGTTCGGTGATCGGCCGGCGGATCTCCGGGTCGTTGACGGTGGCCAGGGCGGCCTGGACTGCGTCGTTGACGGTGCTGACGGGAGCTGACATGCCCGCAATGCTACGTCGGTCGCGATCCGCCACCTGCGCCAGCGGCAATGGTTGTGAGCGAGTCGATCAGCTCTCCGGCTGACGGCGGCACCAGCGTGGCGGCGTCCCTCACCGGGTGCGATCGCCGTCCACCTCGTCGCGGGGTTCGTCGAGCGCGGGACCGTCGGTCGTGCCGGGGGCGGCTCCCTCCCGTTGCCGGCGCTCCAGCCGCTGCCGCCGTTGGGCCGCCTCGTCCAGCTCCTCGGCCAGCCGGGACAGCTCCGAGCGGACGAAGTCCCGGGTCGCCACCTCGCCGAGCGCGATCCGCAGCGCCGCGATCTCCCGGGCCAGGTACTCCGTCTCGGCCTTCTGCATGGTCGCCCGCCGCCGGTCCTCCTCAAGGGCCACCCGATCCCGGTCCGACTGGCGGTTCTGTGCCAGCAGGATCAGTGGTGCCGCGTACGACGCCTGGATGGACAGGATCAGGGTGAGGAAGGTGAAGGTGTACGGGTCGAAGCGCAGGCTCGCCGGCACCAGGGTGTTCCAGACGAACCAGAGCGCCAGGACCAGGGTCATGTAGACGATGAAGAGCGCCGTGCCCATGCCGCGCGCGATTCCCTCGGCCCACCGGCCGAAGGTCTCCTGGTCGACCCGGGGGAGCCGCACCCCACGCGGCTCCCGCGGCAGGTCCAGCCGCTCGCCCCGTCGCTGCTCAGTCATGCGTACTCTCCGTCGCCGCGTCGGGGGCCGGCGTGCTCGCCACCGAGCCCGGGGCGGGGCTCGTCACCGCGTCGCGGTCCCGCCAGTCCCGGGGCAGCGAATGGTCCAGCACGTCGTCGACGGTGACCGCGCCCACCAGCCGGTTGTTCCGGTCGATCACCGGCATGGCCACCAGATCGTAGGTCGCCATCCGGCGGGTGATCTCCGGCAGTGGGGTGGTCGGGCGCAGCGGGTCGATGTCGTTGACCACCACCCCACCGAGCAGGTCGGCCGGGGGCTCGCGGAGCAGCCGCTGGAAGTGCACCATGCCGAGGTAGCGGCCGGTGGGAGTGGTCATCGGCGCGCGGGTCACGAACACCTGCGCGGCCACCGCCGGGGAGAGCTGCTCCTCGCGGATCCGCGCCAGCGCCTCCGCCACGGTGGCGTCCGGCGGCAGGATGACCGGTTCGGAGGTCATCACGCTGCCGGCGGTGCCCGGCGTGTACTTCAGCAGTTGCCGCACCGAGTCGGCCTCGTCCGGTTCCATCAGGTCGAGCAGTACGTCCTGTTCCGGCGGGGACAGCTCGCCGAGCAGGTCGGCGGCGTCGTCCGGGTCCATCTCCTCCAGGATGTCGGCGGCCCGCTCGCGGCCCAGCGCGGCGAGGATCTCGACCTGGTCGTGCTCGGGCAGTTCGCTGAGCACGTCGGCGAGCCGCTCGTCGTCCAGGGCCGCGGCGACCTCGATGCGCCGGGCGTCGGGAAGATCCTGCAAGGCGTTGGCCAGGTCGGCCGGGCGCATGTCCTCCAGTACGGCCAGCAGGTTGGCGGTGCCACGGGCGTCGGCGACGCCACTGAGCCCGCGTACCTTGTCCCACTCGACCTGGTGCAGGTTGCCGCGGCGGGCGAGCCGGCCGGTCTGTTCGCGTACCGCGACCCGGGTGAGCGACCACTCGCCGCCCCGGCTGCACTCCATCGCCACGTCCACCACCGTCGCCGCCCGGCCGTCCGGTTCGACCTGCACCCGGCGGTCCAGCAGCTCCTGGAGCACCAGCAGCTCGTTCGGGCGCTTCTCGAACCGGCGCAGGTTCAGCGTGCCGCTGCCCAGCACGATCGCGTCGGCGTCGATCGAGGTGATCCGGTTGATGGAGAGGAAGATCCGCCGGCGCATCGGCATCTCGGCGACCAGGCCCACCACCTCAGGCGGCCGTTGGGTCGGCCGCACTCGGGCCACGGCGTCGCGTACCCGGCCCACCTGGTCGCCGTTGGGGTCGAAGACGGCGACTCCGGCGAGGCGGGCGATGTACACCCGGGTCGGCGTGCTCACGGGCATCAGCCTAGGGCGTCCGGCGAACTCCCGGCCGGGCTGTGACTTCGGCACCCGCCCTGAGGGCCTACTGTTTATCAACATGTCGACCTTGGCTTACGAGATCGTGGACGTCTTCACCGACCGTCCGTACGCGGGGAACCCGCTCGCGGTGGTGTTCGGCGCCGAAGGGCTGGCCACGGAGCAGATGCAGGCGCTGGCCCGGGAGTTCAACCTCTCGGAGACGATTTTCGTGCTGCCCGCGACCCAGGTCGGCGCCACCTACCGGGCCCGGATCTTCACCCCGGTCGAGGAGTTGCCGTTCGCCGGCCATCCCAGCGTCGGCGCGGCGGTGACCGCCAGCCGGCGGGGCCTGTTCGCTGCGGGGCAGGTCACCCAGGAGTGTGGGGCCGGGGTGCTGCCGATCGAGGTGACCGAGGGCGGGGCCACGCTCACCGGTGGCACCCCCACGCTCGGTCCCGAACTCGACCTGGAGCCATTGCTGGAGATGGTCGGACTGACCGCCGAGGACCATGTGGGGCCGCCGCCCCGGGTGGCCGGCTGTGGCCTGGAGTTCCCGTTCCTGCCGGTGCGCCCGGACGCCCTGGCGAGGGCTCAGGTGGACTCGGTGGCGGCCCGGCGGTACGGGATCGAGCATGTCAGCGTCTTCTCCTGGAACGCCGCCACGCAAACCGCGCACGCCCGGGTCTTCGTCCCCGGCCTCGGCGTACCCGAGGACCCGGCGACCGGATCCGCCGCGCTCGGGCTCGGGGTGTGGCTGGTCGCCAGCGGCCTGCTGCCGGGTGAGGGACGATCGTCGTACACCGTCAAGCAGGGTGCCGAGATCGGCCGGCCGTCATCGCTGGCCTGCACGGTGACCGCGTCCGGTGGTACGCCGGTGGGCGCCAGCGTCGCCGGTCAGGTGATGCCGGTGGCGCGGGGAGAGATTCTGGTCCCGCCGTTCGTCGGCTGACCGACTGATCGGCCGGCGCGCGACCGGGCCGGGTACGAGAGGATGCGGTGGTGACCGACGCAGCGGAGCACAGCACCCCACTGGTCGACGAGGCGATGAAGAAGGCCTCGGTGGCCTGGGTCGCGGTGGCCGGTGGCCCGTCGCTCGCCCTGTGGTGCGTGCCACTGGAAGGTGCCCTGTTCGTGGTCAGCGGCCCCGGGGAGCAGGCCGCGCCGGGCCTGGCCGAGGCCGACGAGGCGCAGGTGACGCTCCGCGGTGACCACGGTGGCCGGATCGTCACCTGGCCGGCGCGGGTGACCCGGGTGGCCCCGGGCACCGACGAGTGGGACACGCTGGCCCCGCTGGTCGGGGCCAAGCGGCTGAACGCACCGGGCCCCACCGCCGACCTGGTGGCCCGCTGGGCCGCCGACGGGTGCGCGCTGGTCCGGCTGGCCGCTGGCGGCGAGCCGGTGCAGGGCGGGGACCTGCCCGCCGACTCGCTCGCGGAGCCGCCCCGGCCGGCGCCGGTGATCCGGGTGACCCGCAAGCCGTTCCGGCTGCACCGCGTCCGGCGCCGCTGACGCCCGCCGCTGCGGGTACCCGCCTCACCACCGCGCGCCAACCGGGTCGGTCGCTGTCTCGACCACGTCGAGCACCTCACCGAGCGTGCTCAACCTCCGGCCGGCCCACCCGGTGTCGACGTTGAAGACCAGGTGGTCGGCGAGGTCGGGCGCGGCCAGCCGGACGGCGCTCATCCCGGCGCGCTGCGCACCGGTCAGCTCCTGGCTGCCGCCGTCGCCGACGTAGAGGCAGTCCTGCGGGTGCAGGCCCAACCGTGCGCAGGCGGCCAGGTACAGCGCGGTGTCCGGCTTGCAGCAGCCCAACTGGATGGAGAAGATCCGGACGTCGAGCAGTGGGGCCACGGCCAGCTCCGGCAGGAACACCGGCAGCTCGTGCGTGCAGTCGCTGATCACGCCGGTCCGCAGGCCGCGCTTCCGCAGCGCCCGCAGGGTCGGCACCGCGTCGTCCCGCAGCCGGGTGTCCGCCCGTACGGCCCGGTGCCGGGCGGCCACCGCCGCGCGCAGGGCGTCCTCCGACGGACGTACGCCCGCCTGCTCGCACACCCACCGCAGGCTGGCCTCGGCGCTGCCGTAGCGCCCGCTGGCGCGCTCGTAGAAGCTGCGGTCGAGCACCTCGATGAAGGTGTCCGGCGGGCAGCCGAGCAGCTCGGCGGTAGTGCGGTGACCGGCGCCACGCTGCACCGGACGGGTCAGCGTGCCGAAGAAGTCGAACAGCACCGCCTGGAACCTGGGCATGGGAATGCGCCTCCGGCGCGAGGTGAGGGGTCCCGACGGGACGTGCGTGATCGTAACCGAACGCTGACGGTAGGTGGTGGCCGGTGGCGTGTGAGGATTGCATCTCGTGCCACCTGAAGCCCACCGCCCGCCGCCGGATCTGTTGACCACCGGCGCACTGGCCCTCGCCGTCGTCGCCGTGTCCTCGTCCGCGCCGCTGATCGCGTTCGCCGCCGCGCCTGCCCTGGCCATCGCGTTCTGGCGCAACCTGCTCTCGGTGGCCGTGCTGAGCCCGTTCGCGCTGACCCGGCGGCGGGCCGAGTTCCGATCGCTGACCACCGGCACCGGGCGGCGGGACGGCGTGTTCTGTGTACTGTCCGGGGTGGCCCTGGCAGCGCACTTCGCCACCTGGATGCCGAGCGCGAAGCTCACCTCGGTGGCCGCCGCGACGGCGCTGGTCGCCACCCAGCCGGTCTGGCAGGGACTGATCGCCCGGGCCCAGGGTCGCCGGCTGCCGCTGGGCATGTGGGCCGGCATCGGCCTCGCGGTCGTCGGTGCGGTGCTGGCGACCGGCGCCGACTTCAAACTGTCCGGTGAAGCCTTCGTCGGCGACCTGCTGGCGGTGGCCGGGGGCATGTTCGCGGCGGTCTACACCGCGCTGGGCGAGCGGGCCCGGGCCACGGTCAGCACCGCCACCTACACCACGATCTGCTACGGCGTGTGCGCGCTGATCCTGCTGGTGGTCTGCCTGGTCGGCCAGGTGCCGCTGGGCGGCTTCGACACCGGGACCTGGCTGGCCGTACTGGCCCTGGTGGGCGGCGCCCAGCTGCTCGGCCACTCGATGTTCAACTACGCGCTGCGGCGGATCTCGGCCACCACGATCAGCGTGCTGATCCTGCTCGAGGCCCCCGGGGCGGCTCTGCTCGGCTGGGCGTGGCTGGGTCAGCTGCCCGACCCGGTGACCGTGCCCGGCCTGGCCCTGCTGCTGGCCGGCGTCGCCGTGGTGGTGCTGTCCAGCGCCCGGTCGGCCCGCCGTACCTCGCGGGTCACCACCGCCGTGCCCGCCGACACCGCCCCGCTGCGCGACTGAGGGTCCCCCGTGGTCGTCATGGGCCGGCCCGTGCCGTGGCCGGACCCGAGCGGCGGACACCGACCCACCCTCCGCGCCTCCCC
>NZ_POTY01000390.1 GCF_003236315.1 Micromonospora craterilacus
GATTTGGAAGAGCGCGGGTAGGGCTAGCAGGGCGGAGAGGACCTGGGTGCGGCCGGCTCGGTAGTCCGTTGGGGGTACGTGGGCGTATTCGCGGCGGATCGCGGCGGCGTACCGGTCGTAGCCGGGGGGTGGCGCGGCCAGGATGGCGAGGTCGGCGTCGCAGAGCAGGGCGCCGTCGGTGTCCGCCGGATCCACCAGGTGCCCGGCGGTGAGCAGGATCAGCCGGCGCACCTCGGCCACCTCGGCGGCGGGCAGCCCGGCCCGGGCGAGCAGCGTGCCGGCGAGCGCCGCGCTGTCCCGTTCGTTCCGGTCGCCCGGTGCCCGCGGGTCGTACACCGCGTCGTGGCACCAGGCGGCGAGGCGGACCAGGTCCGGCCGCGACGCCGTTGACGCGTACCGGTCGACCACGTCGAGCACGGCGGTCAGGTGCTCGATCGTGTGGTAGTGCCGGTGCGGCTCCCGCCATCGCTCGACCAGCTCGTTGCCGGCGGCGTCCACCGCCGCCGGGTCGGTCGCCCCGGCGTACCGGGCGGACGTTCGCCACCGTTCGATCAGCCCCGCCACCCGGCCGAGTCTGCCCTACCCGGGACGAGCGCGCACCGGCCGGCCTGCCCCATCTGCCCTGCCCGGGACGAGCGCGCGCCGGTCGGCCTGCCCAAGCCGACGTCAGCCGGCCGGGCCGGGAATGTCCTCGTACGGGCGAACCGTGACCGGACGGGAGGGTGCGCCAATTCGGCGAGGAATGTCCGGGCGTGCTGCGGGTAGTCGCGGGTATGGCGGACCGACGAATTCCGCTGCTGAGACGCGACCGCAAGCGCGAACGCCTGTCTGACGTGGACACGGCGCGGATCGCCGACACGGTGGCGCAGCTGCACCATCGGAGCAAGGCCACCCTGCACGAGCGTCTGCACCGGGTACGGATGTCAATCGGCCTGGCCGTGCAGGCGGGCCTTGCGGCCGGGCTTTCCTGGTTCGCCTCACACGACCTGCTGGGCAACCCGCAGCCGGTCTTCGCCCCGATCTCCGCTGTCGGCACGCTCGCCGTCTCGGTGGGCCAACGGTTCCGCCGGACCGCCGAGCTGATCATCGGGGTGGCGGTCGGGGTGGGCGTGGGGGACCTGCTGGTCTACTTCCTGGGTGCCGGACCGTGGCAGCTCGGGCTGGTCGTGACCGCCGCCATCCTGCTGACCATCTTCGCCGGCGGCAGCGTCGCCATCGTCATCCAGGCGGCGGCGACGGCGGTGCTGATCGTGACCCTCAGCCCGTCGGTCAAGAACCTGGAGTTACCCCGGTTCATCGACGCGCTCGTCGGTGGCGGCATCGCGTTGCTGGTCACCGCGGTCCTGCTGCCGCTCAACCCGCTGCGGGTGCTCAACCGGGCGGCCCGACCGGCCCTGGACCTGCTCGCCGCGCAGCTCGACGTCACCGCCGACGGGCTGCGCGAAGGGGACCGGGAGAAGATCCAGACAGCGCTGGACCGGCTGCGGGACAACAAGGAGGAGTTGACCACCCTCACCGAGGCGATCGAGGGCGCCAAGGAGACCACCCTGCTCTCCCCGGCGCGGTGGCACCGGCGCAGCGAACTCACGCACTACGCGGAGGCGGCCGACCCGATCGACCGGGCGATGCGCAACAGCGGCACGTTGATCCGGCGCGCGGTGACCCTGATCGAGGACGAGGAGCCGATCCCGGAGCCGATGCCGGACGCGGTGGCCCACCTCGCCGAGTCGGTACGCCTGTTGAAGAAGGAGTTCGCCCACGGCGAGGAGCCCGAGCAGGCCCGGGAGCGGTCGCTGCGCGCGGTCAGCGAGGCGGGCCGGGCGTACGCCGAGGGGGTGGGGTTCTCCGGCAGTGTGGTGGTCGCCCAGGTGCGTACCACCGCCAGCGATCTGCTGGTGGCCTCGGGCATCAGTCAGGAGGAGGCGAACCGGCTGGTGCGGACGTCCTTCGGCGAGATGGACCGGCCGGGCGCACCGGCCGGGCCGGAGCCGGCGCCGAAGCCGCCCACCGCGCCGCCGGTTGGTTGAGCCGCCTCGGTGGCGACCGTCGGCCCAGTGGCGGGCGTTGGGCCTGGTGACCGTCGGTGCGGCCGATGCGCCCGGCCCGCCGGGCCGGCGATGGCTACGCTGACCGCATGGCCGACACCCCGTCCGGCGGATCCCTGCCGCCGTCGCCGTCCGTGCCCGCAGCACCATCCACGGGTACCGACGTACCCGGAAAGTCACGTCGTCGGCTGAGCTGGCAGCGGGCCCTGGTGTTGGCCGGGGTGATCCTGCTGATCGCCGCCTGTGCGATCTTCATGCTCTTCCAACTCGGCACCAGCCTCGGCCCCGAGGCGCTGATGATCGGAGCGGCTGCCGCGATCCTGCCGGTTCCGGTGCTGGTGGCCTGCTTCCTCTGGCTCGACCGGTACGAACCCGAGCCACTGAAGTATCTGATCTTCTGCTTCGCCTGGGGTGCGTTCGTCTCCACGGCGGCGTCGCTCAAGGTCAACGAGACCGCCGCCGACTGGTTCGAGGACCGGGGGCTGCCGGTCGAGCTCACCGCGGTGCTGGTCGCGCCGTTCATCGAGGAGTTGACCAAGGCGCTCGGCCCGATCCTGCTGCTGGTCTTCCGGCGCCGGGAGTGGTCTGGCATCACCGACGGCCTGGTGTACTGCGGGCTGTCCGCGATCGGCTTCGCGATGGTGGAGAACATCCTCTACCTGGGCGGCTACGGGTACGCCTCGGGTGCCGAGCAGTACGGCCCGGCCACCGGGGCCCAGCAGGTGATCGCCATCTTCATTGTCCGGATCCTGCTGTTCGGGTTCGCCCACCCGTTGTTCACCGCGATGACCGGCGTCGGCCTCGGCATCGCCGCGCGGACGGCGAGCCGCCGGGTCCGGGTGTTCGCCCCGATCGCCGGCCTGCTGCTGGCGATGATGCTGCACGGGGCGTGGAACCTGCTGCCGACCCTCACCCAGGCCACCGGCGAGGTGTTCATCTCGATCTTCGGCTTCGTCGGTGTGATGGTGCCGATCTTCTTCGGCATGGTCGGCCTGGCGGTGTGGCTGCGGGCCTGGGAGGGGCGGCTCACCGAGCGGATCCTGCCGGACTACGTCCGGGCCGGCTGGCTCACGCCACCGGAGGTGGCGGCACTGAGCAGCCTCGGCCGGCGGCACGCGGCCCGGGCCTGGGCCCGGCGGGTGGCCGGCGACGCCGGTCTGCGGGCGATGCGCGGCTACCAGTTCGCGGCGACCCGACTGGCGTTGTTGCGCGACGGCGCGCTCCGGGGCCTGGACCGTCGGCCCGTTGACCGGGAGCGGACGGCGCGGGAGGAACAGGAGCTGCTGGCGGCGATCAGCGCGTACCGGTCGTTCTTCGTGGGCCGGGACCCGCAGTCCCCGGTCGGCGTCTGGGACGGGCACCGTTACCACCTGCGGTTCCCGGACGGGTCGCAGCGGTCGGTGGACGCGCCCGAGGAACCGGTGGTCCCGATCCCGGTGGTGCTGGCC
>NZ_POTY01000391.1 GCF_003236315.1 Micromonospora craterilacus
GGTTAGGGCTCGGGGTGGAGGGCGTTGTCGGCGGAGCCTTGTCGCCAGGCGGTGAAGTGGACGGTCAGGCCGGCGCGGCTGGGGGAGCAGCAGTACGGGCCGGCGGAGGCTTCGGCGTCCGGATCCAGCGGGGCGAGGCGGACCAGTCGCCACGGCTCGCCGGCCACCCGGGCGCGTACGGTCAGGGCGTCACCGGCCCGGCTGACCCGTACGGTCACCTCCCGGCCCGCCCAGTCCGGGACCGGGGCGACCGACCAGTCGGAGACCTCGCGGGTCACCACGGCGCCGACCTGGGGTTGGCCGTCGCTGACCTCCACCCCGGCCTTCACCCAGTTCCGGTCGTCCACCCGGACCAGCACCCCGGCCTGGTCGAACTGCTCCGCCCAGGCCAGCCGGAAGTCCACCTCCACCGCGCTGTCCACCGGAAACGGTGCGAGCAGCGCCGGGGCGTCGTCGTGTACGAAGCCGTAGCTGGTGTGCCGCCACAGGTCGCTGCCCGCGCCCGGTTCGACACTCAGGCCACCGTCCGGTTCCTCGACCGCCCGTACCGGCTGCCGCTGCCAGATGCCGTCGGACCACTCGATGCTCCGCATGACGGCACCGTACCGAGTGGCCGCGATCCCCGTACCGCCGCAGTTGGCGGGCCGTCAGGCGGGCATCGACGGGAGTCGTGCCGAGTGGGCGGTGGGTTAGGCTCCAGCGGTCGAGCGAAGTTACCGGGAGGTAGGCATGTCGGAGGGGCAGCGGGTCGCCATCGTGACCGGGGCGGCGCGGGGGATCGGGGCGGCCACCGCCAAGCGGTTGGCCGCGGACGGGCTGGCCGTCGCCGTGGTGGACATCGAGGAGTCGGCGACGAAGGAGACCGTCGACGCGATCGCGGCGGCCGGCGGCCGGGCGCTCGGCGTCGGCGCGGACGTGGCCGACCGGGCCCAGGTGGAGGCCGCCGTCGAGCGGGTCGCCGCCGAGATGGGCGCGCCGACCGTGCTGGTCAACAACGCCGGTGTGCTCCGGGACAACCTGCTGTTCAAGATGACCGACGCCGACTGGGACACGGTCATGGGCGTACACCTGCGCGGTGCCTTCCTGTTCAGCCAGGCCGCGCAGCAGCACATGGTCGAGCGCCGGTGGGGCCGGATCGTCAACCTTTCCAGCACCTCGGCGCTGGGCAACCGGGGCCAGGCGAACTACGCCGCGGCCAAGGCCGGCCTGCAGGGCTTCACCAAGACCCTCGCCATCGAGCTGGGCCCCTTCGGGGTGACCGTCAACGCGGTCGCGCCCGGATTCATCGTCACCGACATGACCGCGGCCACCGCGGCGCGGATGAAGGTCGACTTCGAGGCGATGCAGCGGCACGCCGAGGCGGAGATCCCGGTCCGGCGGGTCGGCCGGCCCGAGGACGTGGCGCACACCATCTCGTTCCTGGCCAGCGAGGGCGCCTCCTTCGTCTCCGGCCAGGTCATCTACGTCGCCGGCGGTCCGAAGGACTGACCGTCGAGTGTTAACAGGGGCCCCTTCCTATACGCCAGGCGTTAAGAAGGGGCCCTTCCTTACCGGGTTTTCCAGAGCCAGGCGAGGCCGAGGATCGGCAGGACGAGCGGGATGTAGCCGTAGCCGCTGCCGAAGCCGGACCAGACCGTCTCGTCGGGGAACAGGTCGGGCCGGGCCAGGCTGAACGCGCCGACCCCGACCACGCCGACCAGCTCCACGGTGCAGCAGGCGAGGGCGACCCGGCGGCCCGCGTGACCGGCCCGGGCCAGGCCCACCGCCGCCACGATGTAGACCGCCGCGGCGAGCGCGGAGAGCAGGTACGCCAGCGGCGCCTGGTCGAACTTCGTCGCGATCTGCAGGCCGGCGCGGCTGGTGGCGGCGATCGCGAAGAGCAGGTACACCGCGATCAGCAGCCGGCCGGGCCCGGCGTTGGTCCTCGTCAACCGCGCGGTCTTCAGCTCAGCCACCGAGCACCTCCCAGGTCTGCTGGAGCCGGACCACGACCACCGGCGTCACCAGGCAGACCGCGCAGACGATCGCCGAGCCCCAGCGGGTCGGCTCCATCCGGGCCAGCACCGCGGCCAGCGGCGGCAGGCAGACCAGCGTCACCAGGTAGCCGAAGAACGCCCCCGGCTCACCCGGCCGTTCGCCGCCGCCGAGTGCCAGGGCGGCCAGCACGGTCAACCCGAGCAGCGCCAGCTCCAGTACACCCAGGCCGACCAGTTGCACCCGGTCCGGTGCCCGATGGCGCAACGCGGCCACCAGGGCCCAGGCCGCGACCAGCAGCGACAGCACGATGGCGACGGTGGCCAGTAGGCCGTCGACCGGCGACCCGGTGGCGGTCACCGGTTGCGTCCGGTGCTTGTTGCAATCACCGGCCCACTCTACTAACCCTCGTAGTAAGAACACCGGCGACGGGGCGGTGGTGGCGAGACGGGCCCGACGGGGGCGCCGCGACCGGCCGAGGCGTCGGGGCGCGGTGACCCCGCCACCACCGTTCTCGATGCCGGCAAAGCCGGCGGGGAGGCGGGCGTGGCCGTCCGGGGGGACTAGCGTGGACCGTGCCGCGGGTCACCCGTGGCCAGGCGACGACGGCGGAGGTGCGCGTGTTGCGGTTCGGGTTGTTCGGCACCGGTCACTGGGCGGCGGAGACGCACGCGGCGGCGCTCGACGCGCACCCGAAGGCGGACCTGGTCGGGGTCTGGGGCCGCAACCCGGACCGCGCCGCTGCCCTCGCGACGCGCTACGGCGTGCGCGCGTTCGACGACGTTGACGCGCTGATCGAGGCGTGCGACGCGGTCGCCGTCGCGCTCCCGCCGGACGTGCAGGCGGACATCGCCGTCCGGGCCGCCACCGCCGGCCGTCACCTGCTGCTGGACAAGCCGCTCGCGCTGACCGTCGCAGACGCCGACCGGGTGGTCGACGCCGCCGCCCAGTCGGGCGTGGCCTCGCTGGTCTTCTTCACCGGCCGGTTCCAGCCGAACGTGGCCGGTTTCGTCGCCGCGACCGCCGCGGCCGGCGGCTGGCACACCGCCAACGTGATCCAGTTCGCCTCGATCTTCCGGACCGACAGCCCGTACGGGCAGTCGCCCTGGCGCCGGCAGCACGGCGCGCTGTGGGACATCGGCCCGCACGCCCTGGCGATCCTGCTGCCGGTGCTCGGTCGGGTGACCCAGGTGGCGGCCACGGACGGCCCCGGTGACCTGGTGCACCTGATGCTCACCCACGACGGCGGCGCCACCAGCACGGTGTCGCTCACCCTGGACGCGCCGCCTGAGGCGGTGGCCCGGGAGTTCGTGTTCTACGGCGACAACGGCATCGAGAGGGTCCCGCCCGGCGACGGGAGCCCGGCGACGGCGTTCGGAGTGGCCATCGACCAGCTGCTGGCGGAGATCGACGCCGGCACCCGGGACCACCGCTGCGACGTGCGCTTCGGCCGCGAGGTGGTGACGGTGCTGGCCGACGCCGAAGCCGCCCGCACCCAACCACCCCCCACCTGACC
>NZ_POTY01000392.1 GCF_003236315.1 Micromonospora craterilacus
AGCCCGGAGCCCGGAGCCCGGAGCCCGGAGCCCGGAGCCCGGAGCCCGGAGCCCGGAGCCCGGAGCCCGGAGCCCGGAGCCCGGAGCCCGGAGCCCGGAGCCCGGAGCCCGGAGCCCGGAGCCCGGACGACGGTTGGTGTCCGTCGCCGGTTGTTGGTGGTTGTCCGCACGGTGACGACGTTGGGCCGGTTGCGGGATGTGTTGTCGCTGACGGCCGGTGATCGGCGTGTTCAGACGTTCTTTACCTGTGACGTTGGATCCCGGTCGGTGTTGGCGGCCGGGGTGGACGAGGCGTTGGAGGAGTTGGGAGCGCCGGTCCTGCCGTGGCGTGACGCGGTGGGTTCGAGGTTCGATCTGGCGTTGGCGGCGAGCGAGAACGACCAGCTGGTGGATCTTGACGCGCCGGTGCTGTTGGTGCCGCATGGTGCGGGGCATCAGAAGTTCTACCCGGGCACGGCGGTGGTGTCGGGCTTGAACCCGGAGCGGCTGGTGATGGGAGGCCGGGTGGTGCCGGCCGCGATTGGTTTGCCTCATGCCGCGCATTTGGAGCGTTTGGCGCGGGTGTGTGCGCCGGCGGCGTCGCGTGGGGTGGTGGTGGGGGATCCGGCGCTGGCGCGGATGCGCGGCTCACGCTTTCGGGGCGGGCAGCTGCGGGCGGCGTTTGGTGCGCGGGACAGGCGGTTGGTGGTGCTCGCGTCGACGTTCGGGCCGGATTCGGCGTTGGGTCGGTTGCCGGACTTGCCGGAGCGTCTGGTGGGCGGGTTGCCGGTGGATGAGTACCAGGTGGTCGTGGTGCTGCATCCGGGGGTGTGGGCGGCGCACGGCCCGTGGCAGGTGAGGTCCTGGTTGGAGCAGGCTGCCGCTTACGGTGTCCAGGTGGTCACGCCGCACGAGGGGTGGCAGGCGGCGTTGTTGGCCGCGTCGGTGGTGATTTCTGATCATGGTTCGCTGGCGTTGTACGCGGCGGCGTTGGACAAGCCGGTGGTGCTGGCGGGTCGGGGCAGCGCGGTGACGGTTCCCGGGTCTGCGGCGGCGCTGCTCGCCGAGACCGCGCCGGTCTGGGATGTTGATCAACGACCCCGGGACCAGCTCGATACGGCGATCGATCAGCATGGGGCAGGTGTCCACGGTCAGGTCATGGACCTGTTGGCGGAGCCAGATGCGGATGGTGAAGAGTGCGCGCGTCGCCTGCGACGACTGGTGTACGGGCTGCTGCGGTTGGAGGAACCAGCGGACCCGGCGATGTTCGGTCCCGTTGTCGCGCCTGCACTATCGGTACCGGCGATGCCTGCGACGGTGGTCGGCGTGGCGATTCAGCGCGACGGGGTCCGGATTGAGCGGTACGCCGACCTCGGCCACGGCGAGCCGCGTGGCGGGCTGGAGCATCGGCATCTGGTCGCGGACCTGCGTACCGCCAGCCTGGCCCAGCTCGCCTCGGCCAGTGTCGTGGTCGTCGACGACCGTGCGGTGTGGTCAACGAAGGGCTGGCCGGTGCGGGCGGCCGAGGAGGTGGCGCGGTGGCCGCAGGCAAGCGTCCTGGCAACGGTCGTGGACGAGACATCGTGCGCGGTCTGGGCTGGTGGCCGGGTGACTATTCTGCACGCTGACGAACCGCTTGATCCGATCGTGCTCGCGTCGCTGGCGTACGTCCGACTCACCACGCTCGGCCGTCTCCCAGGCGAGGACAGAATTCATCTTGGCCGGCGGGTTATCGGGGTGGTGGCGGTAGCACGTTGAGCTTGCGTAGGTAGCGGTCGAAGCGGGGATCCCCGGTGTTCCAGTAGAGCTGGGCGATCCAGCCCCAGCGGGCACGGGCCGTCTCGGGGTCGCCGCCACGCCAGGCCAGTTCGGCTTCGATGTCGGCCAACTCGACCCCGTACTGCGTCGCCGTCGCCTCGGCCACCATCTGACGGGCCAGTCCGATCGCGGCGCGCGCTTGCGGCAGGTCGCCGAGCGCGAGATGGGCGCGGGCCGCCACGGTATGCGCGCGGGCGGCGTTGCGCACGTCGTCGGTCAACGTGAACGCGGTGGCCAGCAGCGGCAGCGCCTCCTGCGGCCGGCCGAGATGCAGCAGCACGTTGGCGAGCATCCGATGGTGGATACCGGCGGCCCTGCGCAACTGCTGCCGCTCGTCGATGGCGAGGCAGCGGCGGAACGCCTGTTCCGCGGCGCCGTAGTCGCCCTGGGCCTCGGCCAGCCGGCCCCGGAACTCCCCGACCGACGAATGCATGTGCGCGTCATCGGTCGTGTCCAGCAGGCGCTCCGCTTCGGTCAGGGCGGTTTCCGCCCGGTCGAGCAGATGCAGTTGGGTGAACAGGCGTGCCTGCGCGGCGTGAATGCGCGCCTCCAGCACCCGGTCACCGAGCGCGTGGGCGGCCCGCACGCCCCACTCGTTGGCGCCGGAGATCCGCCAATGGTGGCCGCGGCTGGTCAGCAGCGGCTCCAGCGCACCGCACAACTGCGTCACCTCCACGAACCGGCCAGCGTGGAAGGCACGCGGGATGATCGCGACGATCGCCGCCAGTTCGGTCTCCAACCAATCCAGCGGCGCCGACCACGACGGGTTCCACCCCAGTCCAGACGGAATCTCGTAGCGGCGCAGCCGCTGACCGCCAGCCAGGTCCGCCGCGACCGCCCGGTCACGGTAGAACGTGAGTAGCCGCTCGAACGGCGTATCGGCGTCGACCGCGTGGTCTGGGCGCATCCGTAGCGCGTGGTCACGGATCAGCCCCGGCAACCGCAGACGGCCCCGCGCCTCGGCGACCACCAACCCGGCGTCGATCAGGCGGTCGACACCATGCCCCACCGTCGCTACCGCCGCCTCGTGGCTGAAATTCCGCACCGGCTGCGTGGCCAAGACGATCAGGTCGTCGACGGTGGCGTCGGGCAGCTCCCGCATCGTCTGGCCCAGGCACCGCAGGATCAACTCACCCGGGTCGTCGCTGCTGGCCAGCTCGTCCCGAACCGCCGCAACCGCCCCCGGTACACCGCGCCGCCGAGACAAGCGCACCGCGACCTGCACGATGGCGAACGGGATCCGATCGCACAACTCCAGCAGTTCCCGCGACGCCGTCGGCTCGGCGGACAGCATCCCAGGACAGCGACGCTCCAACATCTCCCACGCGCCCCGCTCGTCCAACCCGTGCAGGATCACCGGCGCAGCCGATGCCCAGGCCCGTAGATCATCGGTCAACTGTCGAGCCGTCACCAACACCAGGCTCGCCGGCCACGGCTGCACCAACGCCGACAACTCCGCTACACCGAGCACGTTGTCCACCACCAGGACACACCGCCGGTGCACCAACGCACGCAGGTACTGCTCCGCCATCGCCGCTGGTGACAGCTCACCGACCGGCACCCCGAGCTGACGCAGCACCGCCGCCTGCACCTCACCAACCTGCAACGCCTCGCCCACCCGGAAACCATCCAGGTCGACATACGCC
>NZ_POTY01000393.1 GCF_003236315.1 Micromonospora craterilacus
ACCCCATGCCCCGGCCCGCCACCAGTGCCACCGCCGCGACCAGGGTCAGCGCAGCGGCGACCGTGCCCACCAGCCGGGCCGCCCGGTCGCGGGGCGTGGCCACCACCGCCAGGGCACCGAGCGCCGGCACCGCGAGCACCGCGACCAGCAGGAACTCCCCAAGCGTCATGCCGCCACCTCGCTCCGCTCGGCGTCGACCTGAGTCTTTACCGCGCCGTGCAGATGATTCGCTCGCTGCCGCTCGCTCACGCCGCCACCTCGCTCCGCTCGGCGTCGACCTGAGCCCCTACCGCGCTGTGCTGATGATTCGCTCGCTGCTGCTCGCTCATGCCGCGCCTCCGATCAGGGCGGCGGCCAGCCCGATCAGCAGCGCGCCGGCGAGCACGGCGGCGATGGCGCGGGGCAGGGCCGCCCGGTGCAGGGTGCCCAGCCCGCCGCCGAGGGCACGGGCGGCGCGGCCGGTGCCCAGCACCGCCCCGTCCACGACCCGTTCGTCGGCGACGCGCGCCGCCTGGCCGAGCGCTGTCGTCGGGCGTACCACCAGGGTGTGCTGGACGTCGTCGAGCCGGAAGGCGCGGGCGAAGACCGGCCGCAGCGGACCCAGCGCCGCCGCCGGGTCGGCTGCCGCGTCCCGCCGCCAGCCGGCCCAGGCCAGCCCGGCCCCGACGAGCAGCAGTGCCAACGGCAGCAGCACGGTCGGGGTGAGATGGATCAGCCCGTCCGGCGGCATCAGATCCGACACCGCCTCGGGGTCGGCCGGCAGCGTCCGTTGCAACTGGGTGGAGAACCAGCCGGGGAAGCCGGCGAGGCCGAGCAGGGCCGCCGGGACGGCCAGCGCCAGCACCGGCCAGCGCAGCACCGCAGGTGGGTCGTGCGGGTGGGCCAGCGGGGTGCGGGTCGCGCCGAAGAAGGTCCGCAACAGCAGTCTGGTGGCGTACCAGGCGGTGACGGCGACGCCGACCAAGGCGGCGAGCCAGACCAGCCAGCCCACCCAGGCGGGGGCCGGGCCGTCGCCGTGCAGGGCGGCACCCTCCGCGGCGGCGAGCACGCCCTCCTTGCTCCAGAAGCCGGACAGCGGCGGTACGCCGGCCAGCGCGCCGAGCCCGATCAGGGTGCACCAGAAGGTGACCGGCATGGTGTGCCGCAGGCCGCCCATCCGGGACATCAGCGTGGTGCCGACGGCGTGGATCACCGCACCGGCGGCGAGGAACAGCAACGCCTTGAAGGCGGCGTGGGTGAGCAGGTGGAACAGGGCGGCGGGCGGGGAGCCGACGGCGAGAGCGCCGGTCATGTAGCCGATCTGGGAGACCGTGGACCAGGCGAGCACCCGCTTGATGTCGTCCTGCGCGGTGGCGGCGAGCGCGCCCAGCAGCAGGGTCACCGAGGCCATCACGCCGAGCACGGCCAGCGCGACCGGGGTGGCCTCGAAGAGGGGGAAGAGTCGGGTGACCGCGTACACGCCGGCGGCCACCATGGTCGCGGCGTGGATCAGCGCGGAGATCGGGGTGGGGCCGGCCATCGCGTCGGGCAGCCAGGTGTGCAGTGGGAACTGCGCGCTCTTGCCGGCTACCCCGGCGAGCAGCAGCAGGCAGGCGGCGGTGAGCGTACCGGCGCTGTGGTCGTGGGCGAGCACGTCGGCGATCCGGAAGCTGCCCGCCGAGACGCCGAGCAGCGCGATGCCGAGCAGGAAGCCGACGTCCCCGACCCGGGTCACCAGGAACGCCTTCATCGCGGCGGCCGGTGCCTCCGGCAGCCGCCGGTCGTGGGCGATGAGCAGGTACGAGCAGAGCCCCATCACCTCCCAGCCGACCAGCAGCAGGATCAGGTCCCCGGAGACCACCACCAGCAGCATGGCGGCGGTGAAGAGGCTGATCTGCGCCGCGTACGGCGGGTAGCGGTGGTCGACGTCCACGTCGTCGTGCGGGCCGCGCTTGAGGTAGCCGGTCGAGTAGACCTGCACGGCCAGGGCGACCGCGGCGACCGCGACGGCGACCAGCGCGGCGCTGCCGTCGAGGCGCACCCCGAGGGTGACGGTGAGCCCGCCGAGGTCGATCCAGGTGGTCGACGCCTCAGCCGGGCCGTCCAGGCTGACCAGCAGGGCCACCGCCAGGGCGAGGGCACCGGCCGCGCCGGCCACCCCCAGGCCGATGGCCACCCGACGGGCGGTGTCCTGCTCGGTGGCCGCGCCTCGCGGCGAGGGCGGCAGCAGCAGGCCGACCAGGCCGGCGACCAGCGGTACGGCCGGCAGCAGCGCGCCCAGCAGCGTCGTGGTGCTCACCGATCCCCCTCCGGCCGGCCGGTTTCCGGCGGGTTCGCTCCGCCGCCGGCCGGCCCGTCGGCCACTCCGCTCGGACCGTCCGTGGTGACGCCGGCCGGGCCGACCGCGACCGGGACCGGTTCGTCGGCGGGGCGCTCGGCCAGCGGAACCTCGTCGACGGCGACACTGGCCCGCATCCGGTAGAGCTGGAGCACGATCGCCAACCCCACCCCGATCTCGGCGGCGGCCAGCACGATCACGAAGAGCGCGAAGACCTGACCACCGTGTGGCAGCAGCGCCTTCGCCGTGGTGTCGGCGGTGACCAGGATCAGGTTCACCGCGTTGAGCATCAGCTCGACCGCCATCAGCACCAGCACCGCGTTGCGCCGGCGGAGCACGCCGTACACGCCGAGGCCGAACAGCAGCGCGGCGGTGACGTACGGGATGACCGGTCTCACCGCGACCGCCCCCGCCCAGCGCCGTCGCTGTCCACGCCGTCCACGGCGGATTGGCGACCCGGCGATCGGCCGATGTCGGGGCGGGACAGCACGATGGCGCCGACCAGCGCCGACAGCAGCAGCACCGAGAGCACCTCGAAGGGCAGCACCCAACTGCCGAAGACCTGCTCACCGATGCGCTCGGCGGTGCCCGCCTCGGGCAGCTCCACCTTCGTCCAGCGGTACGCGTCGACCAGCAGCGCCGCCAGGCCCAGCCCCACGCCACCGCCGATCAGCGCGGCCGGCCAACCGGGACGGTCCAGATCGTCCGAGGCACCGATCGGCGCCCGGGTCAGCATCACGGCGAACAGCAACAGCACCACCACCGCGCCGACGTAGATCAGCACTTGCACCCAGGCCACCAGCTCGGCGCTGAGCACCAGGTACATGCCGGCCAGGGCGCCGAGGCAGACCACCAGGTAGAGCCCGGCACGAACGAGATGTTTCGTCGCCACCACCAGCACCGCCGAACCGACGGCCACCGCACCGAGGGCGACCAGCAGCACGTCCACCCCGGTCACGCGGAAGTACCTTCGCCGTCGTCGGCCGCCGGCGTGCCGTCGCTGGCCGCGGGCTTGTCGGCGCTGGCCGCAGGCTTGTCGGCGTCGTTGTCGGCAGCGGACGCACCGTCGCGGCGTGCGGCCGGGCGAGAGGTGGGCCGGGGCTCGGGGCGTACC
>NZ_POTY01000394.1 GCF_003236315.1 Micromonospora craterilacus
AACGTCAGCCTGTGTCCCTGGAGCATCGGCCGGATCACCGCCGCCGCCCTGGTCCTGCTCCACATCGACCATTGCCGCACGACATGATCACCCAACGCCACCAACCGTTACTCGGAAAGGCTCACTGGCACAGCCACTAATTGACCTCCTGCACCAACGGATGACCGAGGGACAACACGCCGCGGTGCACTGCCGCGCCGGCATCGGACGGGCGTCACTGATCGCAGCCGCCTGCCTCGTCCGGCTAGGCACTCCCCTCGACGAAGTCTGGCAGGTCATCGGACAGGCCCGAGGCGTGCCGGTTCCGGAGACTGACCAACAGCGACGCTGGCCGGAGAGACTCAGGCGGTAACTCGACCACTGCCGCGTACATCGCGCCTGGTAGACGACAACCCGTCGGGCTCCCCGACCCACGCGGCACAGCATGTGAGAAAGCTTGATGTGAATCCGGTCCAGCGACGGTGGACCGATGCTGCACCTCACCGACGACACGGTTTTGGCCGTCGGCAAAACCTGCACCGGCGAGGCATCTGGTCACATGCTGTGACGATGCGTGGCGGGCGATTCGCGGCAGACATCCGGACGGGGTCAGCCCCAGGATCATTGCGTAGTTGGGTGACTGCTGGTCACGGTGGTGATGAGGTCGTGGGGGCGGCGGTTGGCGCGGCGGGTGGCTCTGGCGATGTTGGTTTCGCCGTTGCCGCGGTGGAATCCGATGGCGGTGTTGCGTAGGACCGCGGCGATGGCGGGTCCGTTGCCGGTGCGTGCTCGGTGGGTGTCCTCGTGGAAGGTCACGTCGCGGACCCAGTGCAGCCGGTTCTCGATGTGCCATTCCAGGCGGGCCCATTCGTGCAGGTCGGCGGGTTGGGCGTGGGCGGCGGGCAGGGATGTCACAAGATAGACGGTTTCCCGGGTGCGCTTGCCGGCGATCACGCGGGTGCGGGTGATCCGGACGGCCTGCTGGGCGTGTGGGAAGCCGATCCCGCCGGGAGTCTGCACGGTCAACGCCTTGACGGTGCGGGTTTCACGGCGGCCGTGTCCGGTGTCGCGGTGTTGGTGCCCGACCGGCACCTGGGCCCAGGGCAGCTGCTTGAGGTGGGTGTGCAGGGTCGGCTGGTTGGCCTTGACCGACACGTACAGGTGCCCGCCGGCAGCGGCGACGGCTCGGGCGTGGGCGACCTGGGCGTGCAGCGCGTCGGCGACGATCACCACCCCCGCCAGGCCGCCCAGCCGGAGCTTGACCTGTTCCAGCAGTGGAGCGAACGCGGGAATCTCGTTCGACTTCGCCGCGACCTGGACCTGCGCCAGGACCACACCGGTGCAGGTGTCGTAGGCCGACAGCAGGTGGACCCGTCCCTCGGGCAGGACCGCGCCCCGCAGCACCTTGCCGTCAACAGCGATGACCCGCCGCACCGGTGGCGGCGCCGACACCCGGGAACACAGCCAGTCGGCCAGGACCGCCGTCAGCGTCTCGGCGTCGACGCGGACCAGCAGCCGCCACACCGTGCTCAACACCGGCACCCGGCCGGTGAACCCGAGCCGGCCCCACGCCGGCGCATCGAGATCGTCGAGCCAGTCGGCGATCGCGGCGAACGTGGCCGCTCCGGCCATCACCGCGCACACCGCGACCGCGAGCACACTCGCGAAGGGATACCGGACACCACGCGGGTCACGTGGGTCAGGCACCCGCGCCAAGGCCGCCAACAGGCCAAACGTCTCACCGCCAGCGGGCGCGGAGTCGGTCGAGGCAGGGGCGTGCTGACGGATCACGTCGATCAGCGATGATGACATGCGCGGGTGTGGTCCTTCTCGGTGTCATGTTGTCTCAGCAACTCCATGATCACCGACGGGCCACACCCGTTCCGCGTCACCCTCCACACAGGCCACGACACCACGTACGGCCAGGTCAGACGCACCTCAATTGACTACGCAAAGACCCTGGGGTCAGCCCGTGGCTGTCACTGCGGCTTGCAGGTGCTTCCGGGTGTCTTCGCCCGGCAGCACGGTGGACCGCGCCGTCGACACCCCCACCCCCGAGCAGTGACTCGTTCGCGGCCGTGACGATAACGTCCACGTCCTCCCGCGTGATGTCACCCATCGCGACCGCTATCAGCACAGCAGAATCCTGGCACACCAGACGAAGGCGCGCCCGCCCCCGTCGCCGAACCGGGCAGCCGTTCCATCGGGCCAGATCGACAATGCCGCGCGGCTACCGGGCGCCTGATCCTGGCGAGCCGTATGGCAGGCAGGAAGGCGCCGCCGCTGGTTCGGCTGGGCGGCGTTGCGTTCTGGGTCATCAGCCGATCGGATGACCGAAGGCGATGATCGGCTATTTCCATGTGCGACGGACACTCTGCGACGCCTAGGAAGGAGGCATGACCAACGAGGTGACCGTTCCCCTGCTGCCGTGCGCATCCATTGACGACATCGAAACCTTCTACGGAGTTCTCGGTTTCCGCACCACGTACAAGCAGCGCAAGCCCAACGCGTGTGTGGCGGTGCAGCGGGAAGACCTGCATCTGCAGTTCTTCGAGATCGCCGGATTTGACCCGGAGCAGTCCTACGGCTCCTGTCTCGTACTCACCGCGGACATCGAGGGACTACACCGGGCATTCGCAGCCGGCATGCGCGCCGCGTACGGCAAGGTACTGGTGTCCGGAACGCCGCGGATGACCCGGCCCAGGGCGCGGAAGAACGCCGACGGGGTGGGCGGGTTCAGCGTCATCGACCCGGGCGGCAACTGGATCCGCGTCTTTCGGGACGCCACCACCGCACCCATGCCGGCCACCACGCCTGCCGGGCGGCTGGCCAAGGCCCTAGCGAATGCAGTCGTGCAGGCCGATTCCAGGGGAAACGTCGGACAGGCCGTCCGGATCCTCGACAGCGCGTTGGCCCGCCCGCAAGCCGACGACGACCCGGTCGAGCAGGTAGAGGTCCTCGTCTACCGCGCCGAACTCGCGATGGTGCTGCACGATCCAAAGACCGCGGCCGAGATGCTGGCCCGCGCCCAGTCCGTCACGCTCACGGAAGACGAATCCGAAAGGGCGACACCCGCGTTCGACAACGCCGCCGAACTCGCAACAGCACTGCGGTGACTCACCACACGAACGCCTCCCTCAACTCGGCGGATCAGCACGTCACCGGCGTCGTCGACGGGTCGTTCCGGCTGACCGCCTGGGGTTCCACTCGGTGGACGGCTGGAAGGCACCAAACCTCCACTGACGTGGGCGGTTGGGTTTGGGTTGTACCGGGATCCACACGCCATCCCGCTCGGCTGATACGTGTGGTCAGCCCTTTCTGGTAACTTTTGGAGATCAACGACCGGCGTCAGCCCCGCCTGCACAACAGCGGCCTCGGCATGCACGACACCCGGAGAGCCCGGCGGAGGAGTCTGTGAACAAGACCGACCTCATGTCGAAGG
>NZ_POTY01000395.1 GCF_003236315.1 Micromonospora craterilacus
CCCGAATGGATCTAGGGAGCCATGACCTACAGCGGAGATGTCACCCCCGGCGGCCCGCCGGCCGTACGCGAGCTCGACCAGCTGACCATCACCAAGGTGTCGGTCGGGCCGATGGACAACAACGCGTACCTGCTGCGCTGCCGGAGCACCGGTGACCAGGTGCTGATCGACGCGGCCAACGAGGCACCCCGCCTGTTGGAGCTGATCGGGGACGCGGGGCTACGCGCGGTGGTCACCACCCACCAGCACATGGACCACTGGGTGGGGTTGGAGGAGGTGGTCGCCAAGACCGGCGCCGGTGCGCTGGTGCACGCCGACGACGCGGCCGGGCTGCCGATCGAGGCACAGACCCTGGCCGACGGCGACCTCGTGCCGGTCGGCGACTGTGCGCTGGAGGTCATCCACCTCAGGGGGCACACGCCGGGTTCGGTGGCGTTGCTCTACCGGGATCCGGCCGGCGTTCCGCACCTGTTCACTGGCGACAGTCTCTTTCCGGGTGGGGTGGGCAACACCGATCGGGACCCGGAGCGCTTCGCCGAACTCATCGACGACGTCGAGCACAAACTGTTCGACCGGCTGCCGGACGAGACCTGGTTCTACCCGGGGCACGGCCGGGACTCGACGCTCGGCGCGGAGCGCCCGCACCTCGCCGAGTGGCGGGCCCGCGGCTGGTGATCGGTCCGATGGCGGGGGTCAGTCGGTGATCGTACGCAGCCGGCGCCGGGTGCTGAGCAGCACCAGCGCGGCGAGCAGCAGGCCCCCGACCATCGTGACCAGCAGTGGGCTCGCCCCGGCCGGGAGCAGCCCGGCCAGCGACCGCGACGCAAGGCCGACCGCCAGGTAGAGCCCGGCCCAGGCGCCCGCGCCGAGCGCCGCGAAGCCGAGGAAGCGCCGGTACGACATGTGCAGGCCGCCGGCCGCCAGGGGCAGCAACGCGTTGAACACCGGCAGGAATGGCGCGACCAGCACCAGCCGCCCGCCGTCGCGGCGCAGGATGCGCTCGGCCGCTCCCCACCGGGCCTCACCGACCCAGCCGCCGAAGCGGCTGTGCCGCAGCCGGTCGCCCCACCGCCGGCCGACCAGGAAGCTCAGCGACCAGCCGGCGAGGCAGCCGGTGACCACGGCGACGAAGGTGGCCAGCCCGGTGGTGGGACTGCCGACCGCCACCGCGGCGAGCACCGCGACGTCTCCGGGGACCAGAACGCCGAACAGCGGCACCGCGTCGAAGATCATGACCACCCCGAGCACCCCCATCAGCAGGGCGACGGGAAGTTCTCCGACCTGGGCCAGCTGGTCTGACATGCCTCGTACGCTATGGCCTGGCCGCCGGCGCGGATATCGGGTTTCCTCCCGACGTTCGCCAGGACACACTCGGGGTCATCCCTGATTCCGGTCCGACCCGGGACGTACGCCATCCCGCCACCACCTGAGGCGCTTCGGCCCGCAAACACGCCTCCCACCGGTTACTGTCGTGGGGGTATTGGGCGATCACCGGCGCGGAGCCGACGGTCGCCCGCATGGAACAGGGAGAGAACGCATGGCAACCGGCACCGTTAAGTGGTTCAACTCGGAAAAGGGCTTCGGCTTCATTGAGCAGGATGGTGGTGGACCGGACGTCTTCGTCCACTACTCGGCGATCGCGTCAAGTGGCTACCGGGAGCTGACCGAGGGTCAGAAGGTCGAGTTCGACGTGACCCAGGGTCAGAAGGGGCCGCAGGCGGACAACGTCCGCCCGATGTAACCCGTGCCGGGGTGGCGGCGGCCGGGTGGCCGCCGCCACGTAACCCTGCCGCGCTCGGCCGGCACCGGTCAGGCGGCCAGGCGTCGACCCAACTCCTCCACCACCTGCTGCGCGACGGTGGGCGGAATCGCCGCGGCGATCTGCTCGGGGGTCAGGCCGGCGAGCACCCCGGCGATGATCGCCTGCTCGTCGGTGAAGTCCTTCTTCGACAGCGCGTCCAGCGCCGTCTGAAGCGCGGTGAGCTGGGAGCCGAGGCTGCGCAGCGTCGGGTGCGAGACCCGGAACTTCGGGTCGGTGTGATCCTCGCCCATGGCCATCCGGGTGTAGATCTGCCCGACCGGGTTACGCCCGTCGAGGACGGTGAGATTGCGGTACACGGTCTGCAGCCAGTTGTGCTCCTCGGGTGTCATGTCGGGCTCCTCCTGCTTCAGTAGGCCGATGGTGCTCAGGTAGCGGCGGAACAGCGGGGTCTGGTCGCGGTTCGCCTTGATCGAGTCGCGGAAGAAACTGAAGTGGGTGTGCCACAGGTGGGAGCGGTCGCCGGTGGTACGCCGACCGAGCCGGTCCCAACGCCGGACCACCTTGCCGTCCGGCGAGTAGATGATCTCGCGCAGGTCCCGGGTGTCCGGGGCGTTGGCGACGCACTGCGCCACGCACCAGGTCGAGAAGGTGATCAGGTCGTGGTTGCTTCCGTCGGCACTGACCCGGAACATGCCCACGTCCAGGGCGGCGGCGTCGAGGGTCAGGCCGTTGCGGTCCCGGGGCGACTCCACCACGGAGTAGTCGTTCGGGACGACCCGGTCGGATCCGCAGTGGTAGCCACCACGGTGGTTGGCATCACCGACGATGCCGACCTCGCTGGGTTCGAGGTCCTCGTCGCGTACCCGGTTGGGGTCGCGATTGAGATGGTCGAGCAGTAGGCGGCGGACGGCCAGTAGGTTTGCCGGTGCCCGCGTCATGGGTCCCCCTCAGCGGTCTCGTCGTGAGCCGGGCACGACGGTGACACCGCGTACGCGGTGGGGAGGCCTCACAGGCGAGCCCGGCCATCGGGTGCACAGCGCCGGGCGTGCCCCCACGATAACCCGCTCTCAGATGAATGCCCAGGTCAGAGGCGCATTGTTCACCTTGGAAAAGGCTGTGAGGCAGAGTGGACGACCGGTAGGACCACTGCGGACGGATGATCGGGATCGTGGACGATCTCCCGATATCCACCACGGAGTGTGACGGCCGCGCCGAGGGGTTCGCCGGTGCCGGGGTTGCGCGCGTACCGGGGGTGGGCGCCGCCGGAGACCTGCACCCGCAGCCGGTGGCCGGCGGCGAAGCGGTGGGCGGTGGGCCACAGCTCCACCGGCACCACGACCGCACCCGTGGCGTCGGCCGGGAAGCGCTGCGGGTCGAGCCGGACCAGCCCGTCGCAGACGTTCCAGGAGCGACCCCGGCGGTCCACGTCGCACAGTCGCACGAAGACGTCCAGGTAGCTCAGCTCGCTGCGCAGGTGGATCTCCGCCCGCACCGGGCCGACCACCTCGACCGCGTCGCTGAACCTGTCTCTTATAAACATCT
>NZ_POTY01000396.1 GCF_003236315.1 Micromonospora craterilacus
GTGTCCAGGAGTTGGCGGACCTCGCGGTCGACCTCGGCCTGGCGGGCGGGGGTGGCGGTCAGGTAGTGGGAGCGGGTGCGGACCAGGCCCAGCAGGTCGTCGCGGCTCAGCGGGGTGGTGTGGGCGAACTCGGCCCACTCGGGCGAGGTGAAGCCGTCGCCGAAGTCGGTGACGGTCTGACGCAGGTGGTCCACGGTGTCCCCGATCTCGGCGATCCGGCTCAACTCGACCACCCAGTCGGCCCGGTCGTCGCGCAGGTTCCAGATCGGGGCGAAGACCCCGCCGGGACGTAGCACCCGGGCGATCTCCGCGTGCGCCGCCGGCCGATCGAACCAGTGGTACGCCTGGCCGGCGAGGACCGCGTCGGCGTACCCGTCGGGCAGTGGCATCGCCTCCGCGGTGCCGGCCAGCGCGGGTACGCCGGTGGTGGTCGCGGCCAGCTGGGCGCGCATGCCGGGGTCGGGCTCGACGGCCGTGACCCGGTGGCCCAGGGCGAGCAGGCCGCGGGTGACGATGCCGGTCCCGGCGGCCAGGTCGACCAGCCGAGCGGGCCGGTCGATACCGTCGAGCGCCCAGCGCAGGGCGGCCTCCGGATATCGGGGTCGGAACCGGTCATAGTCGGCGGCGGCCACGCCGAACGAGCGGGCATGAGTGGGGTCGGTCATGACGGGCAGGCTATCCAGTAACGGTCGACTGACCCCTTGAGTACGCTCGGGGCTTGACCCCGCCCGAATTCTCCCTCCGAGGAAGCGTGCCGTGACCCAGCAGAGCCCCGTGCCAGTCGACCCCGCCGACGACCTTCCCGAGCAGATGAAGGTCCGCCGGGAGAAGCGGGACCGGATGCTCGCCGACGGCGTCGAGCCGTACCCGATCAGCTATCCGCGTACCAGCACGCTGGCCGAGGTACGGGAGCGCTACGCCGAGCTGCCGACCGACACCGCGACCGGCGACCGGGTCGCGGTCACCGGCCGGGTGATCTTCGTGCGGAACACCGGCAAGCTCTGCTTCGCCACCCTGCGCGACGGCGACGGCACCGAACTCCAGGCCATGCTGTCGCTCGACCGGGTCGGCGCGGAGCGGCTGGAGGACTGGAAGCGCCTGGTCGACCTCGGTGACCACGTCGGGGTCACCGGCGAGGTGATCACCAGCCGTCGGGGCGAGTTGTCGGTGCTCGCCGAGCAGTGGGCGATCACCGCGAAGGCGCTGCGACCGCTGCCGGTGGCGCACAAGCCGCTGAGCGAGGAGGCCCGGGTCCGGCAGCGCTACGTCGACCTGATCGTCCGTCCGCAGGCCCGCCAGATGGTACGCACCCGGGCCGCCGCCGTACGCAGTCTGCGCGATTCGCTGCACGGGCAGGGTTTCATCGAGGTGGAGACCCCGATGCTGCAGTTGCTGCCCGGTGGTGCGGCCGCCCGGCCTTTCGTGACCCACAGCAATGCACTCGACACCGATCTGTATCTTCGAATCGCGCCGGAACTGTTTCTCAAGCGCTCCGTGGTCGGCGGCGTCGAGCGAGTCTTCGAGATCAACCGCAACTTCCGTAATGAGGGCATCGACTCTTCGCACTCGCCGGAGTTCGCGATGCTGGAGGCGTACCAGGCGTACGGCGACTACAACACCATGGCCGAGTTGACCCGCAATCTCGTACAGCAGGCGGCCATCGCGGTCGGCGGATCGGCCGTGGTGACGCACGCCGACGGTCGGGAGTTCGACCTGAGCGGTGAGTGGCGTTCGGTGAGCCTGTTCGGGGTGCTTTCCGAGGCGCTCGGCGAGGAGGTCACGGTCCGCACCGAGCGGGCCCGGCTGGTCGAGTACGCGGACAAGGTGGGCCTGGCCGTCGACCCCAAGTGGGGGCCGGGCAAGCTGGCCGAGGAACTGTTCGAGGAGTTGGTCGTACCTGGTCTGCAGGCGCCCACCTTCGTGCGGGACTACCCGGAGGAGACCAGCCCGCTCACCCGGGGCCACCGCGGCGAGCCGGGCCTGGCCGAGAAGTGGGACCTGTATGTGCTCGGCTTCGAGCTGGCCACCGCGTATTCGGAGCTGGTCGACCCGGTGGTGCAGCGGGAACGGCTGGTCGCCCAGGCGCAACTGGCCGCCCGCGGCGACGACGAGGCGATGCGGCTGGACGAGGACTTTCTCCGGGCGATGGAGTACGGAATGCCCCCGGCCGGCGGCATGGGAATGGGAATCGACCGGCTCCTGATGGCGCTGACCGGCCTGGGAATTCGGGAAACCATCCTCTTCCCGTTGGTCCGCCCGGAGTAGTCGTACGGAAACTCCGCCGGGTCGTTACCGCATCCTATTGACGCCGCAAGCATCTCACTTGTTATTGTGCTCTTGTTAGTGGCAGGAGCAGCCCTGCTCGAAAGGAATGTGGGACGTGGCCAAGCAGATCATTCACAAGCTGGTCGATGACCTGGACGGCGGGGACGCGGACGAGACCGTCAAGTTCGCGCTCGACGGTGTTCAGTACGAGATCGACCTGTCCGGTTCGAACGCCGAGAAATTGCGTGGGGCATTCGCTACGTACATGGCCCATGGCACCAAGGTGGGTCGCGGCGGTGTGGTTGTCGGCGGGCGCGCCGCCCGCGGCCGGGGTGGCGCCACCGCCGACCGCGAGCAGAACAAGGCCATCCGGGCGTGGGCTCGCAAGGCCGGCAAGGACATCTCCGACCGGGGCCGGATCCCGCAGGAAATCGTCGACGAGTACCACGCCAAGGCCGGTCACTGAGACCGAGCATCTGACGGTCGTCCGCCACGCCGGCTCGGAGCACGCCTCCGGGCCGGCGTCGCCGTGTCCGGGACTATTGCCGGTGGGGTGGGCGTTGTCCACAGCCGGTGGACGGTGTCGGAGCGATGCCGTCCGTTGCCGGGACGCCTCCGTGCGGTGGTCCCGGCGGCCCACGGCTGCCGGCCGAATTTCGCTCTGCGCGTACAGGCACCATGCCCGGAACACCTGCTGAGCGTGGATGGTTGTGCAAAACGACGCGTACCGGGCCAATGGCGCTGACACACGAGGTCAGCCGAGTCGGTCCGCGGCGATAGAGTAAAGAGGCGCGGACGCCCGTCCCGGGCGCTCGCGTATCCGGCCCCGCCGAGAGTCTTGACCATCAAGATCGAGTGCGCACGGCACGTGAGGAGCACGAGGGCATGTTCGAGCGGTTCACCGACCGAGCGCGACGGGTTGTCGTCCTGGCCCAGGAAGAGGCCCGGATGCTCAATCACAACTACATCGGTACGGAGCACATCCTGTTGGGCCTGATCCATGAGGGTGAGG
>NZ_POTY01000397.1 GCF_003236315.1 Micromonospora craterilacus
GCCCCGGACAGCACCAGCACCCCACCGCCGGACCGCCGGTCGGCCGCCGGCAGCAGGGTGATCCGTTGCAGGCCGAAACAGCCCAGTTTCGGGGCCCATAGGAAGCGCCGCAGCCGCCACGAGGTCTGCGGGAATTCGTCGTCGGCGAAGCGCCGGCCGGCCTCCAGCACGCCGACCGAGTACCCCTTCTCGGCCAGTCGCAGCGCGGCGACACTGCCGCCGAAGCCCGACCCGATGACGACCACGTCGTACCGCATGCACGCATCATTACTCCCGAGTAGCTCTCGCGCCAGGCGTCGTTTCGCGCGATCATGCAGCGCACCCGACCGGCGCACCGCGCCAGCACGGGCCGGCGCCGCCGGCATCACGCGGAGCCCGGTGGCAACCCTGAGCCCGTTTCACGGCGTTGGGTCGGTACGGCAGAAGGAGGCGGGGGATGGCGTTCGGAGCAAACCGGAGACGGCTGACGCTGGTGCTGGCCGGTCTGGTCACGCTGGCCGTGCTGGCCGTCGGGGCGGTGGTGGTGGCTCGGGCGGTCGGCGACGACCGGCGGGTGCCGACCGCCGGGTCCACCAGCCCGGCCGCATCGGCGAGCGGGCAGCCGAGCCCGAGTGCGAGTCCGAGCACCCCGCCGCCGGGTGCGGACATCAAAGGGCCGCTGAACCTGCTGCTGGTCGGCGTCGACACCCGGGTGAGCGTGCCCGGCTGGCGGCCGAACGCCGACGCCGTGCTCATCCTGCACGTGCCGGCCGGGCTGTCCCGGGCGTACCTCTTCTCGCTCCCCCGCGACCTGGTGGTGGACATCCCGGCGTTCCCGCCGGCCGGCTACCGCGGCGGGCGGACCAAGCTCACCCACGCGATGAGCTACGGCAGCCGGGTGCCGGACCGGCCGAAGCAACCGGACCCGGCACAGGGGTACGAACTGCTGCGCCAGACGGTCAGCGATTACACCGGCCTGCGCATCGACGCGGGCGCCGTGCTCACCTTCGGCGGGTTCGACAAGCTGGTGGACAGCCTGGGCGGCGTCGACATCCACGTCGACCAGCGGGTGGTTTCGCGGCACCGCCAGCCGGACGGGACGCACCGGGAACCGGGCCCCGGGGTGGGCGGCTACACCGGTCCGCAGATGGTCTACGAGCCCGGCGACCGGCACCTCAACGGCTGGCAGGCGCTCGACTACGCCCGCCAGCGCTACCTGTCCGGTGGCGACTACACCCGGCAGCGCCACCAGCAGCAGTTGATCCGGGCGCTGGTGCTCAAGATGCTCGACGACGACCTGGCCCGCCAACCCGAGCGGATCGAGCAGGTGACCGGAGCGCTCGGGGACATGCTGGTCTACGTCGGCGGACGAAAGATCGTGGAGTTCGGGTACGCCCTGAGCGGGTTGAAGCCGGACGCGTTCACGCTGGTCGGCCTGCCGGGCGCGGGGGTAGGCCGGGGCAACGCCTACCGGGGCGAGGAGCTGACCCAGGTCGGTCGCCGCTTCCTCACCGAACTGCGGGCCGGCCGGGCCGACGCCTTCCTCGCCGACAATCCGAAACTGAAGGTGCCGAGCTGACCGGTCCGCCACCGGGCGATCGAACGCCTCGCCCGGTGGCGGACCGCGCCGCACAGGTTGAAGGTCAGGCTAGCGACGCTTGGGGTTGGCGGGCTTCTTCTTGCCGTAGAGCCAGGCGTCGAAGAGCTTGTCCAGCTTCTTGCCGGAGATCCGCTCCGCCAGCGCCACGAACTCCTCCGTGATGCCGTTGGCGTCGCGCTTCTCCTTGGCCCAGGTCTTGAGGATCTCGAAGAACGCCTTGTCGCCCACGGACACCCGCAGCGCGTGCACGGTCATCGCGCCGCGCTCGTAGACCGACTCGCTGAACATATTCTTCACCCCCGGCTTGCCCGGCGGCGTGCGCCACACCTCCGCCGGCACCTGCGCCATCCGGACGTCGAACGCCTCCTTCGCGGTGAACTCGTCAGTGTGCTCGGCCCAGAGCCACGTGGCGTACGACGCCAGGCCCTCGTTGAGCCAGATGTCCTGCCACCGGCTCAGCGCCACGCTGTTGCCGAACCACTGGTGGGCGACCTCGTGCGCGACGACGCTGGTGTTCTCGCCCCGGCGGAAGAAGCCCGCCGAGTAGACCGACCGGCTCTGCGTCTCCAACGCGTACCGGATCCGCTCGTCCGACACGACCACACCGCCGTACGCCTCGACCGGGTACGGGCCGAAGACGGTCTCCAGGTAGTCGGCCACCTTGACGGTCTTGGCGATCGAGGAGTCCGCGGCCCCCTTGGACACCTTCGTGGTCACCGCGTTGAACACCGGCCGTCCCTTGTGCTCGCCCTCGGTGATCCGGAATTTCCCGATCGCCACCATGCTCAGGTAGCTGGCCATCGGCGTGTTCTCGGCCCAGCGCCAGGTGGTCCAGCCGTCCGCGCTGGTCTTGCCGCCCGGCACCCCGTCGCTGACTGCGGTCAAGCCGTCCGGAACGGTGATCTCGAACCGGTAGGTGGCCTTGTCCGACGGGTGGTCGTTGACCGGGAACCAGGTGCTGGCCGACTCGGGCTGGCCGAGGGCGATCGCGCCGTCGGAGGTGTGCAGCCAGCCGCCCTCGCCGACCGCCTGGTTCTTCAGCGCCTTCGGCTTGCCCGCGTACGTGATCTCGGCGGTGAAGTCCCGGCCCGACACCAGGCCGTCCGTCGGGGCGATGACCAGCTCGTTCTTGTCCTGCTGGTGGGTGGCCGGAGCACCGTCGACGGTCACCGCGCTCACCTTCAGGTGGGCCAGGTCGAGGTTGAACGACGACAGGTCGGCCGTCGCCTTGGCCTGCACCGTCGTGACGCCGCTCAGGTGGTCCTTCGCCGGGTCGTAGCGAACCTTCACCGTGTAGCCGGCGACGTCGTAGCCGCCGTTGCCGTAACCGGGGAAGTAGGGATCACCGGCACCCGCGGCGCCCGGCTGGAAGTCCGGTGCCGGTGACGCCGACTCACTCGGCGTCGCCGACGGCGACGGCGCCGCCGACTCCTCCGGCGCGGCCGACTCGCAGCCGGTCAGCCCCAGCGCCCCCACCAGCAGCAGAGCCACGCCCCGCCGTAGGTGCACCCGCCCACCTGTCATCGCAAATCCTCTCCCCGTGACCGGTGACGACGCACGGTCGGACACCGCGACCAGCCTCGATCCGATCGCAGGCGGCAGCCTACCGATGGATGATCACTGAGAGAACGTCAATACGGCGGTGGGCGGCGAGCCGTGTCC
>NZ_POTY01000398.1 GCF_003236315.1 Micromonospora craterilacus
ATCCGGCGCAGCGGCCGGCGGCGGGGCGGGCGACCGGGCTGGTCAGCGGTGCGACTGCCGGAACCGGCGCACCATCAGCGCCGCGCCGGTGAGCAGGGCGACGAGGATCGCCGAGCCGACCCAGAGCCGCTCCGTCGCGGTGTCGTCCTGCGCCCCGGCGGCCCGGGCCCGCCACTGGGTCTCCTGCTGGGGTCCGGTCAGGCCGAGCTGTTCGGCGCCGGGGTCGTTCACCGGCACCGAGCCGGGTGCCGGGCCGAATCCCGTCACGCCCGGCGAGTCGTTGTCGTCCAGCGGGTTGTCGTGCACCAGCGGCACGTCCACGGTCAGCGCCGCGACCGGGTCGACCAGGCCGTAGCCGAACCGGTCGTCGCGGCCGGTGGGGCCGATGTCCTTGGCGGTGACCAGCAGCCGGTTCACCACGTCGCCTGCGGACAGCTGCGGGTAGCGGGCCCGGATCAGGGCCGCGGTGGCGGCGACCAGTGGCGCCGCGAAGCTGGTGCCCTGCACCCGCCAGTACCCGCTGGGCGGGCGAGCACCGACCAGACCGCTGGCGGGGGCGGTGAGGATGGTGGCGCGGCCGGTGATCGCGCCACTCCACAGGTTGTCGCTGTTGCGTTCCAGGCCGGAGACCGCGATCACGCCCGGCTCCCGGGCCGGATACCACACCTTGGCGTCGGGCGAGGTGGCGAGGTTGCCGGTGCAGGCGACCACCACCACGTCTCGGGCGAAGGCGTAGTCGATGGCGGCCGCCAGGGCGGCGCTGTCGCCGCTGCCGCCGAGCGACAGGTTGATCACCTGGGCGCCGTTGTCGACCGCCCATCGGACACCCTGGGCGACGATCAGCGCGTCGTCGTAGCGGTTCTCCTCGTCGAGGACCCGCACGGGCAGGATCCGGGCGTCCGGGGCGAGCCCCACCACGCCCTGACGGTCGTCGTTACGCCCCGCGATCAGGCCGGCCACCGTCGTGCCGTGGCCGACCGGATCCGGCTCGGTCGCCCCGCTGGGGCTGACCAGGTCGAGACCGGGCAGCACCTGGCCCACCAGGTCGGGGTGGGAACCGTCCACCCCGGAGTCGATGACGGCCACCACCACGCCACGCCCGGTCGAGGTACGCCACGCGGCCTTGGCGTTCAGTTTGTCGAGTTGCCACTGCTCGTCGCGGACCTGGTCGGCGCGGTCCGTCACGTCTCCGGGCGCGTACGCCACGGGAACGCCGAGGGCGGGTGAGGGGGCCGGCACGGCGGCAGCGGGAACGACCGCGACGGCAGCCGACAGCACGGCAGCGGCGGCCGCGAGCAGCGCGCGGTGCGCCAACCCGCGGGGCCCTGGCGGACCGCCGTGCCGCACCCTGGTCACAATCTCAGCCATTCGTCGCAGGACACATGACGATCGGAGATTACCGGTTCCGTCCCGCTTCTAGGGACGTTCCGTGGACTCGGCGTCACTGTGGTGACAGGTGGGCCAACTGGACCAGGCGTACGCCCTCGCGTCGGGTGAACAGCCGACCGCGCCCGGGCGGCAGCGGTCCGGGCCGGACCGGGCCGACCAACGCGCCCTCCTCCGGGCTGCCGGACATCACCAGGCCCGAGGTGGACAGTTCGCGGAGCCGCTGCACGACGGGCTCGTACTGGGCGCGGCCGGCGCCGCCGGAGCGTCGGACCAGTACCAGGTGCAGCCCGACGTCGCGGGCGTGCGGCAGGTGCTCCTCCAGCGCCCGTAGCGGGTTCGACGGCCCACTCGCGACCAGGTCGTAGTCGTCGACCAGCACGAACAGTTCCGGGCCGGACCACCACGACCGGTCGCGCAGCTGCGCCGGGCCGACCTCCGGGCCGGGGATCCGGCCCTGCAGGTAGCCGGCGGCCGACTCGACCAGGTCGGCGGTGTGCGCGGCGGCGGTGCCGTACCCGATCAGGTGGGGTGTCTCGATGGCACCGAGCAGGCTGCGCCGGTAGTCCACCAGGATCAGCCGGGCCTGCTCCGGGGTGAACCGGCTGACGATCGAGGTGGCCAGGGCACGCAGGAACGACGACTTGCCGCACTCGGCGTCGCCATAGACGACGAAGTGCGGCTCGGTGGTGAAGTCGAGGACGACCGGGCGTAGGTCCGCCTCGGCGATCCCGACCGGGATCCGCAGCCCGGTGGTGGCGTCGAGGTCGAGATCGGCGTACGGCAGCACCGCCGGGAGCAGTCGCACCCGGGGCGCGGCCGGTCCGGCCCAGGCCGCGGTCACCTGCTTCACCAGACCGGCGGTCTCCGAGCCGGCGAGCTGCGGCAGCGCGGTGAGGAAGTGCAGGCTCTCCGAGGTGATGCCCCGTCCCGGTGTCTGCTCCGGCACGTCGGCCGCCGCGCGCCGGGCGACCAGCGAGTCCGACGGGTCACCGAGACGCAGCTCCAGCCGGGAGCCGAAGAGGTCCCGGATGGCCGGCCGGAAGTCCAACCAGCGCACCGCGGTCGCCACCACGTGCACGCCGTACGACAGGCCCCGGGTGGCGAGGTCGGTGATCAGCGGTTCCAGGTCGTCGTACTCGCCGCGCAGGGTCGCCCACCCGTCGATGACGAGGAAGACGTCGCCGAACGGGTCGGTCCGGGGCTCACCGGCGGTGACCTGGGCGTCGCGCCGCTGCCGCCAGGCGGCCATCGACTCCAGCCCGAGTTCGGCGAAGGTGCGTTCCCGGTCGGCCAGCACGGTGGCCATCTCGCCCACGGTGCGCCGTACGCCGGTCGGGTCGGCCCGCCCGGTGACCCCGCCGACGTGCGGCAGGTCCCGCACCGAGGCCAGCCCGCCACCACCGAAGTCGAGGCAGTAGACCTGCACCTCGGCCGGGGTGTGGGTGAGCGCCAACGCGCAGATCAGCGTCCGCAGCGCGGTGGACTTGCCGCTCTGCGTACCGCCGACCACCGCGACGTGGCCGGCCGCGCCGTCCAGTGCCAGCCAGAGCAGGTCACGACGCTGCTCGTACGGCCGGTCGACCATCGCCACCGGCACCTGTAGCGTTCCGTGCAGTTCCGGGTTGCCGAAGGTGAGCCCCCGGACCGGGTCCACCGCGAGCGGACCGACCAGCTCGTCCAGGGCGGGCGCGCCGTCCAGCGGCGGCAGCCACACCTGGTGCGCCGGCGGTCCCTGCCCGGCGAGCCGGCCGACCAGCAGGTCCAGCAGGGTTTCCCGGCCGTCCTCGTCCTGCTCGGCGACGGGTGGGGC
>NZ_POTY01000399.1 GCF_003236315.1 Micromonospora craterilacus
GGCCGCGATTCGGGTCGGTGGGGTGCGCGGTGCGTGGGACCGCCGGATAGGGTCGTGGGTATGACCCACCAGGTGCACGCCTTCGAGCCGCCGGAGCGGTTCGTCGCCGGGACCGTCGGGCCGCCGGGGGAGCGCACTTTCTTCCTCCAGGCGCGCGGCGGTGGCCGGCTGGTAAGCGTCGCGCTGGAGAAGGTCCAGGTCTCTCTGCTCGCCGAGAAGCTGGAGGAACTGCTCACCGAGGCGCAGCGCCGGTTCGGTGTGGACCTGCCCGAGGCCCCCGCCTCACTCGGTGACAACGAGCCGCTGGACACGCCGGTCGACGAGGAGTTTCGGGTCGGCACGCTGGGCCTGGCCTTCGACGCGGACACCGCGACCGTGGTGATCGAGGCGATCGCGGTCGGCGAGGCGGAGAACGAGGTCGAGCTGGGCGAGCCGGAGGACGACGAGGCCGACGACGTCGAACCCGACGAGGACCTTGACCGGCTCCGGGTGCGGCTGACACCCGAGGCGACCCGCGCGTTCATCGAGCGGGCCCGGCGAGTGGTCAACGCCGGCCGTCCCCCCTGCCCACTGTGCGGCCAGCCGCTGGACCCGGCCGGTCACCTCTGCCCCCGGCACAACGGCTACCACCGGTGACCTCGTCCGACCTTGCTCCCCGGCAGGACGGTGGCGCCGCGCTGCGCCTGTTGCACGACGGCGAGCTGACCGTCGAGGGGCGGCTGGTCGACGCGTCGAACACCACCCTGCGCGGCATCCTCACTCTGGACGAGGCGACCGCGCGGTGCGTGTACAAGCCGGTCCGGGGGGAGCGGCCGTTGTGGGACTTCCCGGACGGCACCCTGGCCGGCCGCGAGGTCGCCGCCTACCTGGTCTCCGTGGCCTCCGGCTGGGACCTGGTGCCGCCGACGGTGCTGCGTGAGGGACCGTTCGGCCCGGGCTCGTGCCAGCTGTGGATCGACGAGCCGGAGGAGGCCGAACCGCTGGTCGGGTTCGTGCCGGCGGACGCGTTGCCGCCCCGGTGGTTCGCGGTCGCGGCGGCGCGCGACGACGACGGCACCCCGTACGCCCTGGCGCACGCCGACGATCCGCGGCTGGCCCGGCTCGCGGTGCTCGACGCGGTGATCAACAACGCCGATCGCAAGGGCGGCCACGTCCTGCTCGGCCCGAACGACCGGGTCCACGGGGTCGACCACGGGGTGAGCTTCCACGTGGAGGAGAAGCTGCGTACGGTGCTCTGGGGTTGGGCCGGCCGGCCGCTGCCCGCGGACGCCGTCGAAACGCTCGACTGCCTCGCCCGTCAGGTCGCCGGCCCGCTCGGCGAGGAACTGGCCGAGCACCTCACCGTCGGCGAGATCACCGAGCTGGCGGCCCGGATCGACCGGCTGCGCGAGGGTGGCCGCTTCCCGCAGCCGTCGCGGGACTGGCCGGCCGTACCGTGGCCGCCCCTGTGAGCCTGTCGCGTTGATCACTCCCGGGTCGCCGTGCCGGCGACCCGGCGCTGGTTAGGCTGATCGTCATGGACTCTTGGATGGGGCACGAGGTGCCGCGGCTGCCGGGCAGGAGCGGGCCGCTGAGGTTGTTCGACTCGGCGCGGCAGGGTGTGCAGCCGTCCGACCCGTCCGGTCCGGCGACCATGTATGTCTGCGGCATCACCCCGTACGACGCCACCCATCTGGGGCACGCCGCCACCATGATCACGTTTGACCTGGTGCAGCGGATGTGGCGCGACGCGGGCCACGAGGTGCGGTACGTGCAGAACGTCACCGACATCGACGATCCGCTGCTGGAACGGGCCGACCGCGACGGCGAGGACTGGAAGGTCCTGGCGATGCGGGAGACGGCGCTGTTCCGGGAGGACATGGAGGCGCTGCGGATCATCCCGCCGGCACACTACGTCGGTGCGGTCGAGTCGATCCCGGACATCGCCGAGAAGGTGCTGGTGCTGCTCAAGGACGGTGCCGCGTACCGCCTGGAGGACGGCACCGGGGACGTCTACTTCGACATCTCGACCGCGCCGCGGTTCGGCTACGAGTCCAACCTCTCCCGGGACGAGATGCTGGAGATCTTCCCCGAGCGGGGCGGCGACCCGGACCGGGCCGGCAAGCGCGACCCGCTGGACCCGCTGCTGTGGCGCGGCGCCCGCGACGGCGAGCCGTCCTGGCCCGGCGGCGAACTCGGCCCGGGCCGGCCGGGCTGGCACATCGAGTGCGCGGTGATCGCCCTGGGCCTGCTCGGGTCCACCATCCAGGTGCAGGGTGGCGGCAACGACCTGCTCTTCCCGCACCACGAGTGTTCCGCCGCGCACGCCGAGCGGCTGACTGGTGCGGCGCCCTTCGCCGAGCACTACGTGCACGCCGGGATGATCGGCCTGGACGGCGAGAAGATGTCCAAGTCCCGGGGCAACCTGGTCTTCGTCTCCCGGCTGCGCGCCGACCGGGTGGACCCGATGGCGGTCCGGCTGGCGTTGCTCTCCGGCCACTACCGCGCCGACCGGTCCTGGACCGATGACCTGCTGACCGCCGCCGAGGAGCGCCTGCGCCGCTGGCGCCGGGCCTCCGTCGCGCCCGCCGGGCCGTCCGGGCCGGCGTTCCTGGCCGGGGTACGCGACCGCCTCAACGACGACCTCGACTCGCCGGGCGCCCTGCGACTGGCCGACGAGTGGGCCGAGCAGACCCTCGCCGGCACCGGCGACGACCCGGCCGCACCGGCCCTGTTCGCCGACGCCCTCGACGCCCTCCTCGGCATCCGCCTCTGACGCCCCAGCGCCGGGCTGATCCAGCCTGGAGACTGCCGGTGTGCTGATCCAGCCTGGAGACTGCCGGTGTGTGCTGATCCGGCCTGGGGACTGCCGGCTCGCGGATCTGGCCGGCTTGCGGATCTGGCCTGGGGATTGCCGGCTTGCGGGTCCGGCCGGTGCCAGGCTCTCTCTGGTTCCGTCAGGCGCCGCCTAGACACGTCCGGGTGCGCGTCTGCCCCGGCTCTGCTCGCCCGAGAAGCATGACGTGCTCAATCCGGGATCGAGTGGCCTCCTGGCGTCGGTCAGGCCACTCGATCCAGGAACGAGCGCGGCAAATGGCGGCGGCGGCCCGAGGCGCGGCACAGTCTCGCGGAGCGTGCGAGGCGAGGCGGGGCTTTGGCGCGGCGGCCCGAGGCGGCCCGAGGCCCGGCGAGGCGGGCGGGGCGCGGCAGGGCGCGACGG
>NZ_POTY01000039.1 GCF_003236315.1 Micromonospora craterilacus
GCTGGAACAGGCCCTGCGAGTCGTGGTCGTTGCGGTCACCGAGGTGACCCAGGTTCTCCAGCTTCGACTCCTGCAGAGCCGTCGCGATGGACACCACCGCGGCACGCTCGTCCATGCCGGTCTTCTTCGTCGCGGCGATGATCGCCTTGACGTTGGCGGTCTGCTCGCCGTTGAGGTCGATGCGGGACTGGGCGCCCTGCACGCCGTTCGGGATCAGCTTGCTGGTGTCGGGCTTGTCGGCCTGCACGGCCGAGACCGGCTTGCCGGCGGTCGCCGGAGCGGCGTCCGCGTGGGCGATCGGACCGGCGAACACGCCACCGGCGAAGGCCAGACCAGCGATACCGAGAACGCTCTTACGCAGCATCGAGTTCATGATCAAAGCTCCATTCGGGGGTAGATGTCCACGCGCCGGCAAGGGGGGATCGGCACGCGGGGGTGAGCGCCTTAACCTGGCGCTGAAAGACAAGGGAAGACTCAGGCCGGCTGGCTCGCGGGGCAGGGGCCCTTCGCGGCGCCGGGACCATGTTCAACGACCGACCGGGGCGGGTCATTCCGGGGATCCGCCGGTGGCGGCACCCGCCTGCAAGCGGCGGGGCGGCCCTGCTCGGTCAGCCACCCGATACAACGCCACCCACCCGCCGGGGATTCCGCCCCGGGCCGGCCGGCCACACCCGGAAACCGGACATCCGCCTCGCCGGCGGACAGTCAGGCGGAGCTCCTCATCGGCAGCACCGGACGGAACGAACATCCGCCACCTGACCGGTCGGCCCGGCGCGCCGCGGCAGCATCGGACGGAACGAGCATTCGCCACCTGGCCGGACGGCTGGGCGCGGCGCGGCAGCGTTGGAGGGAACGAGCATCCGCCAGCTGACCGGTCGGCCAGATGCGGCGGGGCAGTATCGGACGGAACGAGCATCCGTCTGCTGACCGGACGGCGAGGCGCGGCGCGGCGGCACGGGACGGAACGGACACCGCCACCTCGGCGGACAAACGTGCCGAGATGCGAAAGCGGCCGGAGACATCCGTCTCCGGCCGCTTTGAGCGGGTCGTGCGGTGGTTACTGCTTGAGCATGTTGTCCAGCAGGAGCGCGCAGCGGATGACCCCGAGGTGGCTGTACGCCTGCGGGTGGTTGCCCAGGCCGCGCTCGGCGAGCGGGTCGTACTGCTCGGGCAGCAGCCCGGTCGGGCCCGCCGTGTCGATCATCTGGATGAACAGCTCCTCGGCGTCGGTGCGCCGCCCGGTGCGCAGGTACGCCTCGACCAGCCACGCGGTGCAGATGTGGAAGCCGCCCTCGCGGCCGGGCAGGCCGTCGTCCCAGTGGTAGCGGTAGACGACCGGGCCACTGCGCAGGTCCGCTTCGATCTTCAGGACGGTGGAGAGGAAGCGCGGATCGTCACCGGGCAACAGGCCGGACAGGCCGATCCACAGCGACGAGGCGTCCATGTCCTCGTCGCCGTAGGCGACGCTGTACGCCTCGGCGTGCTCGTGCCAGCCGTTCTCGAGCACGTTGGCGCCGATCCGGTCGCGCAGCTCCACCCATTCCGGGCGGTCCTCGCCGCCGTGCTGGCGCATCACGTGCAGCGCACGGTCGACGGTCATCCAGCACATCACCTTGGAGAAGATGTGGTGCCGGGGCGGCAGACGGGCCTCCCAGATGCCGTGGTCCGGCTCGTGCCAGCGGCGGCGGACCGCCTCGACCATGTTCTCCAGCACCCGCCACTCCTCCGCGCGGACCGAGCCGCGGGCGTCGGCCGTGGCGGCGATCAGGTCGGCGATCGGGCCGAAGACGTCCAGCTGGAGCTGGTGGTTGGCGAGGTTGCCGACGCGTACCGGCCGGGAGCCGGCGTAGCCGGGCAGGGTGTCGATGACAGCCTCGGCACCCAGCTCGTAGCCGTCCACCGTGTAGAGCGGGTGCAGCCGTTCGGGATGCCCGCCGGTCCGCTCCACACAACCGTCCACCCAGCGCAGCAGCGCCTCGGCCTCGGTGATCGAACCCAGGTCGACCAGGGCCCGGGCGGTCATCGCGGCGTCGCGCAGCCAGCAGTAGCGGTAGTCCCAGTTGCGGACGCCGCCCAGTTCCTCGGGCAGCGAGGTGGTGGCCGCGGCCAGGATCGAACCGGTCGCCTCGTGGCAGAGACCGCGCAGCGTCAGCGCGCTGCGGGCAACCAGGTCCCGGGCGGTGGTCGGCAGCCGCAGCGAGGCCACCCACTCCTTCCAGGGCCGTTCCGCCGCGGCCTGCCGCTCGTGGATCGGCAGCCGGTGGTGTTCCAGGCTGTGCGTGCCGAAGCGCAGCTCCAGCACCACCTGCCCGCCGAGCGCGGCGAGATCCACCACCGCCTTGGCGCTCTCGTACCCGCCGTCGTTGCCGACCTCCCACTGCACGCCGGGGGAGTAGAGCGCGACCGGCTCGTTGGAGCCGAGCACCAGCAGGCCGTCGTCGAGCGGCTGTAGCTGCACCGCGACCTGCGCGAATTCCGGCCGTGGCGCGAACTCCACCCGGACCCGGCCGGTGCCGGTCAGCAGTCGGATCAGGGTCGAGTCGCCGGAGATGATCGCCGGCCCGTCCGGCGTGGCCTTGGGGTCGGGCTTGTCGAGCCAGTCGGTGACGGTGAGGCCCGACCACCGGGTCTCCACGGTCATCGTGCCCGAGCGGTAGCGCTGGCCCAGCGGGATGCCGCCGCGCTCCGGGGCGACGCTGAAGTATCCGGCCGGGCTGCCGCCGACCAGGTCCGCGAAGATCGCCGCCGAGTCGGGCTTGGGGTTGCACAGCCAGCTGACCTTGGCGTCGGGCGTGAGTAGTGCGACCGTCCGCCCGTTGGCCAGCATCGAGTGCCGCTCGATCGGCACCGCCCGCTCGCCGAACAGCCAGTGCCGGCGGGTCTCCAGGAGCAGGCCGAGGGCGCGGGCGGCCTCGATCGGCTCGGCCACCCGGTAACCGGCCTTGGTCTCGCCCGGGCCGATCTTGATGCCGAGGTCCGGGCCGGTCAGGTTGCCGAAGGCGTTCTCGTCCGTGACGTCGTCGCCGATGAAGAGCACCGCGCTGGCCGAGAGCTGGGTGCGCAGCTGATCCACCGCGGTGCCCTTGTGGGTGGCCACCACGGACAGCTCGATGACCTCCTTGCCCTGGGTGACGGTGACGTCATCCCAGGTCGCCGGGCCGCTCCGGACCGCGTCGATGGCGGCGGCGGCCACCTGGGGGTCCACCCCGCGGGTGTGCACGGCGACGCTGGCCGGCTTGCGTTCGAGCCGTACGCCCGGATGGGCCGCGGCGATCTCGCGCAGCGCGTCCCGCAGCCGGGTGCGCACGGCGATCAGCTCGGGGGAGAGCCGTTCGACGAAGCCGATGTCGAACTCGGAGCCGTGGCTGCCGACCAGGTGGACCTCACTGGGCAGCCGGGAGAGCGCGGCCAGGTCGCGCAGCGCGCGGCCGGAGACCACCGCCACGGTGGTCTGCGGCAGCGCGGCCAGGGCGCGCACCGCCGCCACCGACTCGGGCAGCGGTACGGCTTTGCTCGGATCCTCCACGATCGGCGCTAGCGTGCCGTCGTAGTCGCAGGCGATCAGCAGCTGTGGCACCCGGGCGATCCGCCCGATGGCGGCCCGCAGCTCGGGATCCATGGTCCCGGCTGCGGGCGTGATGATGTCGTTGGTTGCGACGTTCACGCCGCCTCCATGTCGGGCACACCGAGTTCGGTGAGGAAGGACTTCGCCCAGTGCCCCACATCGTGGGTGCGCAAATGGCGTTGCATGGTCCGCATACGGCGACGAGCCTCCGGCTTCTCCACATGCACGGCCCGCAGCAGGGCATCCTTGACTGCGTCGGGATCGTGCGGGTTGCACAGGAACGCCTGGCGCAGCTCGGTGGCTGCGCCGGCGAACTCACTGAGTACGAGAGCGCCCCCGTGGTCTGCCCTAGATGCGACGTACTCCTTGGCCACGAGGTTCATTCCGTCTCGAAGCGGGGTCACCATCATCACGTCGGCAGCGGCGTACATCGCAGCCAGTTCGGTGCGACTGTACGACTGATGCAGATAATGCACCGCCGGCACCCCGACCCTGCCGAATTCGCCATTAATCCGACCGACCTCGCGCTCGACCTTGACGCGAAGTGCCTGGTAGTGCTCGACGCGTTCGCGGCTCGGGGTGGCCACCTGCACCATAACAGCGTCGGGGACTGTCAACTTTCCGTCAGCCAGCAACTCGCGGAAGGCCTTGAGGCGCAACTCGATGCCCTTGGTGTAATCCAACCGGTCCACGCCCAGGATGATCGTCCGCGGGTTGCCCAGCTCCTCGCGGATCTCCTTGGCCCGGGCCTGGATCGCCGGGTCCGAAGCCAGCCGCTCCATCTCCTTGGTGTCGATGGAGATGGGAAAGGCGCCGGCCTTCACCTGACGGCCGTCCACCTGGATCATCTGCCCCTCGTAGCGCAGGCCGAGCAGGTGCCGGGCCAGCCGGACGAAGTTCTGCGCGGCCAGCCGCTGCTGGAACCCGACCAGGTCGGCACCGAGCAGACCGCGCAGGATCTCGGTGCGGAACGGCATCTGCATGAACAGCTCGATCGGCGGGAACGGGATGTGCAGGAAGAAGCCGATCCGCAGGTCGGGGCGCAGTTCCCGGAGCATCGCCGGCACCAGTTGGAGCTGGTAGTCCTGGACCCACACCGTGGCACCCTCGGCCGCCACCTCCGCCGCCGCCTCCGCGAACCGGGCGTTGACCAGGCGGTACGCCTCGCGCCAGCGGCGCTTGTAGGCGGGTGTCTCGACGGCGTCGTGGTAGAGCGGCCAGATCGTGGCGTTGGACTGACCCTCGTAGTAGCGCTCCAGCTCCTCGGCGCTCAGCGGCACCGGATGCAGCCGGATGCCCTCCAGGTCGAACGGCTCGGGGGCCGCGCCGGTGCCGCCGGCCCAGCCAACCCAGGTGCCATGGTGCTCGGCCAGGACGGGATGCAGCGCGGTGACCAGCCCGCCGGGGCTGCGTCGCCACTGCCGTCCCTCGGGTGTGCTCACCTCGTCGACCGGCAGTCGGTTCGCCACTACGACAAAGGAGCTACGGACGGTCACGATCTGCCACCTCCGGGTGCTGACGGGTCCCACCGCGATGAGCGTACTGAGCGTAGCTGCGGCGTCTGTTCCCCCGTGCCGGAGTCACCTACCCGTCCCAGACTTGCCGAACCGCGAACGTGATCATGTTGACAGGTCAGCCGCCCAGCGGCGGCCCGGGGGTGGGGCGGCTGCCCGGGCGTACGGCCGGGCGGGGCGATGTGGGGAATGCCCGGCGTACCTGTCAGGATTGATGATGGCGTGCGCGCGGCCGGTTCCCGGCCGGCGGCGGCCGGCGGCGGTCGCGGCTTGCGCCCCGCACCCGCAAATCGGCGAACGCAACCCGACGGAGGTAGCCCGCACCGTGGCCCAGTTCATCTACGTCCTGGAGAAGGCGCGCAAGGCGCACGGCGACAAGGTCGTGCTCGACAACGTGACGCTGAACTTCCTGCCGGGCGCCAAGATCGGTGTGGTCGGTCCGAACGGCGCCGGTAAGTCCAGCCTTCTCAAGATCATGGCAGGCTGGGACCAGCCGAGCAACGGCGAGGCCCGGCTCATGCCCGGCTTCACCGTCGGCATGCTGGCCCAGGAGCCGCCGCTCAACGACGCCAAGACCGTCCTCGGCAACGTCGAGGAGGCGGTCGCGGAGACCAAGGCCAAGCTGGAGCGGTTCAACTCGATCGCCGAGCAGATGGCCACCGACTACTCCGACGAGCTGATGGAGGAGATGGGCAAGCTCCAGGAGCAGCTGGACAACGCCGACGCCTGGGACATCGACTCCAAGCTCGAACTGGCGATGGACGCGCTGCGCTGCCCGCCGCCGGACGCCGACGTCACCCAGCTCTCCGGTGGTGAGCGCCGCCGGGTGGCGCTGTGCAAGCTGCTGCTGGAGGCGCCCGACCTGCTGCTGCTCGACGAGCCCACCAACCACCTGGACGCGGAGAGCGTGCAGTGGCTGGAGCAGCACCTGGCCAAGTACGCCGGCACCGTGCTGGCGATCACCCACGACCGCTACTTCCTCGACAACGTGGCCGGCTGGATCCTGGAGCTGGACCGCGGCCGGGCCATCGGCTACGAGGGCAACTACTCCACCTATCTGGAGAAGAAGGCCGCCCGGCTGGCCGTCGAGGGCCGCCGCGACGCCAAGATGAAGAAGCGGCTCTCCGAGGAGCTGGAGTGGGTCCGCTCCAACGCCAAGGCCCGGCAGACCAAGTCCAAGGCCCGCCTCGACCGGTACGACGAGATGGCCGCCGAGGCGGAGAAGACCCGCAAGCTGGACTTCGAGGAGATCCAGATCCCGCCGGGCCCGCGCCTGGGCAGCACCGTCATCGAGGCGCAGAGCCTGACCAAGGGCTTCGGCGACCGGGTGCTCATCGACGGCCTGGAGTTCTCGCTGCCGCGTAACGGCATCGTGGGCATCATCGGCCCGAACGGCGTCGGCAAGACCACCCTGTTCAAGACCATCGTCGGGTTGGAGCAGCCGACCGACGGCGCCGTCAAGGTCGGCGAGACGGTCTCGCTGTCGTACGTCGACCAGAACCGGCAGGGCCTGGACGGAGACAAGACCGTCTGGGAGGTCGTCTCCGACGGGCTGGACCACCTGATGGTCGGCAAGGTCGAGATGCCGTCGCGGGCGTACATCGCCGCGTTCGGGTTCAAGGGGCCGGACCAGCAGAAGCCGACCAAGGTGCTCTCCGGCGGCGAGCGCAACCGGCTCAACCTGGCCCTGACGCTCAAGATCGGCGGGAACGTGATCCTGCTCGACGAGCCGACCAACGACCTGGACGTGGAGACCCTGTCCAGCCTGGAGAACGCGCTGCTGGAGTTCCCCGGCTGCGCCGTGGTGATCTCCCACGACCGGATGTTCCTGGACCGGGTCGCCACGCACATCCTGGCCTGGGAGGGCGACGACGAGAACCCGGCCAAGTGGTTCTGGTTCGAGGGCAACTTCGATTCGTACGAGAAGAACAAGATCGACCGGCTCGGCGCCGAGGCGGCCCGGCCGCACCGGGTGACGTACCGCAAGCTGACCCGCGACTGAGCGGGGCCGATCGTCTTGGCTGACCGGTTCGTCTACCAGTGCACCCTGCGGTGGTCCGACCTGGACGCGTACGGCCACGTCAACAACGCCCGCTTCCTCACCCTCTACGAGGAGGCCCGGGTGGCGTTGATGTTCGTCGGTGCCCGGGCAGCGGGGGTCGACTCGTTCGCCGACGGTGTGGTGATCCGCCGGCACGAGGTCGACTACCTGCGCCCGGTCGACTACGCGCTGAGTCGGGCCACCGCCGAGGCGGCCCCCACCGTCCGGATCGAACTGTGGGTGGAGCAGATCCGGGCCGCGTCCTTCACCATCGGCTACGAGATGTACGACGGTGACCTGCTGGTCAGCCGGGCGCGTTCGGTGCTGGTCCCGTTCGACCTGGCCCAGCAGCTGCCCCGGCGGCTCAGCGACCCGGAGCGCACCTTCCTGCTCGGGTACGCCCAGAACGGCGGCGCGGCGTGAGCGACCCCAGCACCCCCGGCACCGCCGGCGGATCGGCGTCGCCCCCCGCCGGTGCGGGGCACGGCATCGACGGCGTCGACGACGCGGGGGCCTTCCTGGCCCGGCTCGTCCGGTTGGAGCGCGCCGCCCTGGTCCGGCTACGTCCGGCCGGTACGCCCACCCGTACCGCCCTCTGGGCCCGGCTGCCGTGGGGAGTGCTGGCGGTGCGTACGGTCCTCGGCGCGGGCGCCGGGGACGTCACGGTTGCCGCTGGGGAGTTGCTCGCCGAACTGGCGGCCGGCGGCGCCGCGCTGCCCGCCCGCCGAGACGCGCAGTGGCGCTGGGCGTTGCCGCCCACCGCCAGCCGGCAGGTGGAGACGTTGCCGGGCGGGGAGCTGCGCCGGCTCGCCGAGGCGGCGGCGGGGACCCTGCGGGAAGCCGCCACGCACGGGGTGGCCGGTCGGGCGGTCGGGCAGCGGGCGCTGCGGGACGCCCTGCTGGATCACGTGGCGGTGGTGGTGACCCCTGACGACGAGCCTGGCCGTCCCTTGGAGGTGACCCAGCGGATGGTGCAGGGGCTGGTCCGAATGGGCTTCCTGGGCCCGCTCGGCGGTTCGCCGGGGCCGGACGGGGTGCAGGTTCGGGCGGCTGGCCGATGGGTCGGCCTGGTGGGACCGTACGGAGCCGTCTGGTCGCAGAAGGCCACGGCTCTTGTCGTGCGGCCCTTCGTGTCTCATCCGAACGGATGACCACCCATCATCCTTCTGGGTTTGGGCTAGCGTTAGGGGGGTGCTTCGTTCCGGCTGTCCGGGTACCGTCCATCCTCGGATCCAACCCACCGTAGGCGACTGGATCCGCTGGGGAGTGAGGTGCGCGAGCGATGCCGTGGTGGTCATGGCGCCCCGGTCCCGCCAGTGGCGGTGACTCGGAAACTCGAAGCAGGATCACGGTGGAGGGTGCCGTCCGGGTCGGACTACCGGCGCCCCGCCAGCCCGAGGAGGAGTGTCCGGGCGGGGAGCATCCGTTGATCGCCGACATGCCTGCCACCGTCGAACCGGTCACCCTGCGCCGGATCTGCGACGCGCTCGACCTGCTCGACGTGCGATACCTCGCCGACGGGGACGGCAACCTGCTGGCCATGTGGGAGCGGCACGCCGTGCTGGTCACCCTGGAAGGCCCCGACGACGAGATCCTCGTACTGCGGGCCCGGCCGCACGCGACGGTGCCGCCGGACTGGGCGGACCGTGCCTACCGGGTGGTCAACGAGTGGAACCACACCCGGCGCTTCTGCAAGGCGTACGTGGGTGACGCCACCGAGCGGGGCCAGTTGCCGATCTACGCCGAGTTGCAGGTGCCGCTCGCCGCGGGCACCCACGACGCGCTCCTGGTCGAACTGCTCGACTGCGGCGCGGCGGTGTCCACCAGCTTCGTCGACTGGCTGCACGACGAGGGCGCCCTCCTCTGACTCGTTGGCCTGTGACGCCACGCCTCGCCCCGCCTCGCCCCGCCCCCGCCTCGCCGATCATGCACTTTCGGTCGCCGTTTGGCGGCTTGTGCAACATATGCACCGACAGAAACTGCAAGATCGGCGAGGCGGGGCGGGGCGACGGGAGAGGCAGGGGGCGGCGGTTTCCGGATGTGCTGCGGGGTGCTCTTTCGCCAGGTCACGCGGGTCATGTTGATCTTCTGCACCACGCGCCCGCGCGACGAGCGGAGATAAGGCCGGCGGCTGGGTTACGCGCCGGCCGCCGGGTCCTCCATCGTGTTCACCATGAAGAACGCGGCCCGCTCCAGGTAGTCCCAGAGCTCGGTGGCGATCGCCGGGGGCAGGTCGAGGGTGTCGACCGCCCGCCGCATGTGCCGCAACCAGGCGTCGCGTTCGGCCACGCCGATCCGGAACGGCGCGTGCCGCATCCGCAGCCGGGGGTGCCCCCGTTGGGCGGAGTACGTGTTGGGGCCACCCCAGTACTGGATGAGGAAGAGCCTCATCCGCTCGGCGGCCGGCCCGAGATCGTCCTCCGGGTACATCGGGCGCAGCAGCGGGTCGGTGGCGATACCGGCGTAGAACTCGTCGACCAGCTTGCGGAACGTGGGCTCGCCGCCGACGGCGTCGAACAGCGTGACCGCCTCGCCGCGGGGCTGGGACTCAGCTGCGGGATTCACCGCTCCATCCTGCCAGGCGCCGGCGGCCGGCGGCCCGGCCGGGACGCGCCGGCGACGGTGGTTCAGGTCACCGCGTGCCGGGGCCGGCCCGGCCCCACGTGTCCGGATGGCTGCCCGTGGGACGACTCCGGCTGCGACCCGGCCGCCGAGGCGCGCTGGGCCGCCTCGACGGCGGCCGCCACGGTCTGTCGGTCGGGCCAGCGCAGGACCACGAGTGACATCAGCACCACGCCGGCGGCGCTCCACAGCCCCACCACGATCGGGATGGGGAACCGCTCGGCGAGCAGCCCGGTCACCAGCACAGCCAGGCCCTGGATGACCTGTACGCCGGTGGCCATCACGCCGAAGGCCCGGGCCCGGAAGCCGTCGGGAAGGGCCTGGACGAAGAGCCCGTTGGCCATCGGCAGGATGCCGGCGACCGCGAACCCGCAGGCAGCGGCGAGCAGCGCCACCACCACTGGCGGTGGGTTGAGCAGCGCAGGCACCAGGACAAGCGGGGCGATGACGGCGAACGGCCGCAGCAGGACCAGCCGGCGGGCCGGCGCGACGGCGCGCCCGACCAGCAGCCCGCCGAGGATGAACCCGACCGGGACGGCTGCCATGATCACCGCCTGCGCGAGACCGGGATGCATCTCGCCGGCGTGTTTGTTCGCCCAGGCGGCCGCCAGCCCTTCGGGCACGATGGAGAAGAGCATGGCGCTGAAGACCAGCACGGCGATCGCCCGCAGCACCGGCGTGCCGAACACGATCTGGAACCCGGCGGCGGTCTCCCGCAGCAGGTGGCTGCGATGCTTGCTGGTCATCGCTGGCGGCCGGTCCCGGACTCCGAGGCGGACCACCACGGCCGACAGGGCGAAGGTGCCCGCGTTCATCAACAGCGCCGCGGTGGGGTTGACCGTCGCCACGGCGGCACCGAGCAGGTAGCCGACGACCTGGGCCGCCTGCCCCACACTGGCCTGGATCGAGAGCCCGACGACGAGCCGGTCCCCGGGCAGGATCAGCGGCATCAGCGCGGAGCGGGAGGCCTGGCTCGGTGGGTTCGCCAGGGTGGTGGCGAACAGCAGGGCCAGGATCACCGGCACCGGCAGCCCTCCGGCGGCGATGACCAGCATCAACGCCATCCGGATGAGGTCGCAGACGACCATGACCTGCCGGTAGCGGTGCCGTTCGGCGACGGTGGCCAGCAGCGGCCCGCCGATCAGCCAGGGCAGGTAACTGACCGCGAAGGCGGCGGCCGACAGCGCGACCGATTTGGTCTCCTGATAGACGAGCAGGGTGATCGCCGCTTTGGCGACGTAGTCGCCGATCCAGGTCAGCGTGCTCGCCGCGAAGACGGCACGGTACTCACGCTGGGCGAAAACTTCACGGAAGGTGGCCGGGCCTTCCGGAGAAGGTCGCTCGTCGGACACCATCGCCTCCATCGACCCGGTGGCAGGCCACTCGTGACGGCCGCCCCGGAACCATCGTCAGATCTGCGGATCAGCGAGGACACGACCACGCTTGAAAGCGCGTGCACGTGCACGTGCATCCGGATTCTGCCCGATCGTCTGACAACTGGCTAGGGCGAACGGTTGGATCGTCGCATCTCCGACTGAACGAACGGACGATACCCTCGGGGCCGCTCGGCCGCGAGCCCCGCCGGTCGGCTCAGGTAGCTCCGCCCTGACCGGTGTCGGCGTCCGTCTGAGTAGGTACGCCGGGGAAGAGGCGCCCGGCCGCGATCCGCGCGGTGATGCCCGAGTTCTCCAGTGCCTCGGCGAGCCGCCGACGCAGTTCCCGGCCCACCGCGAACTGCCCCTCGGCGGTGGTCTTGACCACCGTGCGGATGACCGTGCCCTCCACCGTGATCTGTTCGACGCCGAGCACCTCCGGCGGCTCGACGATCGACGGTGCCAGTTCCGGGTCCACGGCGACCGAGGCGGCGGCGGTACGCAGCACCGCCGTGGCCTCCTCGGTGCCGGCGAAGCCGATCGGCAGGTCGATCACCACCAGCGCCCAGCCCTGGCTCTTGTTACCCACCCGGACGATCTCGCCGTTACGGATGTACCAGAGCACGCCCCGCCCGTCACGGACGGTGGTGACCCGCAACCCGACCGCCTCCACCACGCCGGTCGCCTCGCCGAGGTCGACGTTGTCACCGACTCCGTACTGGTCCTCGATCAGCATGAACAAGCCCGCGATCAGATCCTTCACCAGGCTCTGCGCGCCGAAGCCGAGGGCCACGCCGGCGATGCCCGCGCTGGCCAGCAGCGGCGCCAGGTCGAAGCTGAACTCCTTGAGCACCATCAGCAGGGCGATGCCGAAGATGAAGGCCGTGGCCAGGCTGCGCAGCACCGAGCCGATCGCCTCGGCGCGCTGCCGGCGACGCTCGGGGACGAAATCGCCGGGCTCCGTGGCGGCGGTCGGGATCCGCTCGCGCAGTGGGCGGAGCATGGTCGGCACCCCGGCGTCGGTGGTGGTCCGCACCAGCCGGCGGATCGTCCGGTGCACCAGCCACCGGGCGCCCACCGCCAGCAGCACGATCAGGATGATCCGCAGCGGCTTGACCAGGATCCAGTAGCTGCCCTCGGCGAACCACACCGAGCCGGTCAGTTTCCACAGCGGCGTGCACAGGCCCAGGCTGTCGTGCAGGCACTCCGGGCTGGGCGTCTCGGGCGTCTCGACCGGCGTCGGGCTGGGCGCGGCGGGGATGAGGTTGAGGATGCTGGCGGTCACCCTGTGTTCGTACCGCAACCATCCGGCGGCTCCGCCGCCGACCCACCGGCCGGTGACTCCGGACTCCGCACCGGCCCGCCGGATCCCGCCGGGCCTCGCCGGGCGGAAAGCTCCACCAGGTACCCGGGATTAGTACGTGCATTCGCGGGCCCGATCAGGGACGATTGGTCAACGGACGTCGGTGATCCGGCCGGCGTCGACGTGGTGCCCGCCTGCGTCCGGCACCGGTCGGCGGTGGCGAGCTGAAAGCCGCTTGACCGGGAGGGTGACGCGATGCCTGACATACGACCCACGGTGGGCTCCGGCGCGCTGGTCCTCAACGCCACCTACGAGCCGCTGTGTGTCGTATCGGTACGTCGTGCCGCGATCCTCGTGCTGTCCGCCAAGGCGGTCTGTGTCGCCGACGGCGAGGGCATCCTGCACAGCGCCCGCAGCGCGTTGCCGGTGCCCTCGGTCGTCCGGCTCACCCGGTTCGTCCGGGTTCCGTACCGCACCCATGTTGGCCTTTCCCGCCGCGCGATCTTCGCCCGGGACGGCTGGCGCTGCGCCTACTGCCGGGGGCCGGCCGAGACGATCGACCACGTCTTCCCCCGCAGCCGGGGTGGCCGGCACGCCTGGGAGAACGTGGTCGCCGCCTGCGCCAGGTGCAACCACACCAAGGGCGACAAGACCCCGGCCGAGCTCGGGTGGCGGCTGCACTCGCCGCCGGCCGCGCCGAAGGGGATGGCGTGGCGGGTGCTCGGCCACCGGGCGCCCGACCCGCGCTGGGCCGACTGGCTCGACCTTCGCGAGCCCGAAGCCGCCTGACCGGAGCCCGCGGCAGGCTGACCCGAGCCCGGAGCCGCCTGACCGGAGCCCGGAGCCGCCTGACCGGAGCCCGGAGCCGCCTGACCGGAGCCCGGAGCCGCCTGACCGGAGCCCGGAGCCGCCTGACCCGAGCCCGCGGCAGCCTGACCTCAGCGCGCCTGCACCAGCGAGGCGAACACCACCACGTTGTCCGCGTAGCCGGTCGGCCCGCCGACCCAGCGTCCGCCGCAGGTGATCAGCCGCAACTCGGGCCGGCTGAAGTCGCCGAAGACCTCGTCCGCCGGCAGGGACTCCTTGTCGTACCGGCCCACCCGGTTGACCTCGAAGACCGCCACCGAGCCGTCCGAGCGGGCGACCTCGACCCGGTCGCCGGCGCGCAGCTCCCGTAGCTTCTGGAAGACCGCCGGGCCGGTCGAGGTGTCGACGTGGCCGACGATGACGGCCGGGCCGTACTGGCCGGGGGTCGGACCCTGGTCGTACCACCCGGCCTCCTGGGCCCGTTCCGCCGGCGGCGCGGCGATGCTGCCGTCCGGCGCGAGGCCCACGCTGTGCACCGGCGCGTCCAGATCGATCTTGCTGATCTCCAGGCTGACCGGCTCGCTCGCCGGCAGCAGCGGAAACTTCTTCGGCGGAGGTGCCAGCCCGGCGATGAACCGGTCGGGCAGCAGGCTCACCCCGGTCAGCCGCTCGACGCCGAGCATCGTGATGATCAGCAGCATCAGGGTGCCGATCACCAGCACCGGCAGCCCCGGACCGGAGCGGGCCCGCCAGCGGGCCCCGGCCGACCAGCCGTGGCGCGGCTTCGGTGGCAGCGGTGCGGCCGACGGGTCGGGCGTGGCGACGCTGGCCGAACCCATCTGCGCGGCGGCCCGGCCGAACCGGCCCGCCGCTGCGGCCACCACCCGCCGCCAGGCACGGGGTGCCGGGCGGGTGGCGGGCCGGACCGGGCGTGGACCCGGTTCCGGCGTGGGTACTCGGACGCCGGTCATGGCGATGGTGGGTCAGGAGCCGCCGGCCCGGCGTCGGCTGCTGAACAGCCCGAACACCACTGCTGCGGCCACCGTCGCGGCACCGCCGAGCAGCAGCATCGAGCCCATGCTCCGGCCCGCGGTGCCGCCGCCACCGGTCGCCGGGCCCTTGGTGGGCTGTTCCATGTTCAGCACGGTCAGGGTGGTGCTGGCCGTCTGGCCGTTGCTGCAGCGCAGGTTCACCGGAAAGTCCCCGGCCTGCTTGTTGCCCGGCACGGTGGCGTCTCCGGTGAGGAAGCCGTTGTCCGGCCGGAGGATGACCCGGGGGAACGCGTCCGAGGTCACCTCGGCCTGCCGGTTGTTGGCGTTGTCGCAACTGGCGCGTATGTGCACCCGGGAACCGGCCTGCACGGTGTTCGGTGTCACCTCGACGAAGGTGTTCTCACCCGCCCGGGCGGGCGCCGCGCCGACCAGGACGAACGCCCCGATCAGGACGAACGCCCCGAGCAGTCGGACGATGGTCGACGGGGCGTGGAGCACGCCTCCGTACTGTCGCGGACCCCGCATGATCCTCCCTCCCGGCACCGGTGCACCGGTCCTGCTGGGGCGACCCGCGTGCTTTCCCTCTGCTCGGGCGGCTAACCCGCACCGCCGCGACCGGTCAACGGGGTGACCGGCTGCCAGTCGAGCGGGGTGGAGAGCACCATCGTGCTCGACGGCTGGCCGTACGGAGCGAGCCGGTCGATGACCGCCTCGAACGCACCGATCGAACCGGTTGCCACCCTCAGCACGCTGCACGCGTCGCCGGTGATCCGGTGGATCTCCAGGATCTCCGGCCAGCCGGCGACGTCCGGGTCGTGCAGGATGCACCGGGCGCCGTAGCAGGACATCCGGATCAGCGCGACCACCGTGCGGCCGGCGCGGGCCAGGTCGACGTGGGCGTGGTACCCGGTGATCACCCCGGCCTCCTCCAACCGGCGCACCCGCTCGGCCACCGCGGGCGGGGAGAGATGCACCCGCCGGGACAGCTCACTGAACGACAACCGCGCGTCGGCCTGCAACTCGCGGAGCAGGGCCCAGTCCATCTCGTCCACGCTCCGACCTTACGTGCGACAAGCCGACCTTGGCGAGCGCCTTATGTTCCGCAGGTCGATCGGCGGAAGCGCCGTTGAACAGGCATTCCGTCCGGCGTTCCCACCGAGAGATCATGACTGGACGCGAGCCAGGAAGGAGGCGGACGCATGGAGCAGACCGAACTACGCCCGGAAACCCGGACAGCGGTGCGTCCGGTCACGGGGCGACAGCGAGCGGCCCGTGCCGCCCGCAACGGCGGCGAGCCGACCCTGGAGTTCGCCGAGCGGGTGCCGTACGACGCGTACGTGCAGGCCAGCACGCTGCACCGGCTGCAACAGCCGCTGAGCAGCGACCCGGGCGAGATGTCCTTCCTGATGGTCAGCCAGATCATGGAGCTGTACTTCGGGCTGACCTGTCACGAGCTGCGGGACACGGCCCGGTTGCTGCGCGCCGACCGGGTGTGGGAGGCGCAGGCTCCGCTTCGTCGGGCCGCGCTGCACCTGGAGGGGCTCAACGCCGCCTGGCGTGGCCTGCGCTGGATGACCCCGGCCGACTTCAACCGATTCCGCAACCTGCTCGGCGAGGGCTCGGGCTTCCAGTCGGCCATGTACCGGCAGTTGGAGTTCCTGCTCGGGCTGCGCGACCCGGCGCTGATCCGGCCATTCCGCCGGCAGCCCGAGGTGTACGCGGAGCTGACCGCGGGCCTGGCCACGCCGAGCGTCTGGGACGAGGTGGTCGCCCTGCTCGCCCGGCACGGTCACGACCTGCCCGCCGACCTGCTCGGGCGGGACGTGGCGACCGAGCACGAGTCGCACCCCGCGGTGGAGGCGGCCTGGGTGCAGATCTACGCGGACGCCGGCCCGGACAACCACCTGCGGCTGCTCGGCGAGGCGTTGACCGAGGTGGCCGAGCAGTTCGGCGACTGGCGACACCACCACATCAAGGCGGTACAGCGCACCATGGGTGCCAAGGTCGGCAGCGGCGGCTCGGCCGGACTGGCGTGGCTGCAACGCAGCATGGCCCGGGTGGTCTTCCCCGAGCTGTGGTCGGCCCGTACCGCGATGTGAGGCGAGGACGATGACGACGAACGAGACCGAGCGGGCACGCTCGGCCGAAGCCGAGGCGCTCCGCCTGGACGCCGCCGACCCCGGGCACCGGCACCTGTTCCACGTGCCGCCGGCCGACGGTGGCCGCTATCCCGACAGCGCGTACCTGGCCGGCAACTCGCTCGGCCTGCAACCCCGGGCCACCCGCACCGAGTTGCTGGCCGACCTGGATGCCTGGAGCCGGCTCGGCGTCGAGGGCCACCTGGAGGCGGAACGGCCCTGGCTGCCGTACCACGAGCTGCTGACGGCGCCGGCCGCGCGACTGGTCGGCGCGCTGCCCACGGAGACCGTGGTGATGAACTCGCTGACGGTCAACCTGCACCTGCTGATGGTCAGCTTCTACCGGCCCGCCGGGGAGCGGACCCGGATCGTCATCGAGGACACCGCCTTCCCGTCGGACAGCTACGCGGTGCGCAGCCAGGCCCGGTTCCACGGCCTGGACCCGGACACCGCCGTGGTCCGGCTCCGGCCGCGCCCGGGTGAGGAGAACCTGCGGACCGAGGACGTCACCGCGTTCCTGGCGGCCGAGGGGCACACCGTCGCGCTGGTCCTGCTCGGCGGGGTCAACTACCTCACCGGCGAGCTGATGGACATCCCCGCGATCACCGCCGCCGGCCGGGCCGCCGGTGCGGTCGTCGGCTGGGACCTGGCGCACGCGGCGGGCAACGTGCCGCTGGCGCTGCACGACTGGGACGTCGACTTCGCCGCCTGGTGCTCGTACAAGTACCTCAACTCCGGGCCGGGAGCGCTCGGTGGGGTCTTCGTGCACGAGCGCCACCACGGCGACGACGCGCTTCCCCGCTACGAGGGCTGGTGGAGCACGGCGGCGGCCACCCGGTTCGAGATGACCCCGGTCAGCCGGCCGCCGGCCACCGTCGAGGCGTGGCAGATCTCCAACCCGCCGATCTTCGCGATGGGCCCGGTCCGCACCTCGCTGGAGCTGTTCGACTCGGTCGGCATGGCCGCGCTGCGCGAGCGCAGCCTGCGGCTCACCGGCTACCTGGAGCGGTTGCTCGACGAGGTGACCGTCGACCGACCGCTCACCGTGGTCACCCCGCGCGACCCGCGCCGACGTGGCTGTCAGCTCTCGGTGCGCATCGGCGAGGGCAGCGCCAACGAGCTGACCAAGCGGCTGCGACACGAACACGGCGTGATCGCGGACGCCCGGGAGCCGGACGTCGTCCGGTTCGCCCCGGTGCCGCTCTACTCGACGTACCACGACTGCTGGCGGGTCGCCGACGCGCTGTCCGCGACGGTGGAGGCATCCTCATGAGCGAGCGTCCGCGAGCGAATCATCAATGCCGTGCGGTGGTGCCGCATGCCGACGCCGAGCGCAGCGAGGGGGCGGCATGAGTACGGAACGCGACGAGATCGCCGTGGTGGGCGCCGGGCTGGCCGGCTGCCTGCTGGCCTGTTTCCTGGCCCGGCGTGGCTATCCGGTGGCGCTGTACGAGCGGCGGCCTGATCCGCGTACCGGGACGGCTGAGCGGGGACGCTCGATCAACCTGGCGCTGTCCGAGCGCGGCCTGGACGCGCTGCGCCGGATCGGGCTGGCCGAGCAGGTGATGGTCGACGCGCTGCCGATGCGCGGCCGGATGGTGCACCCGGTGGTGGGCGAGCCGGGGTTCCAGCCGTACAGCGTCTCCGGCGACCGGGCGATCAACTCGATCAGCCGGGGCGCACTGAACAACGCGCTGCTGGAGGCCGCCGCCAAGCTGCCCGGAGTGCGGATCGCCTTCGACCACCGGCTGGTCGGGTTGGACCCGGCGACCGGGGAGATGACCTTCGACACCCCGCAGGGCCCGGTCACCGCGGGCGCCCGGGTCGTGCTCGGCACCGACGGCGCCGGTTCGGCGGTACGCGGGCAGCTGCTCGAACACGGCCTGCTCACCGAGAGCGTCGACTTCCTCGACTACGGCTACAAGGAACTCACCATCCCGCCGCTGGGCGGCGACTTCGCGCTCGACCCGGGTGCCCTGCACATCTGGCCGCGCGGCACCTCGATGATGATCGCCCTGCCCAACCCGGATCGCTCCTTCACCTGCACGCTGTTCTGGCCCACCCACGGCACCGCCAGCTTCGCCTCGCTGGGCAGCAAGGCAGCGATCGAGCGGCACTTCGCGCAGCACTACCCGGACCTGCTCCCACTCGCCCCGAACCTGGTCGACGACTACCAGCACAACCCGGTGGGCGTGCTCGGCACGGTGCGGTGCGACCCGTGGCAGGTCGACGGGCGGGTCGGCCTGCTCGGCGACGCGGCGCACGCCATCGTGCCGTTCTACGGCCAGGGCGCGAACTGCGCCTTCGAGGACGTGGTGGAGCTGGACCGCTGCCTGTCCGAGTGCGCCGACGACTGGTCGGCGGCGTTGCCCCTGTTCCAGCACCGCCGGCAGGAGAACGCCGAGGCGATCGCCCGGATGGCGCTGGCCAACTTCGTGGAAATGCGGGACAAGGTCGCCTCGCCGGTGTTCCAGACCCGCAAGCGGGTCGAGCACGCGCTGGAGCGGGCGCTGCCCGGCCGGTACGTCTCCCAGTACGAGCTGGTCTCCTTCTCGACCATCCCGTACGCCGAGGTGCGGCGCCGGGTCCGCCGGCAGTACCAGGTGCTCGGCGCGGTGGCGGCCGGCGCGGCGGCGGTGCTGGCCGGCGCGGTGCTGGCGTTGGGACGCGGGAGGCGAGGATGACGCGCTGGGATACCCGGCTGATGGCCGGGCAGGCGCCGGACGGGCCCGGCCTGCTGCGCAACTTCGTCGGCGGCGAGTTCGTCGACGCCGGCACCCGGTTCACCAAGCGCAGCCCGGTGACCGGTGAGCCGGTCTTCGAGGTGGTCGAGGCTTCCTCGTCCGTGGTGGACGATGCCGTGACCGCGGCCCGGGCGGCGCTGCGCGGGCCGTGGGGCCGGATGGGGGAGCGGGAACGCGCCGAGGTGCTGCGGCGGGTCGCCGACGAGCTGGAACGCCGCTTCGACGACCTGGTCGCCGCCGAGGTCGCCGACACCGGTAAGGCCATCTCGCAGGCCCGGACCCTGGACATCCCGCGCGGCGCGGCCAACTTCCGGGCCTTCGCCGAGATCGTGGCCACCACGCCGACGGAGTCGTTCACCACGGTCACCCCGACCGGTGGCCGGGCGCTCAACTACGCGGTACGCAAGCCGGTCGGTGTGGTCGCGGTGATCGTGCCGTGGAACCTTCCGCTGCTCCTGCTCACCTGGAAGGTCGCCCCGGCCCTGGCCTGCGGCAACGCGGTGGTGGTCAAACCCAGCGAGGAGACGCCCGCCTCGGCGACGCTGCTCGCCGAGGTGATGGCCGCGGCCGGTGTGCCCGAGGGTGTGTTCAACCTGGTGCACGGCTTCGGCCCCGGTTCGGCCGGTGAGTTCCTCACCCGGCATCCGGGCGTCGACGCGATCACCTTCACCGGCGAGTCCGCAACCGGCAGCGCCATCATGCGGGCCGCCGCCGACGGGGTGAAGGCGGTCAGCTTCGAGCTGGGCGGCAAGAACGCCGGCCTGGTCTTCGCCGACGCCGACCTGGACGCGGCGGTCGCCGGTTCGGTGCGCTCCAGCTTCACCAACGGCGGTCAGGTGTGCCTGTGCACCGAACGGATCTACGTGCAGCGGCCGGTGTTCGAGGAGTTCACCGCCCGGCTGGCCAAGCGCGCCGACGAGTTGGCGTACGGCTGGCCGGCGGACGAGGCGACGGTGAACATGCCGCTGATTTCGCACGCCCACCGGGACAAGGTGCTCGGCCACTACGACCTGGCCCGGGCCGAGGGCGCACAGGTGCTGGCCGGTGGCGGGGTGCCGCGGTTCGGCGACGCCCGCGACGGCGGCGCGTATGTGCAGCCGACCGTGCTGACCGGGCTCGGCCCGGACGCCCGTACCAACCGCGAGGAGATTTTCGGCCCGGTGGTGCACGTGGCCCCGTTCGACACCGAGGACGAGGCGTACGCGTTGGCCAACGGCACCGACTACGGCCTGGCGGCGACGGTCTGGACCCGGGACGTGGGCCGGGCGCACCGGGCCGGCGCGCGACTGGACGCCGGCATCGTCTGGGTCAACACCTGGTTCCTGCGTGACCTGCGCACCCCGTTCGGCGGGGTGAAAGCCTCCGGCATCGGCCGCGAGGGCGGCGTGCACTCGCTCGACTTCTACTCCGAACTCACCAACGTCTGCGTGGATCTCACATGACTGATATCGAGTCGGCGGCCCAGGAGCTGGCCGAGGCCCGAGGAAGCGGCAAACCCTGCCCGCCGCTGCGGGGACGGCTGCTCCCGGAGGGGGACGTCGAGGCCGCGTACCGGGCGCAGCAGCTCCAGGTACGCGAGTGGCTGGCGTCCGGGCAGCGCCGGGTGGGCGCGAAGATCGGGCTGACCTCCCGGGCGGTGCAGGAGAGCTTCGGGGTGTACGAGCCGGACTTCGGCGTGCTCACCGACGCGATGGTGGTGCCCGACGGTGCCGAGGTCGCCAACGACCGGCTGCTCCAGCCCCGGGTGGAGGCGGAGATCGCCTTCGTGCTCGGCGCCGATCTGCCCGACGGCCGGGTCACCAGCGCCGACCTGCTGCGCGCCGTCGACCATCTGCTGCCGGCCATCGAGATCGTCGACTCGCGCGTCGCCGGCTGGGACATCTCCATCGTGGACACGGTGGCGGACAACGCCTCCAGCGGCCTGTTCGTGCTGGGCACCACGCCGCGCCGGCCCGCCGACGTGGACCTGCGGCTGTGCGGGATGGTGCTGGAACAGGCCGGGGAGCCGGTGTCGGTCGGTGCCGGCGCGGCCTGCCTCGGCAATCCGCTGCACGCGCTGGGTTGGCTGGCCGGCACGATGGCCCGCGCCGGTGACCCGCTGCGCGCCGGCGACGTGGTGCTCTCCGGTGCGCTCGGGCCGATGGTGGCGGTCACGCCGGGCGCGGCGTACGAGGCCCGCATCTCCGGCCTCGGCTCGGTCCGGACCTGCTTCTCGAAGGGACGGTGACCAGTGGCTACTGGCGTGGCGGTGATCGGGTCGGGCAACATCGGCACCGATCTGATGATCAAGGTCCGGCGGCTGAGTGCGGACCTGCGGATGGTGGCCATGGCCGGCATCGACCCGGCCTCCGACGGTCTTGCCCGGGCCCGCCGGCTCGGTGTGGCCACCACCGCGCAGGGCGTGGACGGCCTGGTCGCGTTGCCCGAGTTCGCCGATGTCGAACTGGTCTTCGACGCCACCTCGGCCGGCGCCCACCGGCACAACGACGCGGTGCTGCGCGGGCATGGACGGACCGTGGTCGACCTGACCCCGGCCGCGATCGGCCCGTACGTGGTGCCACCGGTCAACCTGGACGAGCACCTGGCCGAGACGAACGTCAACATGGTCACCTGCGGTGGGCAGGCGACCGTGCCGATCGTCGCGGCGGTGCGTCGGGTGACCCCGGTGGCGTACGGCGAGATCGTGGCCTCGATCTCGTCGCGCTCCGCCGGCCCGGGCACCCGGGCCAACATCGACGAGTTCACCGAGACCACGGCCCGGGCGATCGAGGTGGTCGGCGGAGCCGACCGGGGCAAGGCGATCATCGTGCTCAACCCGGCCGAGCCGCCGTTGCTGATGCGTGACACGGTCTACTGCCTCTGCCCGGACCCCGACGCCGACCGGTCCGCCATCGCCGACTCGGTCGCCGCGATGGTGGCCGACGTCCAGGAGTACGTCCCGGGCTACCGGCTCAAGCAGGACGTGCAGTTCGACCGGGTGGACACCTTCGTGCCGTCGCTCGGGCGGCACCTCACCGGCCTCCAGGTCTCGGTCTTCCTGGAGGTCTCCGGCGCCGGGCACTACCTGCCCGCGTACGCCGGGAACCTGGACATCATGACCTCGGCCGCGCTGCGCACGGCGGAGCGGCTGGTGGCCCTGCGCGCAAAGGGGGTGCCCGCATGAGTGACCTGTACATCCAGGACGTGACGTTGCGCGACGGCATGCACGCCATCGGCCATCGGTACACGGTGGACCAGGTCCGCACCATCGCCGCCGCGCTGGACGCCGCGGGGGTGGCCGCGATCGAGGTGGCGCACGGCGACGGCCTGGCCGGGTCGAGTGTCAACTACGGCCACGGCGCGGCGAGCGACGCCGAGTGGATCTCGGCGGCGGCCGAGGTGATGACGAACGCGAGGTTGACCACCCTGCTGCTGCCGGGCATCGGCACCATCGCCGACCTGAAGGCGGCCAAGGCGCTCGGGGTGACCAGCGTCCGCATCGCCACGCACTGCACCGAGGCGGACATCTCGGCCCAGCACATCTCCTGGGCCCGGGAGAACGGCATGGACGTGGCCGGCTTCCTGATGATGTCGCACATGAACGACCCGGCCGGGCTGGCCGGGCAGGCCAAGCTGATGGAGTCGTACGGAGCGCACTGCGTCTACGTGACGGACTCCGGCGGCCGACTGCTGATGTCCGACGTGGCGCAGCGGGTCGACGCGTACCGGCAGGTGCTGGAGCCGAGCACGCAGATCGGCATCCACGCGCACCACAACCTCTCGCTCGGCGTGGCCAACAGCGTGGTCGCCGTCGAGCACGGCCGGGTCGCCGGCGACGGCCCGGTCGGGTCGGCGGCCGGCCGTACCGTCCGGGTGGACGCCTCCCTGGCCGGGATGGGCGCCGGGGCCGGCAACGCACCGCTGGAGGTCTTCGTCGCGGTCGCCGAACTGCACGGCTGGAAGCACGGCTGCGACGTCTTCGCACTGATGGACGCCGCCGACGACGTCGTCCGCCCGTTGCAGGACCGGCCGGTCCAGGTCGACCGCGAGACCCTCTCGCTGGGGTACGCGGGCGTCTACTCCAGCTTCCTGCGGCACGCCGAACGCGCCTCGGTGAAGTACGGGGTGGACGTCCGCTCGATCCTGGTCGAGCTGGGCCGGCGGCGGATGGTCGGCGGGCAGGAGGACATGATCGTGGACGTGGCGCTGGACCTCGCGGGCAGGGGAGATTCATGATCGGGCCGGACATCGCGGGTATCGCGGCGACGCTGGGCACGGCGGCCGACACGGCCACCGCGATCCCGCAGCTCGCCGCCGAGACCGGCCTCGACGTCGACGCCGCGTACGCGGTGCAGACCGCGCTGCTGCAGCGCCGCCTCGACCGGGGTGAGCGGCTGGTCGGCCTGAAGATGGGGCTGACCAGCAAGGCGAAGATGGCCCAGGTCGGGGTGGACGAGGTGATCTGGGGTCGGCTCACCGACGCGATGCGGGTGCCCGACGGCGGCACCGTCGACGTGACCGACTTCATCCACCCCCGGGTCGAGCCGGAGGTGGCGTTCCTGCTCGATCGGCTGCCCGAGCCCGGCGAAGCGGTCGGCGACTTCACCGACGCGGTGCGCGCCGTCGCCCCGGCGATCGAGCTGATCGACTCCCGGTACGCCAACTTCAGTTTCTCGCTGCCGGACGTCGTCGCCGACAACACCTCGGCCGCCGCGTTCGTGGTGGGGCCGTGGTCGCCGGTGCCGGACGGGCTGGAGAACCTCGGCGTGCTGCTGGAGGTCGACGGGCGACTGGCGCAGGTCGGCTCGACGGCGGCGATCCTCGGCGATCCGCGCCGGGCGTTGGACGAGGGCATCCGGCTGGCTGGGCGGCACGGCGTGCGGCTGCGCGAGGGCTGGGTGTTCCTGGCCGGCGCGGCGACGGCGGCGGTGCCGCTGCGTCCGGGTGCGCACGTGCGGGCGGTCGTGGAGAAGCTCGGCACCGCTTCGCTGAAGGCCTCGTCGTGAATGCTGATGGGGCTCGGGTGGTGGCCGGGAAAGCCGTGCCACGGGGAGCGTTTCCGCACGTGAAGGTGGCCGGCGGATTCGTGTTCGTGTCCGGTACGTCGTCGCGGCGGCCGGACAACACGTTCGCGGGTGTGTCGGTGGACGAGTTCGGTACGACCGACCTGGACATCCGGGTGCAGACGCGGGCCGTCATCGAGAACATCGGTGATCTGCTGCGCTCGGTCGGTGCCGAGCTGGCCGACCTGGTGCAGGTGACCTCGTACCTGGTCAACATGAATGACTTCGGTGGGTACAACGAGGTGTGGGCGGAGTTCTTCGACGCCACCGGGCCGACCCGGACGACGGTGGCCGTGCACCAGTTGCCGCATCCGCACCTGCTGATCGAGATGCAAGCCGTGGCCCTGCTTCCCCGAGGAGGTAGTCGTGAGTGAGATCGCCGAACCGTTCAGCTTTCCCGGCTGGATCGCCGAGAACCAGCACCTGCTCAAGCCGCCGGTGGGCAACAAGGAGATGTTTCCCGGCTCCGACGACTTCATCGTGATGGTGGTGGGCGGGCCGAACCAGCGCACCGACTTCCACGTCGACCCGTACGAGGAGTTCTTCTACCAGGTCAAGGGCAACATGCACGTGAACCTGATGACCCCGGAGGGGCCGCGTACGGTGCACGTACGCGAGGGTCAGATGTGGATGCTGCCGCGCAACACGCCGCACTCGCCGCAGCGGCCGGAGCCCGGCTCGATCGGCGTGGTGGTCGAGCGGGTCCGCGCGGAGGGGACGCTGGAGAAGTTCCAGTGGTACTGCCCTGAGTGCGGGCACAAGGTGCACGAGGTCGAGTTGCAGGTGCGCGACATCGCCGCCGACCTGCCCCCGGTCTTCGGCGCGTTCTACGCCGACGAGAAGGCCCGTACCTGCGACAACTGCGGCACGCTGCACCCGGGCAAGGGCTGATGGCGCAGCCGGTCGCCGGTCCGCCGGCCCGGTCGGGATTCCCGGTGGTGGACGTGCACACGCACGTCGTACCGAAGGCATGGCCGGATCTCGCCGCGGCGTGCGGCGGGTCCGGCTGGCCCTGGCTGCGGGTCGACTCGGAACGGGCCGCCATGATCATGATCGGCGAGACCGAGTTCCGGCCGGTCGGCGCCGAGTGTTGGGACGCGCCGACCCGGCTGGCCGACATGGCCGCCGACGGGGTGGACGTGCAGGTGGTCTCGCCCACCCCGGTCTTCTTCGGCTACGACCGACCGGCCGACCAGGCGGTGAAGCTGGCCCGGATCTTCAACGACCTGACGCTGGAGGTCACCGCGGCCGGCGGTGACCGGCTGCTGCCGTTCTGCCAGGTGCCGTTGCAGGACCCGGACGCGGCCTGCGCCGAACTGGACCGCTGCCTGGCCGCCGGGCACGTCGGCGTGGAGATCGGCAACCACGTCGGCGACCGGGACCTGGACGACGCCGGGATCGTGACCTTCCTGACCCACTGCGCCGAGGTCGGCGCGCCGGTCTTCGTGCACCCGTGGGACATGGCTGGCGGCCCCCGACTCGACCGGTGGATGGCCCGGTGGCTCACCGGTATGCCCGCCGAGACGCACCTGTCGGTGCTGGCGATGATCCTCGGTGGCGTCTTCGACCGGGTGCCACCGACGTTGCGGATCTGCTTCGCCCACGGCGGCGGCAGTTTCCCGTTCTGGCTGGGCCGTGCCGACAACGCCTGGCACCGCCGGGGCGACCTGGTACGCGGTGCCTCCGCCGCCCCGCCCAGCTCCTACGTCGACCGGTTCTACGTCGACTCGGTGGTCTTCGCGACTCCCGCGTTGCGGCTGCTGGTCGACACGATGGGCGCCGACCGGGTGCTGGTGGGCAGCGACTACCCGTACCCACTGGGCGAACGCCCGGTCGGCCGGGTGGTCCACGAGGCCGATTTCCTCACCGACGCCCAGCGCGACCAACTGCTCTCCCACAACGCCCTGCGCTTCCTCGGCAAGGTCGGTATATAAAGTCGGTCGGGCCGTATATACTCGGGTAGTGAAGACTGTTATCGATCTTGACGACGAGCTGCTCGAACGGGCTCGCCGCGAATTGGGCACCAAGAGCAAGAAGGACACCATCCACGCCGCGCTCCGGATGGCCGCGGAGCGCGGCGAGCGCATGGAGGCGATTCGGGAGCTGCTCTCGATCGACCGGGACTGGACCGGCCTCCTCGAGGACGACAAGACACCGCGCGGCGGACAGGACGCTGCGTGACTCCTCCAGTCGGCCTGTACCTCATCGACACCTCCGCCTGGGGCCGCCTCCGCCAGCCGATCGTCGGAAAGCGAATCATGGCGGTGCTCGAGGAGAGGCTTGCCGCGACCTGTCTTCCGTTGGATCTGGAGGACGGGCGGAGCGCCCGGGACTTCCGCGACGCGATGACGGTGCGTGCCCGTCGGGCGGAGCTGATGATCGATCTTCCGATCACCCCGGCCGTGGCCACCAGAGCGCAGGATCTACAGATGGCGCTGACGGTGCGGGGTTACCACCGGGCCGCGAGCCCGGTGGACGTCATGGTGGCCGCGACTGCCGCGGAGTACTCGGCGACCGTTCTCCACTACGACCGGGACTTCGACCTGCTGACCGACGTGGGCGGCCCCCGGTCGGAGTGGGTGTCACCGCCCGGCACGCTTTCCTGACGCTCCGCCGCTCGTGTCGCGGCGGCAACGGCTGGCGCGAGCGGGCAGGATGGCGACATGGCCGAGCCGCACGACCTGACCGCGCTGGAACAGGCCGCCGCGATCGCCCGCGGCGAGCTGTCCAGCCTGGACCTGGTCGAGCATCACCTGCACCGGGTCGACGCGCTCGGTGACACGGTCGGCGCCTTCGTCACGGTGACCCCGGACCTGGCCCGCGAGGCCGCCCGGGCCGCGGACGCGGCACCGGTGGACCGGCGCGGGCCGCTGCACGGCGTACCGACCGCGATCAAGGATCTGACGTTGACGGCCGGCGTCCGCACCACTTTCGGCTCCGCCGCGTTCGCCGACTTCGTGCCGCCGGTCGACGCCGACGTGGTGCGGTTCATCCGAGCCGCCGGCCTGGTCAGCCTCGGCAAGACCACCACCTCCGAGCTGGGCTGCTCGCTCTACTCCGAGGGGCTGGTGGCCCCGCCGGCCCGCAACCCGTGGGACCTGGCGTACACCGCCGGTGGTTCCAGCGGTGGTGCGGCGGCGGCGGTGGCCGCGGGCCTGGTGCCGGTGGCCCAGGGCTCCGACGGTGGCGGCTCGCTGCGCATCCCGGCGTCGCTGTGCGGCCTGATCGGCTACAAACCCAGCCGTGGCCTGGTCTCCGGCGGTCCACTCGGCTTCGGTGGCTTCGGTCTGCCGATCAGCGGCCCGATCGGGCGGACCGTCGCCGACGTGGCCGCGCTGCTCGACGTGCTGGCCGAGCCGGTGCCCGGCGAGCCGTACCTGCCGCCTCCGCCGCCCGCCGGTGGTTACCTGGCCGCGGCGCGCGCCGCCGCGCCCGGGCGGTTGCGGATCGGCCGGTTCACCGCCGCGATGCTCGCCGACGAACCGGTCCACCCGGACTGCGTCGCCGCGGTGGACCGGGCCGCCGCCCTGCTCACCGCCGCGGGCCACGAGGTGGTCGAGGTGCCACCGCCGCTCGGCCCGCAGGTCTGGCCGCTGTTCGAGATCGTCTGGTACGTCCTCGCGCTCGCGCCGGTGCCGCCCGAGCGGGAGGCCGAGCTGCTGCCGCTGACCCGGCTCCTGCGGTCCCGGGCCGCCGGGATCTCCGCCGGCACCCTTACCGCCACCCTGGGTGAGATCCAGGCCCAGGTACGCCTCGGCGTTCGCCGCACGGCCGGTTGCGACCTGCTGCTCTGCCCGACCCTGGCGGCCCCGCAGGCCCCGGTCGGCTGGTTCACCCAGGGGCGCACCCCGGAGGAGGACTTCGACCGGCAACGCCGGTTCTCCCCGTACTGCGCGGTCTTCAACGTCACGGGCGAACCGTCCGTGTCGCTGCCGGTCGGGGTGACCGCCGAGGGGTTGCCGGTCGGGGTGTTGCTCACCGGCCGGTACGGCGACGACGCGAGACTGATCGCGACAGCTGCGCAGCTGGAGCGCTCCAGTGGCGGATGGGATCGCCACCCCGCAGTCTGGCGCAGCGTGGGCTCCGCTAACGTGAGTGGCAGCGGAGTCGGGAGGTCGCCGCGGTGACCAGCCACCCGATCCGGTCGAAGGTCTCTCTTTCCGCCTGGGGGCGTTGGGATTGTCTGTAACCGACACGTTGCTGGTCTTCGTCGGTATCCCGGCAGCCGTTGTGCTGGTGATCGCCGGGCTCGTCTACGCGGGTAGCCGTGGCGGTGGCGGCGGTGCCAAGCGTTACCGGCCGGGCCGGCCGTTCAGCTTCACGCCAGTGTGGTTCCTGGGCCGGCCGGAGGAGTTGGCCGACTCGGCCGGCACCGCGCTGGCAGCGGGGGCACAGGCGCCGGCGCTGACCAGCCGTAAGCAGGAGCAGGCCGGCATCGAGGCGCCGGCCGGTGGAACCGGAGGCGCAAGTGACCGTTGGTGAGAAGCAGCCCGAGACCGGGACGGGCACTCCGCCCGACGTGCTCGACGGGCCGTTCTCGACCCGCCAGCTGCTGCGCATCGACGAGGCGCTTCGCCTGGCGGATCAGACGACCGGCCTGGACTTCTCGGTCTTCGTGGGCGGCCTCGACGAGCCGGTCCGGGAGCACGCCGAGCGGCTGCACCGGCAGCTCGCCGAGCCCGACCGCTCGGTGTTGATCGCGATCTCGCCGAACCAGCGGCAGCTCGAGATCGTCACCGGCAGGTACGCCCGCAAGCGCGTCCCGGACACGTACGCCAAGATCGCCGCGCTGTCGATGGTGGCGGCCTTCGGCGGTGGCGACCTGGCCGGCGGCGTCATCCAGGGCCTCGACCAGCTCTCCCGGTACGCCGGCAAGGGCTGACCACTTCCCGTCCGGCAGAGCCCGGCCCACCACCGTGTGGGCCGGGCTCTGCCGCGTCCTGGGTCAGGAGCCGGGCAGACGGGACGAGCGACACCACCGGCCGGTGCCCAGCCAGAACGGCCGGGGCCGGCGCAGGCTCACCCACGCCGGCCCCAAGGTTCTCGTCGATCAGGCGCTGCGGGCGTCCCTGATCCGGGCGGCGAGGGCGCGGACCACGCCGTCGCGGCCCTCGGCCACCAGCCGGCGCAGCGGCGCCGGGTGACCCTCCTGCGCCAACCAGGCGTCGGTGGCCGCGACCGTGTCGTCCTCGACCAGGTAGGCCGGGTACGCCAGCATCGCGAACTCCTGCGCCGGCTCGCTGTCCCGGCTGGCCCAGACCTGCCCCACCGCGGTGAAGTACCGCTCCCGGTACGGCGCGACCAGGTCGACCTGGGCCGGGTGGCTGAAGCCCTGCAGCAGCGCCCGGTGCCGCCAGTTCGGCAGCGCCTCGGTGCCGGTCAGCTGGGCCCAGACCGTCGCCTTGTTCTCCTCGGTCGGCACCAGCGCGTGCGCGTACGCGGCCTCCCGCTCGCCGCTGGCCGTCTTGTCGCCGGTCAGCTCGGCCTCGATCTCCGCCGCACCGGCCACCCCGTTGGCCACCAGCGCCTGCAGCACGCTCCAGCGCAGCTCGGTGTCGATGGTCAGCCCGGTCGTCACCTCCGTGCCGTCCAGCCAGCCGCGCAGGACCGCCAGGTCCTCATCGGAGCGGGCCGCGGAGACGTACGCCCGGGCCCAGGCCAGCTGGAAGCCGCTGCCCGGGTCGGCGGCGGCGAGGGCGGCCTTCGCGGTGCGGGCCAGCTCTGCCCAGCCGGTCGGCGCCCAGGCCGGGTCGGCGTAGAAGGTGAGCGCGCTGCTGGCCTGGCGCAGGGTCGCGGTGACCAGGTTGATGTCCGTCTCGGCGGGCAACCCGGCCAGCACCAGCGCCACGTAGTCGCGGGTGGCCAGTTCCGCGTCGCGGGTCATGTCCCACGCGGCGGTCCAGCACAGCGCCCGCGCCAGCGACGAGTCGAAGCCGGCGATGTGCTGCACCACCGTCGCCATCGACCGGTCGTCCAGCCGCAGCTTGGTGTAGGTGAAGTCGTCGTCGTTGAGCAGCAGCACGTCGGCCGCGGGCACGCCGGCGAGGTCGGTCAGCTCGGTCAGCTCACCGTCGACGTCGACCTCGTACCGTTCGCGGCGCACCAGCCGGCCGTCGGTGAGGTCGTAGAGGCCCACGCCGATCCGGTGGGTACGCAGCGTCGGGTGCCCTTCCGGCGCCTCCTGGCGGACCAGCACCCGCTGGTACGCGCCGTCCGGGCCGATGGTCAGCTCCGGCCGCAGGGTGTTGACCTGTGCGGTCTCCAGCCACTGTGCGGCGAACGTACGCAGCTTGCGGCCGGAGGCGGTCTCCAACTCGGACAGCAGGTCGTCGAAGGTGGCGTTGCCCCAGGCGTGCCGGGCGAAGTACGCCCGCAGCCCGGCCAGGAACGGCTCCTCGCCCACGTACGCGACCAGCTGCTTGAGCACGCTGGCGCCCTTGGCGTACGTGATGCCGTCGAAGTTGACCTCGACCGCCTCCAGGTCGGGCATCTCGCAGTAGACCGGGTGGGTGGAGGAGAGCTGGTCCTGCCGGTAGCCCCAGTTCTTCCGGATGGACAGGAACGTCGTCCACGCCTCGGTGAACCGGGTGGCGTGCGTGTTGCACCAGTGGCTGGCCCACTCGGCGAACGACTCGTTCAGCCACAGGTCGTTCCACCAGCGCATGGTGACCAGGTCACCGAACCACATGTGCGCCAGCTCGTGCAGGATCGTGTTGGCCCGCTGCTCGTACTCGAAGTCGGTGACCTGCGAGCGGAACAGGTAGTGCGACTCGGCGTGCGTCACGCAGCCGAAGTTCTCCATCGCGCCGGCGTTGAAGTCGGGCACCCAGACCTGGTCGTACTTGGGCAGCGGGTAACGCACCCCGAACTGCTCGTGGAAGAAGTCGAAGCCCTGCGTGGTGACCAGGTTCAGATCGTCGGAGTCGAGGTATTGCGCCATGCTGGCCCGGCAGAAGTAGCCCAGGTCGATGCCGTCGTGGCTGTACCGCACCTCGTGGTACGGCCCGGCGCACAGCGCGGTGATGTAGGTGCTCATCCGCGGCGATTCGGCGAAGTGCAGGGTCTTCAGGCCGTCGCCCGCCCCCTCCTCGCGCTCCACCGGCATGTTGGAGATCACCTTCCAGTGCTCCGGAACGGTGGCGTGCCAGGTGTAGACGCTCTTCAGGTCCGGCTGGTCGAAGCACGCGAAGGTCCGCTGCGCGTCCGCCGTCTCGAACTGGCTGTAGAGGTACGTCTCACCGTCCACCGGGTCGACCGTGCGGTGCAGGCCCTGCCCCGAGTTCGAGTACGCGAAGTCCGCGTCCACGACCAGCATGTTCTCGCCGGCCAGCCCGGTCAGCGTCAGCCCCTTCTCCGCCGACCAGCCGGTCAGGTCGACCGGGTCGCCGTTGAGCGTCGCCGAGCGCACCGAGTCCGCCGCCACCTCGATGAACGTGCTCGCGCCCGGCTCGGCGCATTTGAAGCGCACCTCGGTGGTCGATCGGTAGGTTCGGCCATCGGCCGCCTGGACGGCGCTGGACAGGTCCAGACTGATGTCGTACCCGGTCACGTCGAGCAGGCGGGCCCGCTCGGTCGCCTCGACCTGTGTCAGGTTGCGCACTCCCGGCACTGTTCGTCTCCATCCCACTCTCGCCGTACGCCGCGGCCGCGTCGTCCGTTGACCGTCCGTGACGGCCGGTCCGGCCTGAGTCTTGCATGTGAGGGGACCCGGCGGTGGGCGAGGTCACGCGGTCGATCGTCGCCCGGCCGGGCCCCGGCGGAGTAAAGATCGGAGGTACGCCGGTTGTATCGGCGTCACCGTTGCGAAGGGACCTCACCGTGAACGAGCGTGTCGATGTCGACATGTGGTTCGATCCGATCTGCCCGTGGGCGTGGCTCACCTCCCGTTGGCTGCTGGAGGTGGAGCGGGTCCGCGAGGTCGACGTCCGGTTCCGCGTCATGAGCCTGTCGGTGCTCAACCAGGGCCGGAAACTGTCCGAGCAGTACCAGGAACTGATGCGGACCGGCTGGGGGCCGGTACGCGTCTGCATCGCCGTGCAGCAGCGGTACGGGTCGGACGCCGTCCGTACCCTCTACACCGCCCTCGGTACCCGGATCCACCTCGGCAAGCAGAAGCTCGGGCCGGAGTTGTACCGGGCCGCGCTGACCGACGCCGGGCTGGACCCGGCGCTGGCCGCCGCCGCCGAGGACACCGGTCTCGACGCGGCGCTGCGGGAGAGCCACGAGGCCGGCATGCGTCCGGTCGGCACCGACGTCGGCACCCCCGTCGTCCACGCGCCCGGCCCGGACGGCCGGCCGGTCGCCTTCTTCGGGCCGGTGGTCACCCCGGCGCCCAAGGGGGAGGCCGCGGGCCGGCTGTGGGACGGGGTCCTGCTGGTCGCCGGCACGCCCGGCTTCTTCGAACTCAAGCGCAGCCGCGACCTCGACCCCATCTTCGACTGAGGTGCAAGGATGGGCCCCTTGTTAACGCCTGCGATAGAGCACGGGCCCCCTCTCAACACCGCACCGAGTTGGCGCGCGACGTGCGGTCCGGTGCCCTGCGGGCGTCACCGGCTGCTTCGTGGGCTCGTTTGACCGGGTGTCCGCAGCGATCCCGGCGGGCCGCATCCGTGCCCGCTGGCCGCAGTCCACAGCTCGTGGAGGCAGCCAGATGGCCAAGCATCGTGCGTCCGGTGACGATCTCCAGAGTCGGGAGGAGAGCACCGGTGTGGTGGCGTACCGGCCGGACGGCGACCGGCGTTGGCCGGCGCCCCGCCGAGACCGGTCGGAAAACACTGCCGGCGTGCTGGCTCGGCCGAGCGTGGTAGGTGTCGCCCGGGTACCCGCCACCTCGCGGTTGACCCCGCCCGGCCAGGAGATTCGTAACCAGGGACCGCGGGTGCTGCCCGCCCCTCGTCCCGCGGTGGTGCCCGCGCCCGCCGGTCGGCACCGGCGAGCCGCCGCCGACCCCGATTGTTGACCGGGGTCCTCCACCGCTGACGAGGGCCCCTCCATTCATCTGGTGGACGAGGTGTGGGTCCGGCGGCGGTGCCAGGTCGGGCGCCGGTAGCGTGATCGCTCATGACGGTCGTGCACCCGATCACCCGGGCCTGGATCACCACTGGCGGCACCGGCGCGCAGAACTACGACGAGTTCGCCGACGACGCGGAGATCACCGCGATCATCGAGGCGAATCCGCACAGCGCCCTCGGCATCGAGATGCCGCATCGGGCGCCGGAGAGCCTCGGCAAGTCCTTCGGCGACGCCCTGCCGGACGCGGTCAGCCGGCTCGCCGAGGCGAAGGCCGACGGCAGCTACACCCCGGCCGAGCAGGTGGTGGTGCTGTACCGGATCAGCGCGCCCGGCGAGCAGCCGGCGTACGGTCTGTTCGCCATGGTCGACACCGGCCAGATCTCCACCCGCGCCGACGAGCCGGGCCTGGTCATCCGCAACGAGGACGTCTTCATCGCCAAGGTGCGCGAGCGGGTCGCCCTGGCCGAGGCGCTGGGTCACCTGCTCTCGCCCGTACTGCTGCTGCAGACCGGGCGGGGCGACGAGCTGCACGCCGCGCTCGCGGCGGCCGCCGACGCGGCCGGCGCGCCCGCCGCCACCGACACCGACCAGGCCGGGCGTACCCACGCCATCTGGCTGGTCCAGCCGGGCCCGCAACAGGAGCAGCTGACCGCGCTGGCCGGCGGAGGTGAGCTGGTCGTCGCCGACGGCAACCACCGCAGCCTGGCCGCCCAGACCGGGGCCCTGCCCCGCTTCCTGGCGGTCGTCACGACGCCCGCCTCGGTGGCCATCCAGCCGTACAACCGCCTGGTCAGCGAGCTCACCACCACGCCGGAGGAGCTGATCGACCGGCTCCGCGCCGCCGGCGCGCAGATCACCGGCGTGGACGGCCCGGTCGAGGTCCCGGCGGCCAGCGGCACCGTCGTGCTCCAACTCCCCGGCCAGGCGTACGCGGTGACGCTGCCGCACACCGGCGCGAGCCGGCTGGAAAACCTGGACCACGCCCTGGTCGAGCGGCTGCTGCTGCGCGACGCCCTCGGGCTGGACCCGGGTGACAAGCGGATCACCTACGTCGGCGGCGACTACCCGGCGAGCTGGCTGACCGGTGAGGTCGAGGCGGGGCGGGCCGAGTTGGCCGTCCTCGTCGCGCCGGTGACCGTCGACGACTTCGTCGCGGTGAACCTCGCCCGGGAGAAGATGCCGCGCAAGAGCACCTGGTTCACCCCGAAGGCGCGCGGTGGCCTGGTGGTCGCCGAGCTGCCGGACCGCAGCTGACGTGGCGCCCGTCCCGCCCGCACCGCCCCCACGGTGAGCTGCGGGACGGGCCTGACAGACTGCGCGGTATGCGCGTCTACCTGGGATCCGATCACGCCGGTTTCGAGCTGAAGGTGCACCTGGCCAACCACCTCGCCAAGGAGGGGTACGAGGTGGTCGACGTCGGCCCGCACGTCTACGACGCCGACGACGACTACCCGGCCTTCTGCCTGCACGCCGGCACCCGAGTGGTGGCGGACCCGGGCAGCCTGGGTGTGGTCATCGGTGGCTCGGGCAACGGTGAGCAGATCGCCGCGAACAAGGTGGCCGGGGTGCGGGCGGCGCTGGCCTGGAGCGTGGAGACCGCCCAACTGGGCCGGCAGCACAACGACGCCAACCTGGTCGCCGTCGGGGCCCGCCAGCACACCCTCGACGAGGCCACCGCCATCGTCGAGGCGTTCCTGACCACCGCCTTCTCCGGCAGCGAGCGGCACGCGCGCCGCATCGCCCAGGTGGCCGAGTACGAGCAGACCCAGCAGCTGCCCGAACTACCCTGACCCTTCTCCCGGCCCGCCTCACACCCGGCCGAGAAACGATCCGCATGACCCTTCTCCGGCCTGGCTGATGCCCAGCCCGGGGACGATCCGGCAGGATCACGTTCGATCCTGGATCGAGTGGCTTCGCCTTGAGCCTGAGGCCACTCGATCCAGGATCGAGCACGATCTCCCTGCGGCGCGGTGCCCGCGTGGGCCTTGGGCTCACGGCGTGCGCGCTCTGCACGCGGTGCGCGCTCTGCACGCGGTGCGCGCTCTGCACGCGGTGCGCGCTCTGCGCGGTGCGCGTGTCCTCGGGTCAGCGCCGGGGCAGCTCGTCGCGGGGGGTCCAGTTGCGCCGCACGATGACGATCCGCGCGGCCGCCGCGGCGAGATCCTCGTCGGTGGGGCGGGCGGCGTCCCGGGCCCGCATCGCCGCGGTCACGCTCACCTGTGACGAGCCGGAGCCGACCAGCCCGCGCAGCCCTCGCTCGCCCTCTTCGGCGGTGCCGTTGCGCCGTCCCCGAGCCGGTTCACCACCGTCGTGTACCCCCGCGGTTGTCGCGGACGCGTCCACATCCCCACCGCTGTCCTGCCCGCCGTGGTGCCGGTGCCGTCGCCGCCGTCGCCCCTCGTCCGCCACTCTCCGACCGTACCCC
>NZ_POTY01000003.1 GCF_003236315.1 Micromonospora craterilacus
GGGCTTCGAGGCTGTGCCCGAGCAGCGGGAGCCAGCCTGCTCGGTAGGCGTCCCGGCATGCTTGGCGGCGTACCTTGCCGCTGCTGGTTTTCGGGACGGCACCGCGGCGAGCCAGCGCGACGGCGTGTACGTGCAGGCCGTGGCGTGCGGCGATGGCCTGTCTGATGGCGGCCGCAACCGCGGTGGTCTCTTCCTCGCTGAGGTTCTCCGCGTTGACCTCGTGCACGATCACCAGCTGTTCGTCGGTGTCGTCGGCTGGGTCGTCGGAGAAGGCGGCGCCGCAGGACGGGCGCAGGGCCGGGTGGCTTGACTGGACGGTCCATTCCAGATCGGTGGGGTGATGGTTCTGGCCCCGGACGATGATCAGGTCCTTGCGCCGACCGACGACGTAGAGCTCGCCGTCGACCAGCGCGCCGAGGTCGCCGGTGCGCAGGTGGGTGCCGGGCGGTCCGTCGGCGCGGGTCGCACCGAAGGTGGCGGCGGTGGCCGCCGGGTCCTGCCAGTAGCCGGCGGCGACACCGGGACCGCGAATCCAGATCTCTCCCACGGTGCCGTCGGCGACCGCCCGGCGATTCTCCGGGTCGACCACTGTGACGGTGGTGTCGGCCACCGGACGGCCGCTGCTGGCGGCCCGGCGGCTGTCGGCGGCGCCGGTGGCCGGGATCAGCCGGCCGGCACGTACCTGGGCCGCGTCGACGTCGAGGATGCGCGGAGGTGCGTTGCGGGGCGCTCCGGCAACGATCAGCGTGGCCTCGGCAAGGCCGTAGCAGGCGAAGAACGCCTCGGCGGAGAAGCCGGAGACGGCGAAGGCCGCGGTGAAACGGCGCATGGTCGTTTCCCGGACGACTTCGGCTCCGTTGTAGGCGCCCCGCCAGCAGGACAGGTCGAGCCGCCGCCGCGACGCGTCGTCGGTCCGGCTGACGCACAGCTCGTAGGCGAAGTTGGGGCCGCCGGCGACGGCCGCGCGGTACCGGTCGATCGCTTTCAGCCACCGGATCGGGCGGGCCAGGAAGGCCGCCGGGGGCATCAGGACCGACAGGGCCCCGAGGTAGAGCGGCTGCAGCGCGTTGGCGATCATCCCCATGTCGTGGAACAGCGGCAGCCAGCCCACGAAGGTGGAGTCCTCGTCGTTGATCAGCGATGACGCGATCGCCCGCTCGTTGGCCATGATGTTGCCGTGCGTCACCATGACGCCCTGCGGTTGCCGGGTCGAGCCGGAGGTGTACTGCAGGAACGCGAGTGCCTCCGAGTGCAGTTCAGGCCGGCGCCAGCCGTCGGCGGCGGCAACCGGTACCTCGGTCACATCGAGGTGGATGCCGGGCTGCCCGGTGCCGTCGTCGACTGGGTGTGGCCGGGGGGCGAGGAGGAACCGGGGTCGGGCGTCGCGGGCGATCCAGCCGAGCCGGTCCGCGCCTGGCCGGGTGGTCGGTGCGTCGCAGGGTACGGCGATGACGCCGGCGTAGAGACAGCCGAGGAAGGCGGCCATGTAGTCGAGGCCCGCCTCGGCCGGGTAGGCGACCAGTGCCCGTGGCGGCGTGCCCGCCGCGTCCTGGCCCGCGGCCAGGTGCTGCAGCGTGGCCGCGACGGCGCGGGCCCGCGCGTCGATGTCGGCGAAGGTGAGGCGTTCCGTCTCCTCCTCGCCGTCGGGCAGCAGGCAGTAGGCGGGCCGGTGGGGCTGCGCGGTGGCGCGGTGGCGCAGGACGTCCACGAGGGTCGGCAGGCCGTACGGCGGGGCCGGCGGTGGGAGACTCACCGCCGCTCACCCGCTCGTCAGCACGGTGGCCGGCGGGTTGGCCACGGCGCGGGCCCGGTCCACGGCCTCGGCGAACGAGGTGACGGTGCTGGCGTCGAAGATGGTCCGCACCGGCAGGTGCAGGCCGAAGACCTTGTTGGTGCGGGTGACCACCTGCATTGCGCGCAGTGACTCGCCTCCCAGGTCGAAGAAGTCGTCGTCGGCGCCGACGGCGTCCACGCCCAGTACCTGTTCCCACACCGCGGCTATCACCTGCTCGGTGTCGGTACGCGGGGCCGACGGCGCGGTCGCCCGGGCGGCGGTGCGGTCGACGGCGGGCAGGGCGCTGCGGTCGACCTTGCCGGTGCCGGTCAACGGCAGTGCGTCGAGCCGGACGATGGTGGCGGGCACCATGTACTTCGGCAGCCGGTCCCGCAGGTACTGCTGCAGGCCGGCGGCGTCGGGCGGGTCCATCGAGGTCACCGCGACGTAGGCGACCAGGGCCAGTTCCCCGCCGCCGTCGGCGCGCGCCACCACCACCGCGCGGGTGACTGCGGGGTGGATGTCGAGCACACCTTCGATCTCGCCGAGCTCGACCCGGAAACCGCGGATCTTCACCTGGTGGTCGGTGCGGCCGAGGAACTCCAGTTGGCCGTCCGTCGTGTGCCGGACCAGGTCCCCGGTGCGGTACATGCGCGCGCCGGGCTGGGCCGCGAAGGGATCGGGGAGAAAGCGGGCGGCGGTGCGGCCGGGCCTGCCGAGGTAGCCTCGGGCGACGCCGGCGCCGCCGAGGAGGAGTTCGGCTGGCACCCCGATCGGTACCGGCTGACCGTGGGCATTGAGCGCGTACGCCCGGACTCCGGCCACGGGCTGACCGATCGGCAGTTGGCTGCGGTACGGGATCGGCTCACCTGTCCAGGCGGTCGCCCAGACGGTGGCCTCGGTCGGCCCGTACTCGTTGACGAGCCGCGCGGCCGGCGCCACCCGCCGGGCCGCCGCGTGCAGGTCCTTCGTACTGGCCTCGCCGGCCGCGATCATCACCTGCAGGGTGGACAGCTGCCCTGGTTCGGCCTGCTCGAGGAGGGTGGACAACAGCGACGGCACGGCGAGGGTGTGGGTGATGTTCTCCTCGGCGAGGTGGCGCAGCAGGCGGGCGGGTTCGAGCTGACTGCCCTCGGTGGGCAGGTACACCGCCCCGCCCGTGCACAGCGGCCAGAACAGCCCGGCGATCGAGCTGTCGAAGACCAACGATGAGACGAGGAGGAACTTCGCCGGCGCCTGCCGGTACCACTGGGTGCGGGCCAGGGTCGAGTTGACCAGGCTGCGGTGGGTCACGCCGACGTGTTTCGGGGCGCCCGTGGATCCCGAGGTGGAGATCACGTAGGCGAGGTTGTCGGCTGCGGTCGGGACACCGGTGACGGCGGTGGGCCGGCTCGGCGGTTCCACGAACGGAGGCCGGTCGCGCAGCGCGAGCACGGGCGCGGTGGTGATCCGGTGCAATTGGCCGGGTTCGGTGAGGACGACGACCGGTCGGAGTTGGCCGGCGATGCTGTTGAGCCGTTCGTCGGGATGGTTCGGGTCCATCGGGAGGTAGGCGGCACCGGATCGCAGGACCGCCAGTACCGCCACGATTGTCGGGACGCTGCGGCCGGCGAGCAGGCCGACCAGGCGCTCCGGGCCGGCGCCGTGCTCCTGCAGGGTCCGCGCGAGCCCTCCGGCCCGGCGGGTCAGTTCGGCGTAGGTGAGGGTGCCGGTGGGCGCGCTGACCGCGACCGCGTCGGGGGTGGCCCGGGCCTGCGCCCAGATGAGGTCGGGCAGCCGCGCGTCGCCCCCCAGGGCGGGCCCACCGTTGGCGAACTCATCGAGTACGCGGGTCAGCTCCGGTTCGGACAGCAGGGCGGTGCGGTGGTATGCCGCCTCGGGTTCGCTGACCATGGCTGTCAGGACCCGCTGGTAGTCCTTCGCCATCTGGTCCATCAGCTCGGCGTCGAACTGGAGGTTGTCGTACTCGATGCGGATCTCGAGCTGTCCGTTGTCCCGGTTCAGCCGGAAGATGGCGCAGAACGGGAAGGTCGATTCGCCGTACAGCTCGGTCGCGACGTGCTCGATGCCGCGGGCCCGCCACCGGTCCAGTTCCCGGAAGACGTGGTAGTCGGTGAAGAAGAAGAGCGTCTCGGCCAGCGGCTCGTTGCCCTGGTGCCGCTTCAGCTCGGCCATCGGCAGCCGCCGGTACGGCAGGGAGCGTTGCTCGCTGGCCAGCGTATCGGCGATCAGGTCCAGCCAGGTGCCGCCGGTCATGGCGACCCGCACCGCGAGGCTGTTGACGAACAGGCCGATCGCGGTGCTTCCGTCAGCCTGCTCGGGGCGCCCGTTCGTGACGGTGTAGGTGAGGGTGTCCGGCTGCCCGTGGTAGTGGTTCATCACGGCCAGGTGACCGGCGAGCAGGACGCTCTTGAGCGGTACGGCGTGATCCAGGGCGAGCCGCTTGAGTCGGTCGGACAGGTCGGTGGAGATCGGCACCGCGATCCGGACGATTTCCCGGGCGCCCTTGTCGGCGGTGGGTGCGGCGTTCAGCCGGGGCAGCCGCATCAGGGTGGCGTCGCGCAGGTACTCCGACCAGAAGGTGATGTTCTCGGGGCGGCGCAGCGCCTCGATCTCGAGTGCGACGGCGTCACGCATGGACGAGCGCGGCGGCGCTGGGGTCCACGACTCGCCGAAGGTGATTGAGAAGTAGTGCCCGAACAATTCGGTCACCATCAGCGCCTCGCTCCAGCCGTCCACGATTTCGTGGTGGAAGCCGTAGGTGAACTGGAACGTCGCGTCGTCGAGCCGCTGCACCATGAACCGGATGAGCGGATACTCCTCGAGTTCGAAGCCGCGCTGCTTCTCGCTGTCCACCCACGCCTCGATGTGTCGTTGCTGTTCGTCGGGGGTGCGGCCGCGTAGGTCGGCGTAGGAGAGCGGGTCGGGGAAGCCTCGGTGCACGAGCTGCAGGGGGCGGCTGAACGTGGTCTGGTCGAACGAGGTCCGCAGCATCGGGTGCCGCTCGACCAGTTGCCGGATCACCGAACGCAGCGCGTCCACGTCCAGCGGCGCCGTGAGCCGTACCGAGGCGATGGCGTGGTAGACGGCGGACTTCGCTGCGAAGTCCCGGTGGAAGATCATGCCTTCCTGTAGGAGGTTGAGCGGGAAGGCGTCCTCGACGTCGGCGGGCATCAGCGCCCGGTCTTCGGCGGAGACGAGGCTGAACGGGGCGGTCGCCGGCTCGGCGACCATCGGCTGCCCGGTCACTTCCTGGGCGAGGGCCCGGACGGTCGGCCAGCGGTGCAGGTCGGCGACCGTGACCGCGACGCCGCGGGCCTGGGCCCGGCTGGCCACCATCACGCTGCGGATCGAGTCGCCGCCGATGGTGAAGTAGTTGTCGTCGACGCCGACCCGGTCCCGGCGCAGCACCGCGGCGATCGCCCCGGCGAGGATCTCCTCGGTTTCGGTGCGCGGCGCCAGGTACGGCGTGCTCGCTTCGGGGTCGACCGTCGCCTGTGCCGCGAGTGCCGCCCGGTCGAGCTTCCCGTTGGCCGTCAGTGGCAGCTGGGCGACAGTGCGGACGTCGGCCGGGACGAGGTACTCCGGCAGCCGCTGCCGGCAGTAGGCGACGAGGTCGGCCGAGGACGGTGCGGCAGCCGGCGCGACAACGACGTACGCGACGAGATGATTGCGGCTCGGCTCGCCCGGCGCGGACCCGGCGGCGACCGCGGCCTGCACCACCTGAGGGTGTCCGGCCAGCACGGTCTCCACCTCGCCGGGTTCGATCCGGTAGCCGCGCACCTTCAGTTGATCGTCCGTGCGGCCGAGGAAGATGAGCTCGCCTGCGGCGTCACGGCGGGCGTGGTCCCCGGTGCGGTAGGCACGTGCGGTCGGGTCGGCCGGATCGGTGACGAACCGCCGCCGGGTGAGCTCCGGCCGATTCAGGTAGCCGTCGGCGACACCGGCGCCGGCGATGACGATCTCCCCGACCGCACCGTCCGGAACCGGAGCGCCGAATCGGTCGAGCAGGTGGATCCGGGTGCCCGCGATCGGGTCGCCGAGCGGCACCGGGCCGGATGCCGGCGTGTCCGGGTGAATCTGGTACGCGCACGATCCGACCACGGTCTCCGTAGGCCCGTACTCGTTGACGATGGTGATGCCGGCGGGTTGGGCCCGCAGGTCCGCCAGTTGCTCGCCACGCAGCGGCTCGCCACCCAGAACCAGGGTGCGCACCTGCGTGGCCAACCGCGCCGCCGGGATGACCGCCAGCAGCGCGTCCAGTTGGGACGGGGTGAGCTTGAGCAGGGTGACGTCGGGTTCGTCGCGCAGCACCGCGACGAGTCCGGCCAGGCCCGGTCCGTCCGGGACCAGTCTGCACCGCTGCCCGACGAGCAGCGGTCCGAGTAGCGCGGTGAGGGTCAGGTCGAATCCGGCGGAGGTGTGCACGACGGTGCCGCCGCCGTCGCCGAGCCGGTACGCCCGCGCCGCCCAGCCCAGGTAGTTGAGCAGGCCGTGGTGGGTGACCGGCACACCGTTGGGCACCCCGGTGGAGCCCGAGGTGTACATCACGTAGGCGATGTCGCTGCCGCGGCCGACGGCGAGCTCCGCCCCGACCTGCTCCGGAACGGGCGCGGTCAGGTCGAGTCGTACCGGGTGCACCTGCGGTGGCAGGTCCTCGGTGGCGGTGCCGGGACCGAGGACCGCGAGCCGGGCCTCGACGTCCGCTGCGATAAACCGCACCCGTTGCGCCGGCTCGGCGAGGTCGACCGGCACGTACGCCGCGCCAGTCTTGGTCACGGCGAGCAGCGCGACGACGAGTTCCGCGCCGCGAGCGGCCCGGACCAGCACCCGTTGCCCGGCGCCCGCGCCGGCGGCCGCCAACCGCACGGCGAGCGCCGTGGCCGTTTCCTCCAGCCGCTCGTACGTCAACTGGTGGACACCGTCGTCGACGGCGACGGCGAGCGGTGTCCGGGCGGCCTGACTGGCGAACGCGTCGTGCAGGGTCGCCGGGCCGGTCGGCACGGTTGTCGGGCCGGACCGGCCGGTGCGCAGCCGCTGTGCCTCGCCGGGCAGCAGCAGGCTGACCGCGTCCACAGCCGGGGCGTCCTGGCCCACCAGCCGGTCCAGAACGACCCGGAACCGGTCGAGCAGCGTGGCCGCCGCCGGCGGTGGCAGCCGCTCGGAGTCGTAACCGAGGTGGACCCGCACACCGTCGGGTGCCAGGGTGAGCCGCAGCGCGACCGGTGCGCCGACGCAGCCGATGGCGGCCAGTGGCGGTGGCGGGTCGTCAACGGTGCGGTCCGCTGTACCGCCGTCGAGCTGGTCGACGTGGTGGACCCACTCGAACACCGGTGCCCGCCGTGCCGGCGGCGTTGCCGCCGGCTGGAGATCGTCGACGTGTTCGGCGGCATCCAGCAGGATCCGGTGTACCTGGGCCACCGCGTCGGGCCAGCTGGTGCCCGCAGCGAACCGGCAGACCACCGGTGCCTGCCGGGCGTACGGTCCGACCGCCCGGCGTAGCTCCGGGGCCGCCCGGGCGGGCAGCAGCACGTCGCAGAGCACGTCCCGTTCGCCGGCGATCCGCCAGAGCAGGACGGCCCAGGCGGTCGCGGCGACGGCACCGGGGGTGGTGGTCGTCGCGGTGGCGACGGATCGTATGGCGGCCCATGTTGCGGGGGAAAGAGTTCGGCTGTCGACCTGCCACGGTCCGGTCACGACGGTGTCGGCGAGCAGACCCTGCAACGCCACGGCAATGGCCGGGTCGCGGTGCGGTTCCCAGTACGCCCGCCGTGTCGTGCCCTGCGCATCGGCGAGCAGGTCGTGGTGCCAGGCGGCGAAGTCGGCGTACTGGACGGCCACCTCGGAAAGCGGGCGGCCCTGGTATGCCGCGACGATCTCGGCGGCGACGATGCGCAGGGATTCGTCGTCGGTGACCGCGGCATGCCCGGTCAGGACGAGCACCGGCGATTCGGGGCAGTGGACCAGGGTGATCCGGGCGGCAGGCCCGTGTTCGAGGTCGATCTGGTCTCGTTCGGCGGCGAGAATTCGCCACAGTGGGTCACCGTCGTCCGCGCTTCCCGCCGGCGGGGCGTCAACCCGATCCACCACCGCGTCGAGTCCGTGGTCGGCTTCGTCGATGACCTGGACGGGAACCTGGTGTTCGGTCGCGGACCGCACTCGGGTCCGCAGGGCCTCGTGCCGGTGTCGGACCTGGCGCACCGCCGCCGCGAGCCGGTCCGGATCACATCCAACACCCGATGTGGCGGCAGGAAGCGGGTACGCCGCCTGTACCCAGGCCGCCGGCAGCTGGTGCGTCTGCCGTTGCACCGGCGAGACCCGGAACCCGGCGATATCGGCTTCCTCCACGGCGGGTTCCCTTTCGCGTCGGTCGGGCGCCGGCTCGCTGATGTGCCGGCCGGGTCAGATCCAGTCGGGGCCGATCCGGCTGCAGGAACTGAGGTGGTCGCACTGGTCGCTGGCGACGATCTGCGCGACGGCGAGCACGTCACGCAGCCGGGGGTCGGCGATCCGGTACACGCCTCGGCGGGACACCCGGTCGACTTCGACGAACCGGCACCAGCGCAGGCAGGCGAGATGGTTCGACACACGGCTCTGCGGCACGTTCAGGATGCTGACAAGTTCGCTGACGCTGCGTTCCCCGTCGAGCAGGAGCCGCAGGATGGCCAGCCGGGTCGGGTCGGACAGCACCCGGAAGAAGCGGGCATCGGCGACGGCGGTCTCGACCGGCGACTGGGTGGTGGTGGTATCCGTTTTGGCTCCGCTGGCAGGAGCTGGCGTCATGGCGCGATCCTAAAACAGGATGTCCTGATACGACAGAGCCGAATCGACGGCGGTTCATCCGTCGCCGGCCGGCGACGGCTGCCCGCCGATGCGGTGGACGGTGACCCCCGGCCGGTCGGTCACGACGTGCCAGGGGTCGACCACCACGGAGCCCGCCGCGAAGGGGTACCCGGTGAACTCGGGTTCCGGGCAGCCGATGAAGTAGGCGCGGGCGGCGGCGGCAGGCGGCCGGCCGATCAGATCCGCAGGCGTGGCGACGACCTCGGCCGTGGCGCCCGCGAAGTGGAGCATGGTCACCATGAGCGCCGAGGAGCTGCCGGTCTGCAGGTCCGTGCCCGGTTTGAAGGCGGTGCCCAACACCGTCATCGGGAGGGGGCCGGCGTACTCGGCGAATCGCCGGGCCAGCCACTCCACGTACGCCTGCCGGGTCCGCAGGACGCCGGTGAACAGGTCGGCCTCGCCGCCGTGCGCCCGGAACAGCCAGGAGAGCGCGATGTTGTCCCGCGGATGGCAGGGCCCGCCGTCGCCCATGCCTGGGCTGAGGTATGCCGCGCTGGTCAGGCGTTGGTCCCCGCTGCGGATGATCCGCAGGACGTCCCCGGCGTCCGCGCCGGTCTCGTGCGCCATCCACTGGACCAGGTTGGCGACGGTCACCTTGGCGCTGACGAACGTGTTGTAGACGACCTTGGCGAGTTCGGCGGTCTCGTACGAGACCTCGAACAGCGGTGCGTCGGCGAGGCTGGCGAGCACCGTCGACACGGTGCCGTGGCGGTAGGTTGCCGGGGCGCCGATCATGGTGAACTCCGGCCGGCTCAGGTCCTGCGCGACGCGTCCCATGCCGACGAACTGTGGACAGTAGAGGATCGGGTGCGCGGTGGCGACCGGCAGGATCTGTGCGCGGATGGTCCCGGGCAGCACGGTGGACATCACGCCGATCTCGATCGGCCCGGGCGCGTGGGCGGCCACGTCGCTGACGGCACGCCGCAGCGCGGTGTAGTCGAAGTCCGCTCGGGAGTCCGGCAGCGGGGTGATGCCCTCGTACATTGGGCGATGCGGTGTCTCCACCACCACGAAGACGCAGTCCGCTGCGGACAAAAGCTCGGGTAGCGGTGCGAACCGCAGGGGTACGGTGTCGTCCACCAAGTCGACGAGGGTGCCCTCACCGTCCGGTCCGCGTTCGTACCGGGACAGCGCGGCGGTGCGCATCCGGGCGTCGTCCCGGTCGTATCCGATGACCTGGTAGCCCCGTAGGGCGAGCGCCGCTGCGACCGGTAGACCGAGCTTGCCGAGCCCAACGACGCCGATCGTTACCGCCATAGCGTGCAACTTGACCATGGGTGCGGTTGCCGCACAAGGCCCGCATCAGGTTTCCCTGATGGATGAACATCGGCCCGAGTCGGACAGTGATACATCTGGCTTCCCGGATGTTACGGTACCGGCGTGCGGGTGCGACCGACGCCACCGCCGGCCCGCCGGCCGGGCACAGTCGCCTGCCTGACCGTCGGCGACATCGGCAAGGCCGTCGCCTACTACGAGCAGTTCTTCGGCTTCCGGGCCCGCCTCGTCGAGTCCGCCGCCGCCTGGTTGACCGGCCACGGCACAACGCTGCGGCTCCGCCTCGGACCGCCGACGACCGCCGGAGCCGACGACCGCCCGGACCCGGACGCGGTGCTGTACGTAGGCCAGCCCGAGGTGCTGCGGCGGCGACTCGACGACTGGGGCGCGCACCTGACCAGCGGCACCACCCTGGGCGAGCAGTGGCGGGGCTACTACGCGGTGCGCGACTGCTACGGGAACCTGCTGGCTTTCGGAGCGACCGGCGCGCCGGCGGCGCTGCTGCGACCGCTTTACGAAGCCGGCGACGGCGCGCGGCGCTGGCTCGGACGGCAGATCGGCGACCGCGACCAGCGCCGGGAGTCGCGCCGGCTACGGGACTTCCACCAGCGGCACCAGATCCCCCAGGGCGCGTACTACCTGCACGTCACCACCGGGCTGCTGCACTGGCTGCTCGCCTGCGAACGACGCCTTCCCCCCGAGCTGCCCGTGGTGGTGGTCGGCTCCGGACTGACCGCGCAGGAGTCGGACTGGCTCGCACGCCAGCTGCCACGACCGTTCCACCACATAGCTGCACGCCGGGACGACGCCGGCGTCCTGGAACTCGTCTTCGCCGCCGCCACCGGCGACTTCGGCTGGATCGAGCCGGGCTGCCTGGTGCTCGACCACCGGGTGCTCACCGACCTCGCGGCACCCGCGGACGGCGTCGCCCTGCGGTGCGCCTGGTCGTACGACGCCGGGCTCGGGGCTCCGCTGGCCGCACCCTACCTGCTGTTCTTCGACGCCGACGCGATCCGTCAGGTGCGAGCAGCGGTCCCCGGCATCTCCCCTGGCATCTACGCCTACGACCGGTTCAACCGGCAGGTCGACGGCGAGCGGTGGTACACCCGCACCCCGAGCCGCCAGCAACGGCGACGGTTGGCGGCGGTGGCGCCCCGGGCGGCCGACGGGCGCCCGGCGACCCCGCTCGGCACGTCCTTCTACGACACCACCGTGCTGTACCAGCTGGCCGCGCGGACCTGCGGGTGGTCGGTACGCCCGGTGCGGTCGCTGCGCGCCAACAACCACGTCCGGGGCGACGCCGTGCAGGACGACGCCTCCGACGAGCTGGTCTACATCGGCGCGCTCGGCTACGCGGACCCGCTGGAGGAGTTCAGCGGCTTCTTCCACGACGGTGCGGTACGGCAGCGCTACCTGTTCGCCGAGTACGTCACCTTGCAGCCGGTGGCGGACCAGCTGCCGGACAGTTACCGGGCGCGCCTGGCGGCGGTTGTCGAAGCGATGGCCGCACAGGGCCTTCGTCCGGACGACGCCCACGCCGCGGTCCGCGACTACCTGTGCACCGTGCTCGGACTCTCCGCTGCGGCCACCGCTTCGGTGCTGCAGGCCGACAACTCGGGGCCGACAGTTCAGGAGGCGTTAGTTGAGTGACGTTCAGGTGAGGCTGACCATCGTGGCCGACGGGTTGCCCTCGACGGCGGACACGTTCGAGGTCGGTCTGCAGGCCGGGAAGGACCGGCTGCTGGCCGGGACCCCGACCGACGACGGTGGCCTGCGGTACGAGTGTGAGGTGGCTGCCACGAGCCGGCCGGACGGCTCGACGGGATTCCGCGGCGAGTGTGTGCACGGGCCGACGGCCGAGCGTTTCCTCTACCTCAGCGTACGGGCTCCCGGTGGCGACAGCTGGTATCGACGCATCAAGATCATGCTGCCGCGGGGTCCCGACCTCGGCACCGGCCGGCTGACCATCCGGGTACGCGACGAGGGCCGGGCTCGGGCCGCCGTCGTCACCGACTGGACGCCGGCCTGAACCGCCCACGACCATGATCGTCGTCGGCGTCTCCGCGCTCTACCACGACGCTGCGTGCGCGGTCCTGGTCGACGGCGAACTGGTCGCCGCCGCCCAGGAGGAACGGTTCACCCGGAGACGCTACGAGCCGGCGATGCCCGCCCAGGCGATGCGGGCCTGCCTGCGCCAGGGCGGACTGACGATCGCCGACGTCGACCGGATCGCGTACTACGAGAGCCCGGCCGCCCGGCTCAGCCGTCAACTCTGGCAGGGCCTGCCGGATCTGCCGTCCGCCGCGCCGCACTGGTTCGGCCGCCTCGACGCGGATCGGCCGTACCGTGAGATCCGCGAGCTGCTCGGTTACGACGGACCGGTCATGTCGGTGACCCACCACGAGGCCCACGCGGCAAGCGCCTTCTACTGCTCGGGTTTTGCCGAGTCGGCGCTGCTCACGGCCGACGCGGTCGGCGAATGGACCACGACCAGCTACGGTCGGGGCGGCCCGGAGGGCATCGAACTGTTCGAGGAGGTGTCGTTTCCCCACTCGTTGGGCCTGCTCTACAGCGCGGTTACCAGCTACCTGGGGTTCGACGTCAACAGTGACGAATACAAGGTGATGGGGCTGGCGCCGTACGGGCGACCGACCCTCGTCGGCCGGGTCGAAACGCTCGTCGAGAACCTCGCCGGCGGCCAGTTCCGCCTCGACCAGAGCTGCTTCGACTTCTCCACCCCGGACCGGATGTACCGGGATGCGTTGGCGCAGCGGATCGGCGCGCCGCCGAGAGCCAGGGACGAGCCCGTGACCCAGTTCCACCGGGACCTCGCCCGCAGCGTGCAACACGTGCTGGAGGAGATCCTGCTGGACAAGGTCCGCTATCTGTCGCGGCAGACCGGCAGCGACAACCTCAGCTACGCAGGCGGGGTAGCCCTCAACTGCGTCGCCAACGCCCGGATCCGCCGCGACGGTCCGTTCACCGCGCACTTCATCCAGCCCGCCGCGGGCGACGCCGGCGGCGCGATCGGTGCCGCCGCGATCGTGCACCATCGGGAGACCGGCACCTACACCCGCCGGCGGCTGTCGGACGCCCGGCTCGGTCCCGCCTACGACACCGGTGAGCTGCAACGGGCGCTGGACCTCGCCGGCGTGCCCTACCTCAGCTACCGCGGCCGGGAGGGCGACCTGGTCGCGGACGTGGCGGCAATGATCGCCGCCGGCAAGGTCGTCGGCTGGTACCAGGGCCGGATGGAGTTCGGGCCACGCGCCCTGGGCGCCCGGTCGATCCTCGCCGACCCGCGCGGTCGCGACACCCGCGATCACCTCAACGCCCTCGTCAAACAGCGCGAGGCGTTCCGCCCCTTCGCACCGGCTGTCGCCGCCGAAAGGGCCCGGGACTTCTTCGACCTCGATGTCGCCTCGCCGTTCATGCTCGACGTCGCCCAGGTACGCGATCCCGACGCGCTTCCGGCGGTGACCCACGTGGACGGCTCCGCCCGCCTGCAGACCGTCGACGCCGCCGTGAACCGCCGCTTCCACGCGCTGCTCACCGCGTTCGGGGCGCTGACCGGATACCCGATCCTGCTCAACACCTCTTTCAACCTGCGCGGCGAACCGATCGTCTGCACACCGGCCGACGCCCTCGCGGGTCTGGTCCGCTGCCGGCTGGACGCCCTCGCCGTCGAGGACATCGTGCTGCGACGCGCCGACCTGCCCCCCGATTGGCACGACATCGTCGATGACGTCGCGCCGGTCCGCCCGGGCGGCATCCCCACCGACGTCTACAGCTTCGTCTAGGTGGTCGACATGACCGGTGATCGGCGACTGCGCGCCGCGTTGGAGCAGCTCGCCCAGTTGCTCGCGGACAGCCGGGGAACGGTGGTGTTGACCGACCTGCAGCACGCCGCGCGGCGGCGGGACGACGCCCGACACCTCGCGCCGACCGCGAGCGACGACACGATCGGGCCGTGGCGGATCGCGCCGAGCCCGGACGGGGTGGCGCTGCTCCGTCGACCCGACCAGCCGGACCTTGCCCACGCCGACTGGTCGCCGGTCACCGACATTCCCGGTGCCGGAGCGGCCCGGCGGGTGGTCCTGCTCGGCGAGTCGGCCGCCCGTGGCTGGCCGCACGGCCCCGGCTTCACCCCGGCCGGCGTGCTCGCCGGCCAGCTGGCCCGGGCCGGCGACTACCAGTGCGTGGACCTGTCCAAGACCGGGGCCGACGGCCACGACCTCTGCCACGTCGCCGAACGTGTCGCGGCACTCCAACCGGATGTGATCGTGTCGTTCGCCGGCAACAACTGGGCCCTGCCACCGCCCGGCCTGACGGCGGCCGGTCCGGCCACCACGGAGCGCCCCGACGGCCTCGATCTGCACCACGAGCTCGCCGACGCGCTCGCCGCCGGCGGCTACCCCGGCCTGCGGCGGGCATTCCAGTCGGCCGTGGTGCTGCCGCCGGCGCGCCGCTATCTCGACCTGCTCGCCGCTGCCCGGCAGAACTGCGGCGCGGAGATCATCATCGTGGTGCCCGAGTTCAACCTGCGGGGCTGGACGCCACCGGCGGACATCGAGACCACCGCCCTGCCTGCGTCCGCCCTGCGGCAGTGGTACGCGTTGCGGGCCGAGGCGCAGCACGCACTCACCGACAACCGCCCGCAGGAGGTGCCGGCGCTGGCCCGGCGCATGGCGCAGCTGGACGGCGGCTGCAGCCCGATCCCCGGGCATCTGCTCGGCCTCGCCGCCACCCGGCTCGGCGACGGCGCACTGGCCCGCCAGGGCTTCGAGCAGTCCCGCGACGCGGTGTGCGGCCTGCTCGTCCGGTACACCCCCCGGGCGGTCCGCGCCGTACAGGATCTTCTGGTGTCCTATGCGGACGCCCACGGCTGGCCGTGCGTCGACCTGCGGAAGGTGCTCGCCGCAGCGGACCTGCCCGACCTGCCCGACGAGTCCAACTTCCACGACTACTGCCACCTGTCCGACACCGGCATCGAACGGGCTATGGCGGCGGTCACGGACGCGATCTGCCGCCGGCCGCCGGGCTCGACCCGTCCCGGTGCCGGGCTGCCCGACCCCGAACCACGTGGCTTCGTCCTGGCACGGGCCGCCGCCCACCTGGCGTACCAGGGACAGCCGGCCGACGCCGTCCGGGCCCGGCTCGCTGCGGCGCTGCGGCTGGCGCCGTCCGTACGGCCGCTGCTCGCGGACACCCGGGACGTGCTCGCCGCACCGAAGCCGGCCTGGACGCACCCGGCCGTTACCCGGCTGGCGGGAGACGCACAGGTCTGGCCGTTCATCGCCGCCCTGGCGGCGCAACCCGCCCTGTCCCCGGAGCTGTGGACCCTTCGATCCTGCCTCGACGACCTGCTGGCCGACGACGAGCCGGAGCGCGCACCGGCATCCGACGCCGGCCGACACCCGGCACGCCAGGAGATCGACCTCGTCGCCGCACCGCACCCCGACGGTCATCCGCTCCCGAACTGGGCTGCTCCCCGGGCCCATCACCACGCGACCGCTCGACGCTCGGTTTTCGGCTTCGCGGTCGACGCACCGGTCGACGGCATCCTGTCGATCGCCTACCGCATGCCGACCGGCTCCGGCTCGACGGCCGAGGTGTACTGCGGACCGACCCGGTTGGGCGACCTGCCACCGTCCCCGGTGTGGGCCTCGACCCGGTTGGCGGTCCCCACGGACGCGCTGCGTCCCGGAGTCAACTGGATCACGGTGATCTGGCCGCCCGAATGCCGGGATCCGACCGGCCAGGTGGAGCGCGACGCGGAGGCGCTGGGCTGCGGCAGGCCCGCGTACGTGCTGCCACTGTTCGGCGAGGTCCACGAGGCCCGGCTGCTCCTGTCCGCCGGCAGGGGCCAGTAACGGTCAGATCAACACGTCGTCGTCGCCCGCCAGATTGTCCTCCGGCTCCGGTCGCTGCGCACCATCGAGGCGGGCGGCCAGGGTGCGGATCGTCGGGGCGCCGAAGAACTGCGCGACGGGCAGCGTCACCCCGGTCGCCTCGCGGACGCGGGCAAGCATCCGGAGCGCCACAAGGGAGTCGCCACCCAGCTCGTCGAAGAAGTGGTCGTCGATTCCCAGCCGGTCGAACCCCAGCAGCTCGCTCCACAGGTCAGCGAGGACCTGCTCGGTCCGCGTCTCCGGCGCCGGATGCCGGTCCGGCTGTTCCGGACCTCGGCGCGCACCCGGTACCGGAACCATCGTCTCCAAGAGCGCGACATGCGCCTGTGGGGTGTACGCGGCGTGCACGGCGAGGAGTTCGTCGAGCGGCTGGGTAGAGATGATCACTGTCGGGGCGGGGCGGTGCGTGAGCACCCGGCGGAAGATTTCCGTTCCTTCCGCCGCGGTGATGCCGTGCAGGATGTCGCTGTCGGGTCGCAGTGCCGTCGGCGAGGACGGGGCGTAGCGGCCGGCGAGCCGGCGCTGCGCCGCCGCCCACATGCCGGCCTCCAACCAGTCGGTCCAGGCCACGGCGAGCACGCCGGGCGGTGCTGTCGGGTCGTCGGCGCGGTGTGCGGCGTAGGCGTTGAGGAACTCGTGGCCGGCGAGGTAGCCGACCTCGCCGAACTTCAGGTGGTGCAGCACGGTGCCGATCGAGGAGCTGAGGAGGACGAACTCGGGGCGTTGGTCGCCGAGCGCCGCGACGAGCGAGAGGGTGCCCTCGATCTTGGCGGCCGCCGCGGTCACCGTGTCGTCCCTGGTGCGACGTTGGATCATGCCGCCGAAGTCGGGTACGCCGGCCGCGTGGATCACGCCGGTGATCGGGCCGTGCCGGGTCACCACCCGCTCGACGACGCTGCGCATGCCGGCCCGGTCGGTCACGTCGACCTGGGCGATGTCGACCTGTCCCCCGGCTTCCTGCATCCGCCGCAGGCGGCGGATCGACAGCGCCGTCGGGTCGTCCTCGGGATGCGCCCGGAGCCACGCCGTCCATTCCTCGGGTGCCGGGAACCGCTCGCGTCGGGTCAGGACGACGGTCGCGGGCAGCGATGCGAGCGAGGCGGCCAGGCTGAGACCGATACCGCCGAGCCCACCGACCACGAGGTACACGCCGCCGGGTCGCAGTGCGTCGCCGAACCGGTCGGGTTCGGGCAGGCGGGCCGGCTCGAACCCGGGTAGCCACCGGCGTCCCCCACGGTAGGCGACCGCTGGCCGGGACTGGTCGGCGACGAGTTCGCCGACCACGTGCCGGGCGTCCCGATCCGGGTCGCCGCCTTCGGGCAGGTCGATGCTGTCGCATCGGACCCATGGCAGCTCACGCGGCACGACCTTGGTGACCGCGTACACGGTGGCCTGGCCGGGGTTGGCGAGGTCACCCCCGACAACGTCCTGCGCGGCGCGGGTGACGACCGACAGCCGCACGGCTCCGGCCGCCGTTTCGCCGAGACCACGGGCGATCGCCAGCAGGTGGTGCAGCCCGTACTCCTGGTCCCGGAGGCTGGTCTCCGCCGCCGGCCCGACCGGCAGGTCCGCCAGCCAGGCATGCACCACCAGATCGGGGCGGACCGAGGCGAGGATCCGCCGCACGGCCTCGTCGTCACCAGGCTCGACGGACACGTCCCCATGGTTCGCCGCCGGGCTCGACGGGGTCGAGCGCCCGGGGGTGGGCCGGACCACGGTGACCTGGCAGCCACGCGCGCTGAGTTCCTCGCCGACCCGGTCGCCGAGCGGACCGGCGGCGAACAGTAGACAGGTCCCCGGTACGGCCGATCTGGCCGGCATCGGCGCCCGCCGCCAGGTCGGCGTGTAGCACCAGTCCGCCATGTCGGGCTGCCGGGCGGGCAGGGCGGCCGGGAGCCCGGTCGGCGGGCTTTGGTGTTCCCCGGCGACGGCTTGCACCAGGATCAACGCGGCGTCGCCGCGGTCGCCGCCGGCGGCTGCCTCGGGCAGGACGACGCCGCGGTGACCGGGGAGTGCGTTCACGGCGGTACGCCAACCGTCATGGTCCAGCAGCGGTGTGCGGTCGCGCAGCCGGTCGGCGAACGACCACCACCCCTCGGACAGGCCCCACACCATGGACAGCCACCGGTGGGTCGCGGTGGTCTCGACCAACCCCAGCACCCCGCCGGGTGCCAGCAGCCGGGTCAGCCGTCGAAGCGTGTCCGGCACGTCCGGGGTGGCGTGCACCACGTCGAGGCCCACGACCAGGTCGTAGCCGCCGGACGGGTAGCCCTGGGCGACGTGGTCCCGGGTGACGTCGAACAGCCCGACGCGTATCGGCGCACGGCCGCGCTCCGCCTCCCGGCGCAGGTGCGCGACGAACATCGGTGAGATGTCGGTGGCCTGATAGTCGGCCCGGCTGCCGAGCGCGGTGACGAGCTGCCGGGTGAGCCGCCCCGCACCGGCGCCGACCTCTAGCACCCGCATTGGGCGTTCGTGGCCTGCGGTGAGGTGGTCGGTGAGCCGGGTCAGAGCCTGGATCTGTCGGTCGACGTCGTCGGCCGGCCGCTGGTCGCCGGCCTGGCCGAGTACCCGCTGCAGGAAGTCACCGCGTCCCTCGGGGTAGAGGACGGCGAGCGCCGCGCCGGGTTCCCGAAGGGCGTCACGGTAGTGGCGTACGCAGTGCCGCACCAGTTCGACGACTCCGCGGTACGCGGGGAACCCGGCGACGAGACGCTGGGCGAGCAGGTCCGGGTCCGGGTCGGCCGCCCGCTCGGCGAACACCACCTCGTCACCCGCACGGACCAGGACGGCGTCCTCGGCCAGAATGTCCAGCAGGTAGCTGACCAGGCGGCGGTAGGCGGGCAGGGGTCGCAACCGGGCGTCGAGGTCGGCGAGCCGGTGCCGGGCACCCGCGGCGGTGTCCACTCCCGTCTCGGTGAGGAATCGCAGTGCCAGTGCCGCGCAGAGCTGGTCACATGCCGCAGCGGCCGTCGCGATGTCCGGATCGGCGGCGCCGTGCGGACGCGACAGCTGGTCGAGGCTCTCGGTGTGGGCGGTGATGTCGACGACCGCCGGCTCGACCCGTTGCCCGCCGGGCTGGTCCGCCCCGGCCGGAGGCTCGATCCAGATGCGGCGCCGGCGCAGCGGGCGAGCGGGGAGTGGACGGCGGGCCGGTGGTGCGGGTCGCAGTAGCGCCGGTCGGTCCACGTTGACGCCGGCGGTCCACAGCCGTGCCGCCGTGGTCGCCAGCGACGCCCGTACCGCCCGGGTGTCGCCCTCCGGCCCGGAGGGTGGCAGCACGCTGTGCACGACGTGCGCCGGCGTACGGTGCGGGTGCCGCAGCGCCAGCGCGCCCAGCGCCGCGCCCGGGCCGACCTCCACGAGCACCGCGTCGTCGAGTCGCAGCGCCTGCCCCAGCGCGGCGTCGAACCGGACCGGCTCCCGCAACTGCCGTACCCAGTAGTCGATGTTGCTCAGGTCGTCCGCCGATGCTGGTCCGCCAGCTATTCCGGAGATCACCGTGATTCCGGCGGCCCGGCGGGTCGTGAGGGCCACCTCCTTGCGGTAGTCCGCGAGGATGCCGTCCACCGCGGGCGAGTGGTACGCCCGGTTGACGGGTAGGCGGTGGGTGGTGACGCCCGCTCGCCGCAGCCGATTGGCCAGCGCCGTCACGGCCGCCACCGGACCGGAGACCACGCACTGGTCCGCGGCGTTGACGGCGGTGACCGTCAGGCCCTGTCCGGGCAGATCGTGGAGGCGGCTGGGGGAACTGGCGACCGCCAGCATCGCGCCGGGCGGCAGCTGCGCCGACAGTCGGCCACGGGCCGACACGAGACGCAGCGCCTCCGGCAGATCGAACACGCCGGCGACGGTGGCTGCGGCGTACTCACCCAGGCTGTGTCCGAGCACGAGGGACGGCTCGATCCCCCAGCCGCGCAACGTCTGCGCGAGCGCGTACTCGACCGCGAACAGCGCGGGCTGCGCGATGGTCGGATCGTCGCCGCCCGCACCTCTCAACGCGGCCCACAGGTCGACGCCGCATGGCAGCAGGGCGGCGGCGCACGTACGCAGGTGGTGGGCGAGGGCCGGTTCGTCCTCGGCCAGGTCGGCGAGAGCCGCCGGCAGGGCGCCCTGGCCGGGAAACAGGAACACCACGGGCCGGTCGGAGATCGCGACCGCCTCGGTCCGCCGGTCAGGCAGCAGCTGACGCAGGTCGCGGTTCGGTGGGGCGGTGTCGAGCGCCGCGGCGGTGGCGTCGGCGGTCTCGGCGACGACCGCGGCGCGGTGCGTGTAGGCGCGCTGCCCGGCCGCGGTGATCGTCAGTTGCGCCAGCGCGGTGCGCTCTGGTGGCGGGTAGTCGGGCTGGCGTAGCCGCGCGGCGACTCGTCCCCGCGCCTCGGCGAGGGCATCGGCGTCGCAGGCGGACAGCAGCAACGGTTGCCAGCGCCGCCGTGCTGGCTCCGCAGCCGGTGTCGGGGCCTGCTGCACGACGAGGTGGGCGTTGGTGCCGCCGATCCCAAAGGCACTCACCCCTGCCCGGCGAGGCCCGTCGGGCTGCCGCCAGGCGGTGGTGGTGGGGTTCAAGCGGAACGGGGTCTCCGCCAGCCCGAGGCTGCGGTTGGCCGGCAGGCAGTGCAGGCTGGCCGGCAGGAGCCCGTGCTCGACCGCCAGAATCGTCTTGATCAGACCGGCCACGCCGGCTGCCGCGTCGAGGTGTCCGATGTTCGGCTTGACCGAGCCTATGGCGCAGTACTGGCGTCGGCCGGTGGTTTCCCGGAAGGCTCTGGTGAGGGCTCTGATCTCGACGGCGTCGCCGAGCGGTGTGCCGGTGCCGTGCGCCTCGACGTACCCGATGGCGTCGGCGGCGAGGCCGGCGACGGCCTGGGCCTCCGCGATGACGGCGGTCTGTCCGTCGGCCCCGGGTGCCGTGTAGCCGGACTTCGCCGCGCCGTCGTTGTTCACCGCCGACCCGACGACGAGGGCGTGGACGTGGTCACCGTCGCGGCGGGCGTCGGAGAGCCGTTTGAGCAGGACGACACCGGCACCGCTACCACCCACCGTGCCGGCCGCGTCGGCGCCGAAGGCACGGCACCGGCCGTCCGGGGAGTAGATGCCGTCCTCCCGGTAGACGTAGCCCTGGCGGGCCGGGACCTGGAGCGACACGCCACCGGCCAGCGCGAGGTCGCATTCCCCGGCCTGCAGTGCCTGCACGGCGAGGTGCACCGCGACCAGGGAGGACGAACAGGCGGTCCCCACCGCGATGCTGGGCCCGGTGAGGCCGAGCTTGTAGGAGACCGTCGACGGCAGGAAGTCCTTGTCGTTGTGGATCAGCAGCGGGAAGCCACCGACCTGGTCGAGCAGCCGACCGTGCGGTAGCAGGTTCCGGATCAGGTACGCGCTGAGTCCGGCGCTGAGGTACACCCCGACCGGGCGGTCGAGGGTGGCGGGGTCGTATCCCGCCGTGTCGAACGCATCCCACGCCACCTCGAGGCAGATCCGGTGCTGTGGGTCCATGAGCTCGGCTTCCCGGGGCGTGAATCCGAAGAACTCGGCGTCGAAGAGGTCGTCACCCTCGAGCACCCCTTCGGCACCGACGAATCGCGGGTCGCGGGCACGTCGCGGTTCGGTCCCACGCGCGATCGCGTCGTCCGGTGTCCACCTGGTGATGCTCTCGATGCCGGCGCAGAGGTTCGCCCAGTAGGTGCCGATGTCGGGTGCTCCCGGAAACCGGCCGGCCATGGAGACCACCGCCACCGGTTCGGCGCCGGCCGGGTCGTCAGCGGCCGGTCGGCTCGGCGTCGTCGTCATCGGCTTCACCTCCGCGACGTCTGAGGGCGGCCCGGCGTGCGGCCGCGCGGGCCCGTCCCCGGCCGGCGGCAGCGTCGGACGGCCGGTGAGCGGGTGCGGCGTTGCCGGCGGCGGCATGCTCGGTGCGGCCCGATCCTTGCAGCCGGTCCGCGAGCGCGGCGATGGTCGGCCACTGCAACAGGTCGACCACCTGCAGGTCGCCGTCGATCGCGGCGCGCAACTGACCGTAAAGCTTGAGCAGCAGCAGGGAGTTGCCCCCGAGGTCGAAGAAGCCGTCGTGCACGCCGACGTCCGGCCGGTCCAGGACGGAGCACCAGACGCGGGCGATGGTCCGCTCCAACTCGGAACGGGGCGGCACGGCGGTGGTTCGGGCGGGTGCGACGCCGGCGGCGTGCTCGGCGAGCCGGCGCCGATCCAGTTTGCCGTTGTCCGTGCGGGGCAGCCGGTCCAGGGTCGACCAGGCGGTCGGGGTCATCACCGGGGGCAGCCGTTGCCGCAGGTAGGCCGCCAGCTCGCCAGGTTCGGGCGGCACGGGACCGGGGACGGTGAACGCAACGAGCCGCTCGTGTGGCGCGGCGGTGTGCACCACCGCGACGTCTCGGACCGCCGGGTGGTCGCGCAGGACTCGCTCGATCTCCTCGAGTTCGATCCGCACACCCCGCACCTTGATCTGACGGTCCAGCCGGCCGAGGAACCAGATCGTGCCGGTCCTCCCACGCCGCGCCAGGTCACCGGTCCGGTACAGCCGGTCCCCCGTCGCCGGCCCGAGGTGGTCCGGCACGAACAGCTCGGCGGTGAGCGCGGGACGGTGCAGGTAACCCCGGGCCAGCGGCGGGCCACCGACGAGCAGGGTGCCGCGCATGCCGTCGGGCACCGGATGTCCGTCGGTGTCGACAAGCCAGATCCGCGCCCCGGCGACCTCACTTCCGATCGCGGGGGGCCCGTCGCCGTCGCCCACCATGCCGCTGGTGACGTACGTGGTCGCCTCGGACGGTCCGTAGAGGTTGCGGACGGTCAGGTCCGGCAGGTGGTGACGCAGCCGGGAGACGAGCTCACGGGGCAACGGCTCGCCGGCCAGGTTGGCGCACCGGAGCCCGGCCGGCAGCGCGTCGGCGTCGATGAGTGCGTCGAGCACCGAGGGCACCGTGTTAACCAGGGTTGCCTGCGGGGCGGCCGGGTGCGGCGGGAGTGCCTGCGGGCGGTCGACCAGGATAACCGCGCCACCGGCAACGAGCGGGGCGAACAGTTCGAAGATCGACAGGTCGAAGCCGACGGAGGTGAGGGCAACGAGGCCGGCGAGCGCGTCGCGGCCGAACTCCCCCGTCGCCCAGCGCAGGAAGTTGACGGCTCCTGCCTGGGTGATCGCCACACCTTTGGGTAGGCCGGTGGAGCCGGAGGTGAACAGGACGTACGCCAGGTTGGCCGGGTCGGTCGGCACCCGCGGCCGGCGGCGCGGCCGACCGCGCGCGACGGTGTCGCCGGCGTCGATGAGCAGGGTCGGACCGCGGTGACCGGCCTGCGCCGCCAGTGCGGTGGTGGTGACCAACAGCGTCGCCCGGGCCTGCGTCAGCATCAGCCGTATCCGGTGAGCCGGCAGGTCGGGATCCAGCGGCAGGAAGGCGGCACCGGCTTTGACCACGGCAAGAAGGGTGGCGAGGAGGTCCGGGGTGCGTGGCAGGTACACCCCGACCACCTGCTCCGGTGCGATGCCACGAGCCCGCAGCTCGTGTGCGAGCTGGTTCGCGCGGCGATCGAGGGCGGCATAGGTCACCTGTTCGTGGTGACCGTAGACGGCGACGGAGTCGGGTTGCCGGTCGGCTGTCTGTTCGACGAGGCGGGCGAGGCCGTCTGGCGCGCCGCTGGACTCGATCCGTCGGCGGTACGGCGCGGCCGTGCTTCCGGACACCGCGAGGGCCCCGATCGGGCGCTGCGGATCGGCCATGCCCGCCCGCAGCAACTCGCCGACGTGCTGGGCAAAGGTTTCCAGCGTGTCGGCGCGGCACTCGGCCGCGTCGGCTTCGAAGGTCAGTGCCACCCGGTCGGCCGTGGCGGTGACGGTGAGGCTGAGGTGGTATTTCGCGGCCGGGGTCGGCGGTGGCAGCGACGTGGTGACCACGCCGGGCAGCCGGGGTGCGGACGGTTCGGTCTGGTAGGTGAGCAGCACCTGGAACAGCGGGGTGTGCCGTGGCGATCGTGGTGGGCCGACCACGTCGACGATGGTCTCGAAGGGGGTGTGCCGGTGCTCCACGGCGTCCAGCAGCGTGTCGCGGCACTGGCGGACGAGAGCGTCGAGAGTGGTGGCGGGGGTGGGTCGCAGGCGTAGCGGCAGCGGGTTGAGCCGGAGCCCGATGTGGGCCAGGTCGGTAGGGGTTTCGCGGAGGCTGACCGGGGTGCCGATGACAAGGTCGTGGTGGCCGGTGTAGCGGTGGATCGTGGCCGCGAGCCCGGCCAGCAGGGCCATGGCCATGGTGGCGGATCGGTGGCGGGCGAAGCGGCGGAGGTGGTCCACCTCGTCGGAGCCGAGGATGGTGGTGTACGTGACAGCGGCCGGTGTCCGGGGCCGGCCGGTGGGTGCGGCGTCGGGTGGCCAGATCGAGACGGGAGTCGGCGGGCCGGACATCTGCCGCCGCCAGAACGTGAGATCGTCCGCCGGTCGGTCATGGTCGTCCGGCGGGTGGACCGGCGCGTCGTCGTCAGTGTCGGAGCCACCCCGGCCGCGGTCCTCCAGTGTTGCGGGCGGGGGTCGTCCCGCGGCCAGTGCGGCGCTCAGTGAGGTCAGGTCGGCGCTGAGAGGGGCCAGGCTCGCCCCGTCGAACACGATGTGATGTGTCGAGAAGACCAGGACATGCTCGTCGCGGCGGACGCGCAGCAGGGTCCAGCGGGTGACCGGGCCGGCGGCGAGGTCGATCGGGCGGCGGGCGATGCCCCGCACGACGGCGGGAACCTGCGCGGCGGGCAGTTCGACCAGTGCCATCGGATCAATCGCTCGGCGGTCTACCCGTCGCCACAACTCGCCGTCGCGCTCGACGTAGCGGGAGCGCAGTGCCGGGTGCTTGCGCATCAGGGCGACGACCGTCAGACGGAGGGTCGCCAGGTTGAGCAACCCGTCGATGCGGATCGGCAGGCACACGTGGTATGCCGGGTCGTCCGGGGCGATCCGGTGCAGCAGCCAGAGCCGCCGTTCGGCCGGCGTGACGGCGAGGTCGTCGGGATCGTCCGGCCGGTACGGCGATCCACCCACGCGGCGCTCCTGACGGCTTCAACCACGAAGAATCCGGTAAACCGGTTTTCGTCGATGTTAGACACGCGGCGAGTGGCGGGACAAGGGCTCGTCAGAGCGCGCGGCAGGTGGTGATCGCCGCCTCGTTCTCGCTGAGGAACGTCCGAGCCAGCCTGAGGAACTCCTGCGCCCTCTCGTCGGCGACCCGGTAGATGAGCCGGCGCCCGCGTCGCTCCACGGTGAGGAATCCACACCAGACCAGACAGTGCAGGTGTTCTGACGCGCGCGACTGCGGGATGCTCAGCCGCTGGAACAGTTCCGACTGCGACAGCTCGCCATGCTCGATGATCAGCTCGATGATGCTCAGCCGCCGGGCCTCGCCGAGCGTGCGGAACACGCGGGCGAGCAGCTCCCGTTCCGGTAGTGGCGTGTTGTCGGGGGCGACAGTGGCCGGCCGTCCCATTCGGTCGAACCTCCCGGAGGCGTCCCGCCGGCGCGGCGCCGGCCGCGGCCTGCATGGCCGTTCGACCGACGCTACGCCATCGGCTGGTGGATGCCTACCAACTGCGAACGGTCACGATGCGGTGACCGCCGCCAGTCGGCTCTGGTAGAAGCCGAGCATCTTGCCGTTGGCCTCGGCGGTGGACCTCAGGGCCGCGGTGAACGACTCGATCTGGTCACCGGGCACGACGGCGAGCATCCGGTCGTCGGCGATGCTGGTGAAGGTCCGCATGCCGATGCAGCCGAACGAGAGGGTCGGCGTCGCGGAGCCGAGGGCCAACGGGATCGCGGCGCAGGCCGGGCGTCCACCCACCCGGGCCGGGGTCGCCGCCCAACTCGCCGTGCCGATGGCCTCGTTGAACACCATCGCCTGCTTTGGGGTCAGCCACATCACCACCGCCTTCGGGGTGACGGGAAACGATCCCAGCGGCCCGTAGACGGCACCACCGGCGTTGCCGCCCACCGAGGGAATCTTGGCGCCCTCCTCAGCGCCCAGGTAGGACCATCCGCACATGGTTTCCACCAGGCCGCCGAGCTCCTGCATGACCTCGGCGGGCATATCGAAGCCCATGACCATGGAACCCACCGGGCAGTTGTAGTGCTGCGCTGCGGCCGCGAAGAACACCTCCTGCTCGCCCCGCCGCCAGAAGGCGCAGGCCGAGGGGGACACAGCGGTGGTCGTCTCGACCCCGTCAGGGACCTGCTCCACGAACGCGACCGCGACCGGCGGCTGCTCAAGGTCGAGCAGCGCGCTGATCTCCGTGGCGGCGTCCCGGTACTGCGGCATGGTCATTTGATGCCCCGATCATGAGCGGTAGGGATGGACCTGTGCTGGTGACGCTGATGGATCACTTCGGCGCAGATGTGTGCCAGGACCTGAAAGGCTCGACGTGCCCCGTTCGACACGTCGAGCCACAGCTACCCGATCGGGCCGACTAAAGCACCACCGACTCGGACGTCGAGTAGTCGACGGACGCGATTTCCGGGGGACACTCGCTGTCCACCGGCTCCACGTATCCGCCGAACACACGCGCGAGCTCCTCGTCGGTCATTTCGAGCGCCGAGAGCTCCGCTTCAACCTGGGCCATAACCTCACCTCCTTCCGGCCGCCTGCCACGGCTGTCATCGCAGCCGTGCGAACTGGACGACCAGCCCGGCCAGGACCAGGAACAGCAGCAGCAGAACAAGCCACAGTGCCCGGAACACGGCGGGCCGGACTCCGCGCGGAAAAATCTCAGGACGCTGCGCCGCCGGCGGTGGGACGGCCTCGGCCATCGACGCCAGGCGGGTTGATTGCTCGGGCAGCACTCCCACCTCCCGTGCCATCGCCACAATGACGTTCTTCGTTGCGGGCGCTCACCGATACGGAACCTTGCGGAAAACCGGATGTCAACACCCGGCCGGACAGGCCTGCTCGCCTCCACGTGCAACTGGCATCCGGTTCTCCCGATACCTACGATGTCCGAAAGGTACGTGTGCACAACCACCGGGAGCACATCGTGTCCGAAAGCCAGGACAAGTCCGCGCCGCTGTTCACCGCCGTCGCGAATGGATCAATCGAGGCGGCCACGGCGGCACTCGATGCGGGTGCGATCGTCGATACGCGGGACGACGACGGCTGGTCGGCGTTGGATCGCGCCGCCGGCCGCGGCGACACGCCGATGGTGCAGCTACTGCTCGACCACGGTGCCGACCCGTTCGGCACCGGGCCGGAGCAGCGCACGGCGTACGACATCGCCGTCGCGGCGGGCCGGTTGGACACTGCCCGGGCGCTGCGATCGGTGCAGGTGCGCCTCGACCCGACCAGCGCCGACGATCACCTGTGGCGGCCGTACTGCAAGGCGTATCAGCTGGGCCAGCTACGTGTCGCCGCCGGATGGGACGCGGCCGCCCGGGCGGACGAGTTGACCGACGACAGCGTTGTCTTCCTGCACGACGACTACACGGTGACCCGCGCCATGTGGCCGGGCGAGGATGTCGTGTTCGATGCGGTAACCCCTGATTGGATCACCTTCTGCCAGCAGGTGCTGACGTTCGCCGTCCCGGACGAGTTGGACCTGGTCCCGAAACCCTAGAGCAGGGGTTCCAGCTGGCTGCGAACCGGCTCCGCACAGCAGAACCAGGGCTCGGTCAGGTAGGGAACTGCCACCGAGGTGCTCGCTGTCGGTTCCAACGCGGCCAGCTTCTCCGCCTCCGGTCCACCCAGCAGCTGCGCAGCATGCTGCCGTACCCGATCGAAGACCTCGACTCGGCTCCACCCGACGCGTGCGGCATCCTCGGCGACGGCGAAGACGGCACTTTGCAGCTCGTCCATCAGCGGATCCGGATGGGTCCAGCGGTAACACAGTCCCTCGGGGTCGAACGTTCCGAGGTGCTCCTGCATGTCGGTACGGTCGAGCAGCCGTGACCCCGCGGGGACCAGTAGGCGGATGGCGTACTGCACCGCAGCCACCGACTCCACCAGACCCAGGTTGCAGACCGCCGTCAGGAAGTCCGCGTAGCTTTCCCGCGACGTCCACGGGGTGAACGCCACGAACGTCGGGTTGACCGCGATCCCGACCTCTCTCAACGTGCGAAGGGCGACGACGAGATCCTTCGTGGTGTGTCGCTTGTCGAACACCTCGAGAACGGTGTCGTCGAAACTTTCCACCGCGGTGGTGACGAGCACGCAGCCGGTGTCGCGCAGCAGCGGCATCATCTGCGGATGGGCGACCAGGTGTTCTACCTTGATCGTCACGTCGTAGCTGAGGGCCGGGAACCGCTCGTGCAGGCGGGTGACAATCGCGGCGGCGTGCGTCGGCCCATTGAGAAAATCCGGATCGCCGAACGTGATGTGCTCGGCGCCCGTCTCGACCAGGGCGGCCACGTCCGCATCGACGACGTCACGCTGAACGACGCGGAAGCGTCCGCCGTACACCGGCACGATCGGACAATGTCGGCAGACGTGCTTGCAGCCGCGGCTGGCCTCGGTGTAGCCGACAGTCCGTCGGGTGCCGTCGGGCAGTTGCAGCGAGGCGTACGACGTCAGTGGTGGCAGTCCCGCCCGGTCGGGCTGCCGGAACGTCTGTCGGTCCAGGGAGATCAGCGGCAGCGTCTGCCGTACCGGCGGGTGAGGTAAGGCCGGCGGCGATTGCGAAAGTTCGGACACAAGGGCGCTCAGCGGCGCCTCGAACTCGCCGCCGAGGACGGTGTCGACGCCGAGCGCACGCAGGAGGCTCTCGTTGACCGGCGCGTAGAGGCCGTACGCGCACAGGTGTGCCGTGGGGTTGAGGACGCGCACCCGTGGGATGAGCTCGACCGCCATCCGGGTGGCCGTGTGCATCGGTAGATAGAAGGCGACCACCTCGGCAGCCTTGACGGACGCCTCGGGGAACGACTCAACAGCGAGATCGACTGCCGTCACCTCGGCGCCTGCAGCGCGCAACCAGGCCGCCGGTGAGGCAAGCCCGAAGGGCTGATGGCCGAGTTCGTACGTCGACAGCAGTAGCACGGGTATCGGTCGGCGGGCGCGTTCCCTGTCCTGCGTGGCAGCAGTACTCACCGCGTTTCCTCTCGCGCGATCCGCGATTCAGCGAAGCATCCGGCTAACCGGAAGTCAACCACTGCCGCCGATGTCTCACGCAGGGGCGGCACAGGTGGACGAGGCGGTGGCACCGGCCAGCCGTTGCTTGAAGAAGGCGAGGATCTCGGGCAGGGCGGCGGGCAGGACGTCGACGTGTCCCTTGCCGGGAAAGAGCTTTGCGGTGATCATCGCGCTCGCGGCGCAATATCGCTGGCGCAACTCGCGCGCATTTCGCAGGGGGATCGTGTCGTCGACCTCACCGTGCACAAGCATGATCGGCACGTCCGGCGCCGTGCCGCCGAGCTCGTTCTTCGCCAGCAGCGCCCGGACCTCGGGTGCATCCAGGACAGCGCCGGTGCCGTAGGTGTCCGTCCTACCGTCGGCGTACTCCCCTAGAATCTCGTCTACGCACTTGCCGGGGATCTGGTCGAGGGCGGTGCTGCCGGCCGCCGTCAGTCCGTCCATCGCGACCTGCGGATACGCCGTCCGGTAGCCGTGCGCAGTCATCAGGACGTAGCCGAAGTAGGGACCACCGGCGAGCTGAGCGTCGAGTTCGTCGAGACCCGCCGGGACGGCGACTCCCGCCGCTCCGACCAGACGGATGTCGGGTGCGTACTTGGCGTGGATCTCGGCCGCGTACAGCGCGGCCGCGCCCCCCTGCGACTGCCCGAGAATGAAAGCGCTCGCACCGGTCGCGTCGAACAGTTGGCTGCCGGCGCGGATCGAATCCAGGACGTTGCGCGCCGATGCCTCGTTGACCATGAAGGGGTGTTCGCCCGGTGTCCCCAGCCCCTCGTAGTCCGAGGCGACGAAGATCGCACCCTCCGCGATGGCCCGCCGCACCAGGGCAAGTGAGTCTCCAGCACCTCGGGCGTAGCCACGCGACGGGGCACAACTGTCGTCCAGACCGACCGTCCCGTGGGCCCAGGCCAGAATCGACCGCGGACCGGCCGACGCCGGTTCCTCCGGCTGGAACGCCACGCCGGACACGGCGACCAGGTCACCACTCGTCGCCGTGGACCAGTAGAGAATGGCGAACCCGGTCAGCCCGTCCGGGCTCGGCACCGGTCTGGCCCAGATGAGCTGCCCCGGTTTGGCGTCGGCCGGCCGGGTGGGCGGCTGGTAGAAGGCGTCACCGGCCGGCCCGGGGGTCACCAGCGGGGCGGCGGTGCCGGCCTCGGGTGGGCTCGTGCCGTCGCAGCCGGCTCCGGCGAGCACACCGAGGATCGTGAGAAGTGCGAGGGCGCGCCGCATGCGACGCAGGCTACCAACCGGGCGGAGCAGATGACATGGATCGTCGTGGGGCGCCGTGCCGGCTCTGGCGGCTGAACCGCGACAGGCGGTAGCGTCTGTCAGATCCGCGATTCCGGATGCCAGGACGGCACCACCGTGACACTGAGGAGCGGACGCGATGGGTGGCATCAACCGCGAACACGTCCGGTTGCACGGTGTCCCCTGTCTCCTGGTCGACCAGGTCGTCGAAGCCGCCGAGTACTACCGGGACCGGCTCGGGTTCACCCACGTCGAACTGCTCGAAGATCCCCCGGTCGCGGCGGTGGTCCGGCGAGGTTCCGCCGCGGTACTGCTGCAGGCCGTGACGCAGTCGGGCGACGTGTCGTTACGCCAGTTCGCGGAGCAGGCCTGGGACGCCCTGTTCGAGGTGGACGACATCGAGGCCCTCGCCACCGACCTACGTCGACGTCACGCTGACGTCCAGGTCGGACTCGGTATCACCCCCGTGTCGAACCGCACCCTCGAAGTACGCGACAAGTGGGGCAACGTGCTTGCGTTCGCCGAACGCGCCGACCGCCGGCGGCTGAACGCACGCCGTATCGCCCGGGCAGCGGTACCGGCACCGGTGCGCAGATCCTGGGCGCAGGCCCGCCGCGACCGTGAGGATCGTCCACACCAGCGGGAGCTACACCGTTTCTGCCGATCACTTCGCGGCTCCGACCCGTTCTACATGTACTTCACCCGTGGGCTGTTGCACTGGGTCTACCAGGCACAGCGGCACGTCCCGGCCGACGTCAACCTCGTTCTCCTCGGCTCCGACCTGCCCGACGCCGAAGTCGACTGGCTTCGGGCGAACGTCGACCGCCCACTGCACAACATCCGCCTCGGCGTCGATGACAACACGACCTGGGAGTTCCTCTTCAGCGCCAACGACCGTAACTTCGGCTGGCTCGACATCGACTGCTTCGTCCTCGCCCCGCAGCTGTTCACCGAGATGGCGACGATCGCCGACGATGTCGCGGTCAACGGGATCTGGACCTACCCGGTGGCCGACGGGCTACCGATCGCCTGCACCCACTTCGCCTTCGTCAACCTCCAGGCGGCCCACGCGCTGCAACGAGGTGGAGCCGCGATGAGCCCGACGAACTACGACTGGAACGGCTCGAACATCTCTCTGATGCATCCCCGGACCCATTGCCGGGTGCCCAGCCCCCGCCAGCGCCGGGAACTTCTGAAAGTGCTGCCGCCGGACGCGCACGGCCGACCTTGCCCACCCGGCGGCAGCCCCTTCTTCGACACGCTTGTCGCCTACCAGGTCAGCGCGTACGCCAACGGGTACCGAACCCACCCGGTACGGCCACTCGCGCACCGTACCGAGGACTCACTCGGCGAGACCGCGAACGGGAAACGGGTCTGGCAGCAGGACATGAGCCCGGAGGTCGTGCACGTTGGCGGCGTGAGCTACTACCAGCGCTACTTCCACTCACCGGCGCTGCGGGCGATGTATCTGGCCGCGGAGTACGCGATGCTGCGGGGCCTGGTCGACCGTCTGCCCGCGTCCTACGGCGGCCGCCTCGCCCGCATCACCACGGGCCTCGCCCATCACCGGCTACGGCCGTCCGACGCCGTCGCGTTGGTCCACCACCACCTGACCGAGGACCGCGGCCTTCCGGGGCCCGCAGCCGACCAGGTCCTCGGCGGGAAGCCCTGACCGAACAGCCGGTGGTCACTTGCGGACCCGCGTCGATAGGCTCCGGCCAAGGCACTGACCAGCGCCGATGTCGTCGCGTCGTGATGGCCCGACCGCAGGACACCTCCGGAGGTCGTAGGTGCGGACGTTACCTCTCCCCGAACTGAGCGAGGTCCAGAACGAGCTCGTCCGCCAGGCATTCCTCCGTCTCCTGCACAGCGGGAATCCGGTTCCCGAGACGCAGCTGAATGTCGCGACGGCGGCCGGCCACGTTGACGTGCACCACGAACTTGACGCGCTGGTCGCCGCCGGACGCGTCCGGCGCGACGACAACTTGCGGGTGACCGGCGCCCTCGGGCTGACGCTGGAAACCACTCGGCATCGCCTCCTGCTCGCCGGACGGACCTGGCACACCTGGTGTGCGATCGACGCCCTCGGCATCCTCGGCGCGCTCGACGCCTCGGGCAGCATCCATTCGACGTCGCCGCCGGACGGTCGCGTCGTCGAGATTCACTTCGAGCAGGGACGCCCTGCTCGGGGCGACCTCTCCGCCGTGGTCTACGTACCGACATACCGTCCGGGGGCATCCGTCGTGGCGACGTGGTGCCCCAACGTCAACTTCTTCGAATCGTCGAGCGTGGCAGCGGTTTGGGCGTCCGGTGCCGGGGTGGACGGGGAGTGCCTCCCGCTCGTGGCCGCGTGTGACCTGGCCGCCACCCGCTGGCGAGAGCGGCTCACGCCGAGCGGATCCGCAATCACCGGGTGAGTCGCCGTTGGGGCACTGCCGAGCCGAGTCGCTTTGCCGATAGCCCACGCACTCCCACTGAGTTAAGCTGATAGAGATTCGTTAATGCATGGTCATGATGGGAGAGCACCATGCGCGCGACCCGACTGGCCGGTCTGTTGCTCGGCATCCTCAGCGCGGCAACCCTGACCGCCAGCCAGGCGGTCGCCGCGCCATCAGAGCGAACCGACGAGGAAACGCTGAAGGTCTTCCTTGAGGCGGTCGCCGCGACCCGCAGCACGGACTACAAGCTTGCCGTACGGGCGGACCGGGACATGCTCACCGGCGCCGTCTCAACGGCAGCCCGTGCCACCGAGGTCACCCATCTCACCGAATACTCGCAGTCCACGTTCGTGACGGTTCCCGACCGGATGTACGCCCAGGGCGAGTTCGGCTTCGGACCCGAGGCGTTCATCGAGCTCATCTTCGGACTCATGCGCGTGAACTGCGCGTTCGCCGCAGTCGCCGATCCGGCGATGGGGCTGAGCATGGCCGGGGCGGCCACCACCGCCGACAAGAGCGACGACCGCACGATTCGCGGCACGTTCGATCTGTCCCGGATCGACGGACCGGAAAACACGATGATGACCGTGAAGCATCTGAGGACCATCCTCACGGCGAAGGCCACCGCGATTCCCTTCACGGCCGTCATCGAGGATCGCTATGTCCGGTCGTTCGAAACGGTGCTCCCCCGCGCCGACGGCACCCGACTGGTGTACCGGATGGAGCTGTCGGAGATCGGAGCGACGAACAAGATCGCTGTCCCGCCCGGCGGAAAGATCATCCCGGCGCCACCCGAGCTCTACGAGTAACGCCTCACGGCGTACCCGAGTCGCTGCCGGTGCGGCGGCCTGATCCGATGCCCCGTTGGTCGGGTCGAACGTCATGCCGGCGTTCGGGCCGCCGCGCTCCCACCATGACGATCTGACAGATGTCCGTTCCGGAACACTGCGACGGGTCGAGCGCCTCAGCTCTGTCCGCGAGATGCCGCAGTTCCCGCTCGGCGGTCTCAAGTTCCGCGATGCGCGCGCGGACCTGCGCCAGGTGCCGGCCGATGAGATCGGCGACCTGCGTACATGGCGCATGCCCGCCGTCGCGAACGGCCAGAATGCTGCCGATATCGGCGAGAGTCAGCCCAGCCGCCTGGGCGGTGCGGATGAACCGCACGCGGGCCAGGATCTCCTGCGGGTAGTCACGGTAGCCCGCCGCCGTCCGTTTCACCTTCGGCAAGAGCTCGATCTCTTCGTAGAACCGTAGGGTCTTGGCGTTCACGCCGCTGGCGGCGGCAAGCTCACCGATACGCATGAGGCAACCGTACGCCCTTGACCTTCCACCACGCTGGAAGGTTTATCGTGCCGAGCACGAACGGCCACCGAAGGGTAGGAGATCATGCTGGTCACGCTGCTCTCAGTTCCGGGCTGCCCGCACGCCGCTGTGCTCAGCCACCGGCTCGACGAAGCGATCGCCGGCCGCACCGACGTGACCGTCATCCACCAGGTCGTACGCGAGCCGGCCGAAGCCGACCGCACCGGCATGCACGGCTCTCCGACGATCCTCGTCGACGGCACTGACCCCTTCCGTCGGCCAGACGAACCAACCAGCCTCTCCTGCCGCCTGTACCGCAAGATGGATGGCGGCGACCAAGGGATGCCAACGGTCGAGGAACTTCGCCGCGCGCTAATGAAGCAAGCCGTGTGCGGCGAGGGGGCTGCGTAGATTGCCAGCCGGATCGAAGAAGGAGCCAGAGAGCAGCAACGCTGTTGTCTTCGATTTCTTCGCATCCTGCGCTACTCCTGGTCCCACACGCCGGTCGCCGCGGTGTCCGCGGCGTAGTCGGCAAAGTCCCGGGGTGCCCGGCCCAGGGCGCGCTGAACCCCGTCGGCCAAATGGCCGTTGCGGCCATCCAGCACGGTCGTGAACAGGTACGTCAGCAACTCGACGACCCCGACCGGAACGCCCTCGGCGGTGAGCGCGTCCGCGTACTGCCCGGGAGACACCTGCACGAAGTCGATGCTCCGGCCGGTCGCCGTGGAGATCTCGGCGATCGCCTCGCCGAAGGTGAGCAATCGGGGCCCGGTCAGCTCGTAGAGCTGACCCGCGTGCCCGTTCCCGGTCAGTGCCGCCACGGCCACCTCGGCGATGTCGTCGGCGTCCACGAACGGCTCGGGTACGGTCCCGACCGGCAGGACGACCTCACCGCCACGCACCGGCTCCAGCAGGTAGTCCTCGCTGAAGTTCTGGCTGAACCAGCTCGACCGCAGAATTGTCCACTCCACTCCGGAGGACTGGACGAGCCCCTCAGTGACCTGGGCCTCCTCCTCACCGCGGCCGGACAGCAGCACCAACCGGGAGACCCCGGACGCCACCGCAAGTTCGGTGAACGCACCGACCGTCTCAGGTGCGCCCGGCACGGCGAGGTCCGGGTAGTAGGAGACATACACCGTGTCGATGTCCCGCAGCAGCGGCGCCCAGGTCGCCTGGTCGGTCCAGTCGAAGGGCTGCTGGGCGGAGCGGGAACCGACCCGGGCCGGCACTCCGCGTCGGCGCAGGCGTTCCACGATGCGGCGGCCGGTCTTGCCGGTGCCGCCGAGGACCAGGATCGTCTTCTGCTCTCGTTCGTTCGTCATACCGACCAGTGAAGTGCAGCGGCGTGAGACGGCACATAGCCAATGCTCGCGATTTTGTGTTTAGTCGTCTACATGGACGCAGTCGTAGGTCTTCTCGACGGCCCCCGGGCCCAGCGCGCATTCCTGCTGCGTTCGGTCCTGACCCCACCGTGGTCGATAGCGATCAGAGACAAGGCGCCGCTCACCCTGGTGGCCATGGTCCGAGGCGACGCCTGGGTCGTTCCCGACGAGGGCGCGGCCGTACGGCTGAACCCTGGGGATGTGGCGATCATCCGCGGCCCCGACCCGTACACCGTCGCCGACGACCCGGCCACGGCGCCGCAGGTCGTCATTCATCCGGGCCAGCGCTGCACCAATACGGATGGGCAGGAACTGTCCGAGATGACCGAGTTGGGGGTACGGACCTGGGGCAACAGTTCGGACGGCCCAACGATGCTGCTCACCGGCACGTACACGATGCAGGGCGAGGTCAGCCGACGGCTCCTGAACGCGCTGCCGCCGCTGCTGGTCGTTCCCGGCGACTCCTGGGACTCGCCGTTGGTCCCGCTGCTGGCCACCGAGATCGTTAAGGACGACCCCGGTCAGGAAGCGGTCCTCGACCGGCTGCTCGACCTACTGCTCATCGCGGTGCTGCGCGAATGGTTCGCGCGCCCTGGAATCAAGGCCCCGGGCTGGTACCAGGCGCACAGCGATCCCGTCGTCGGTCGGGCCCTGCAAATGCTCCACAACAGTCCGGCCCAGCCCTGGACCGTGGCGTCACTGGCCGCCAAGACCGGGGTCTCCCGGGCGGCGCTGGCCCGCCGCTTCACCGCGTTGGTCGGCGAACCGCCCATGTCCTACCTCACCGAATGGCGGCTGGCTCTCGCCGCCGACCTGCTCCGCGAGCCCGACGCCACCGTCGGCGCGGTCGCCCATCAGGTGGGTTACGGCAGCTCCTTCGCCCTGAGTACCGCCTTCAAACGCCGCCGTGGCGTAAGCCCCCGGGAGCACCGGATGACCGCCGGGACGTAGCGGGGCGCTGTCCGCGAGTTCAGGTGGCAACCTGGGCGGCGTTGCGCAGACGTGTGGCGTCCTGGCTTGGTGGGACGCCGAACTGGCGACGGTATTCGCGGCTGAACTGCGACAGGCTGCCGTAGCCAACGCGGCGGCTGACGGCCGCGATGTCGTCGGCGTACGCGGCGAGTTGGAGTCGGGCATGCTGGAGCCGGATCTGTTTCTGGAACTGGATCGGGCTCATCGCGGTGACGGCATGGAAGTTGCGGTGGAAGGCGGACACGCTCATGCCCGCTTGTTGCGCCACCTCCTCGACGAGGAAGCGCTGCATGTAGTTGTCGCGGATCCATCGCACGGCACGGGCGACGTGGCTGAGGCTGCTGTCGGGCAGGCCGAGTTGGCGGACCATCGCGCCTTGGCCGCCGGTGATGAGCCGCCAGAGGATCTCGCGTTTGACCAGCGGCGCAAGCACAGGGATGTCACGCGGCTGGTCGAGCAGGCGGACGAGTCGGACGACGGCGTCGAGGAGCTCGGCGGACGCGGTGCTGACGGCGAGGCCGGCCGGCACGTCGTTGCCGATGTCCGGCAGGTCGCCGGGTGCCACCTGAAGCAGCACGTCGGCAACGGCGGTCGGGTCGAGTTTCAGGCCGACGCCCAGGCCGGGAAGCTCCGGGCTGGCCACGGTGAAATGACTGCTCACGGGCAGGTCGACAGATGCGACGAGGTACTGCCCAGCACCGTAGTGGTAGACGCGATCATTCAGCGCCAACCGCTTGGTGCCTTGGGCCACCACTGCGAGCACCCTGCCGAAGATGGCCGGTGTCGGCGGGTACGGCCGGTCGGCCTTGAAGATCAACACATCGTCGATCCCGGTGGTGAGGTCGGGTCGGGCGTGGCGGGCCAACAGGCAGCGGAGCTCGTCGAGGGCCATGCGTGCGATTAAACCCCCGGCGAGGCGGTGCCCCCAACCTGGCGGGATGATGCGGGCCCCGGCGTCACGCACCCCGTCAAATCGGGCAGGATCGAGCTAGACTTCGCGGCTTTTGGGCAAGCCGCTACCGGTCTTGGACTGGTTTCATGTGTGTTCAGGTGTCCGGCTGTGCCCGAGGAGCAGAAGTGACCGATGAGCAGCGCCGCCAGGTGCGGATCGGCGTCAACGACGTGACGCGACGATCCGCCGGGCGCGGCCGGGGCACATCGCGTCCGGCACCGTGAGGCTGGCATGGCGACCAGCAAACTCTTCGGCCGCCACGCCGAGGTTGAGCAGCTGTCCGATTTCGTGACCGGCGTACGGAACCGCGGCGATGCGTGGCTGATCCGGGGTGAGCCCGGCGTAGGCAAGTCCTCCCTGATTGCCGCCGCGGCGGACCTCGCTGTCGCGGCGCAGATGCGACTGTTGCGGGCGTCCGGGTCGGAGTTCGAGGCCGACGTCAGTTACTCGTGCCTCAACCAGTTGCTCCTGCCGGTCCACGCCGATCTTGAGCGCCTTCCCCCCGGTCCGCGGGAGGCGCTGGCGGTGGCGCTCGGCTTTCGTGCCGGTCCGCCGCCGGACGCGCTGCTGGTCTGCAACGCCGCTCTGCTGCTGGTCAAGGCGGTCGCCGCCGATGTACCGGTGGTCCTGCTCGTCGACGACATCCAATGGATCGACCGGGCCAGTGCGGTCGTGCTCAGCTTCATCGCCCGTCGCCTGGACGGTTGCCGGGCCGGCCTGCTGGCGTCCGCCAGGACGGGAACGGCGAGCCTGCTTGATCCGCGGGGACTGACCGAGATCGTCGTCCCGCCGCTCGACGACGAGGCGGCCGGGCACCTGGTCGACGCCACCTTTCCGCAGCTGACACCTCGTATCCGGCAGCGGCTGCTGGACCTCGCCCAGGGCAATCCGCTGGCCTTGATGGAGTTGCCCTCGACGTTGGTGGGTGCTGTCCACCGTACGGCGGCGCGACCGGAAGTGGTTCCGCTCAGTGAGCGGCTGCAAGCGCTGTTCGCCGCACGTATCGCCGAGCTGCCGGAGCCGACCCGCCAGTTGCTGCTGCTGGCAACGTTCGAGGGCACCGGCGACATCCGGGTTCTGCGCGCCGTTCCCGACGATCAGCCTGGTCTTGCCGACCTCGCCCCGGCGGAACGGGCGCAACTTGTGCGGGTGGATGATGCCACCGCCCGGATCGCGTTCCGGCACCCGCTGATCCGATCGGCGATCGTGGCGATGTCCACCCATGAGGAGCGCCGCAACGCACACGTCGCCCTCGCCGACGCACTACGCGGGGACCAGGAACGCCGGGCCTGGCACCTGGCGGCGGCCGCCGTCGGACCGGACGAGGCGGTGGCGGAGCTGCTGGAGGACGCGGCACATCGCGTCATGCTCCGCGGGGACGCGTTCGCCGCCGTCGCGGCGCTGATCCGCGCCGCCGAGCTGAGCCTGACGAGTTCCGGCCGGGGCCGGCGCCTCGCCGAGGCCGCGTACATCGGTGCCGAGGCCAGCGGCGCCATCGACGACGCGAAGACGTTGCTGACCGATGCGCGCCGGGCCGCGCCGGACGGCACCGGTTCCCTGCACGCGGCCAACGCGGCGGCCTTCCTGATGCTCAACGGCGACGGTGACGTGAACACCGCGCACCGTCTCCTCGTCGGCGCCATCGAGACCGGCGACCACGGTTACCGGGCCGAGGATCCTGCGCTGATCGAGGCCATGCACACGTTGCTGCTGTTGTGCTGGTACGGCAGCGCCCCCGAGTACTGGGAGCCGTTCTACCAGGCGCTGGGCCGGCTGCAACCGCAGCCGCCCGAGGTCCTTGCCCTGGCGAGCAGGACCTTTCCTGACCCGGTGCGCACCGGGGCGTCGGCGCTGCCGCAGATCGACGCGATCCTCGACTCGCTGCCGGACGACGCCGATCCCACCCGGATCATGCGGATCGGCACGGCCTCGGTCTACCTGGATCGCCTGGCCGACTGCCGCGAGTCCTCCTGGCGGCTCGTACAGCACGGCCGGGACGGGGGGCCACCCCGGCGGCACCTCGGCGCCCTCATGCACCTGTGCCTGGACGACTACCTCGTCGGCCGCTGGGACGAGGCCGAGGAACTCGCGCGGGAGGGCCAGCGGGTCTGCGCTGAGGGCGGTTTCTCGTTCTTCGCGTGGTACTTCCGGTACAACCGGGCGATCATCACCGCCGGGCGGGGTCGCTTCGACGAGGCGTACGCCCTCGCCGACGAGATGAGCCACTGGGCACTTCCCCGTGGTGTGTCGGCGGCAGCATTGTTCGCCCATCATCCGCGTACCCTGGCCGCGCTGGGCCAAGGCGACTGGGATGCCGCCTTCCGCCATGCCGCCGCCATGAGCCCGCCCGGCGTGCTCGCCTCACATGTGCCGCACTGCACCTGGGTGATGTTCGACCTGGTTGAGGCGGCGGTCCGGACCGGGCGGATGGTCGAGGCCAGAGCGCACGTCGAGGCGATGCGGTCCGCCGATGTTGCCGCGCTGTCGACCCGGATGGCGCTCATCCTGGCGGGCGCGGAGGTCCTGGTCCTGGATGACGAGGCGGCGGCGACGCGGCTGGAGGAACTGCTGGCCACTCCGGCGGCGGAGCGGTGGCTGTTCGAGGCGTCCCGGATCCGGCTCGTCCTCGGCGAGAAGCTTCGCCGGGCCAGGTCGCCGTCCCATGCCCGCCGGCACCTGCTGGCCGCGCGGGACGGATTTGTGGCCATGGCCGCCACGCCGTGGCTCGAACGTACCCACGCCGAACTGCGCGCCACCAAGTACCGGCTCACCGACGTACCGTCTGATGGTCCGCTCGCCCTGACCGCGCAGGAACTCCAGATCGCGCAACTGGCGGCAACCGGTCTGACCAACAAGCAGATCGCCGAGCGCCTGTACCTGTCGCACCGCACCGTGGGTGCGCACCTGTACCGGATCTTTCCCAAGCTCGGCGTCGCCTCGCGTGCCGGACTCAGGGATGCCCTGTCGCCCGGCCCTGATCCCCGGTAGCCGGCGGGGGCCGGCGAGCGGCGGAGCACGGCGCACTGAGGTCGGCGGCCTGCGCCTCCTTCTCTTCGAGCAGCCGTTCCAACAGCCGTCGGGTGGTGGGATCGTCGTCGCCGACCCAGCGCACCGCCTCCTGCAATGTCTGGACGAGGATCCGCGCCCCGACCAGGTCCTGGGTCACGATGCCGGCGAGGTCGCCGTCGGGGAACGTCTGGAATGCCACCCGGGAGCGGCCGGCCAGGTGCTGCGGATCGTGGTCGGCGGCGAACCCGAGCTGCCGGATGCGCGCCGCAAGCAGCCGCGCACCCGCGCGGTCCCGGTCGGCACAGGCGTAGAGGAACTCCGCGATCGTCCGGTCCGCTGGTGCGCGGACGAGTAGCGCGTGCTGCTCGTGTTGCAGCGACGACACGACCAGGCTGGCCAGCAACACGTTCAGTAGCCCGGCCACCGCCGTCAGCTCGGCGCGGTTCGACGGTGTGACCGGCCCGTCGTCCAGGTCCAGCAGGGCCCGATCGCGAACCTCGCGCGTCCGTACTGCTGGTGGTGGCGGTCCGGCGGGTTCCCGCCCGGCATGCCTCGTCATGCATTCGATGGTCGAACGTCAGTCGCCGCCGTACATCTGTCAAACGACCTAACGCCCCTACCACCGCGGCCGGCGATCCGCCGCACCGGCCGGCACCTGGGCCGCGTGGCCGGAGCGGCTCGGCCTGGGTGCGAGCGGGGCCAACGGACCGGGCTGGCCGCCGGTGACGCCGTAGTCCGCTAAGCGCGTGTGGCAGCGACCCGCAAAGTCGCAGACAGATGACTGATGAGCGGGACCGGTCCGCGCCGAAGAGTGGAGCACACCCCCAGCCGAGTCGGCCCCCGCCGAGATCAGGCGAGCTCACCAGGATCAAGGAGACATACCACCATGACTGTCAACCACGGATTCCACGCCATCATGACCGCGCAGCCGGGCCGCGGTGACGAGCTGGTCGGCCTGCTGCTCGACGCGCCATCGCTGCCGAACGAGGACTGCGTCGTCTTCCTGGTCAGCCGCTCCAGCACCAACCCGGATGTCGTCTCCGTCGCCGAGGGCTGGACCAGCCGGGAGGCGCACGCCCGGTTCTTCGCCGCCGAGCAGGCGCAGGCATTCGTCGCGCGGCTCCAGCCGCTGCTGGCCGGCGAGTCGCACTACACCGACGCGGTCCCCATCGGCGGCAAGCCCACGTTCTGAGCATCCACCGCAACCACTGACGCCTCAGGAGCCGACCATGACCCTGACCCGACCCGGCATCGATCCCGAGCTGCGGACGCTGCTCGCGGACCTGCCCCTGTCATCCGAACTCAACCCCGAACTGCTCGCGCAGATCCGCCAGCTCCCCTCGACACCGGTGGACACCCTCCTCGAGCGTCGCGCCGTCGAGCGGCGCGAGGTCACCATTGCCCGCCCGGACGGCGCCCAGATTCCGGTGTCGATCTTCAGCCCGCAACGGACCGACGGCTTCACCGCGGCGCCGTGCGTCTACTGGCTGCACGGCGGCGGCATGGTTATGGGAGACCGCTTCTCCCAGATCGACATCCCGCTCGAATGGCTGGACCGCTTCGGCGCTGTGGTGGTCACGGTGGACTACCGGCTGGCACCGGAGGCCACCGGCACGACCCTGGTCGACGACTGCTACCACGGCCTGCTCTGGACCGCTGAGCACGCCGCCGCACTGGGCATCGACCCCGCCCGCCTGATCGTCGCCGGGATCAGCGCCGGTGGTGGCCTCGCCGCCGGCGTCACGCTGATGGCCCGCGACCGCGGCACCCCGGCGATCGCCGCCCAGGTTCTCATCTGCCCCATGCTCGACCACCGCAACACCACCACGTCGAGCCGGCAGTATTCAGGCGAACCGGGTGTGTGGACCCGCGAGATGAACGAGTTCGGATGGCGGTCGGTGCTCGGTGACCTTCAGGACGCCGACGTGCCCGACTACGTCTCACCCGGCACGGCCGAGGATCTCTCCGACCTGCCGCCCACCTACATCGACGCCGGTACGGCGGAGGTCTTCCGCGACGAGGACGTCGCCTACGCCACCCGCATCTGGGCCGCCGGTGGACAGGCCGAGCTGCACATCTGGGCCGGCGGCTTCCACGGCTTCGACGCCCTCTTCCCCCGCACCCGCGTCTCTGCGGCGGCCCGCCGCACCCGCAACAAATGGCTGACCCGGGTGTTGACCTCGCTCGACGCCAGCGAGCGCCACGCCGTCGGAACGAGCACCGCACCATGACCGCCCTCGCCGCGACCCAACCCAACCCGGCCGCCGCGCCGTCACCAGCGCCGGGCAACGACGACCGTGCCGCATTCCTGCGCGAGTTTCTTCGCGCCCCGTTCACCGTCGCCGCCCTCACCCCCAGCGGCCGGCCGCTGTCCGAGGCGGTCACCGCGACCGTGCCCCGCACCGGCGAGCCGCTGGTCGTGGAACTCGGCGCCGGCACCGGCGCGTTCACGGCGGCGATCCAGCAGCGGCTCACCGGCCGCGGGCGGCACCTGGCCATCGAGATCAACGCCCGGTTCGCCGAACGCCTGGTCGCTCGCTACCCCGGGGTCGACCTCGCCGTCGCCGATGCCCGCGGCCTGCGCGACATACTGACGCAACGCGGCCACGACCGCGCGGACGTGATCGTGAGCGGGCTGCCATGGGCCGCGTTCACGCCGGGCCGCCAGGACGACCTGCTCGACGCGGTGACCGACAGCCTGGCCCCGGACGGCGCGTTCACCACCTTCGCGTACGCGCACACGCGGTGGGCCCCGCCGGCCCTCCGGCTGCGGCGCATGCTGCGCGCGCGCTTCGAAGAGGTCGTGCCCAGCCGGACGTTGTGGGCCAACCTGCCACCGGCGTTCGTCTACTACTGCCGCAGGCCACGCACGCCACTCCCGACCTCCGCCAGTGGGTCGACGAACGAACGGGTGAGTCAACCATGAAGATCGCCATCGTCAGCGGCAGCAGCTCCGGGGTCGGACAGAGCACCGCCGTTCAAGTCGCTCGACGCGGGAACGGCGTGATCCTGACCTACCACGGCAACCAGGCCGGGGCATTGGAGACGGTCGCGATGATCGAGAAGGACGGCGGCGCGGCCGTCGCGCTGCCGCTGGACGTCGGCAACACCGCAGCCTTTCCGCCCTTTCGCGAGGCCGTCGCGGCGGCACTGCGCGACAGGTGGCAGCGAGACACCTTCGACTTCCTCGTCAACGCCTTCGAGCGCTTCCCCGAGGTGATCCCGGGCCTCGCGGCGAAGACCGCGCTCGGCCGGCTCGGCGAACCGGACGATATCGGCATGTTCATCGCGGCGCTGCTCTCCGAAGAATGCCGCTGGATCACCGCTCAGGACATCGAGGTCTCCGGCGGCTACAACCTCTGAGTGCTCCACCGGTCAGAGGCAGGGCGCGGCATCGCCCTGCCCCTGACCGGCAGCCGCCAGCACGCACACCTTTTATCTCTATATATAAAAGTTCCGCTACATCGATGGAAAGTGTTAGTGTCGGCCATCGAACTTTCGTGTTGCGAAACCGTACTAACTCGTCCAAAGAAGGAAGATGTGTCGCCCTTCACGGCCGGGTCCCCCGCCTAAAACAGGAGGAACCATGACCGCACCGAGCCGACGGCGCGGGCGCCGTCGCGCCGCGCTCGCGGCCGCGGGTGCCGCTCTGGCGACCCTGCTCGCCGCCGCCCCCGTCACCTCGGCCACGGCCGCACCCGTCACCGCCGACGTCCCGCCGCAGGAACCCGGCGTCACCCTGCGCTCGTACGACATGGGCGTTCCGCTGTCGGCACTGTGCACCCTCAAGCCCGCCCAGACGCCGAACGTCGACAAGCTCATGCCGCAGATCAACTGGACCACCACCGACGAGTTCGGCCTGTCCGACCGATTCATCAGCCACGTCATCGCCAACCTCGCCGTGCCGACCGACGGCGCCTACACGTTCCGGCTCACCAGCGACGACGGGTCCCGGCTCACGATCGACAATCAGCTCGTCGTCGACCACGACGGCCTGCACGCCGAGACCTCCCGGGAGGGATCGGTGACCCTGAGCGCCGGCCTGCACCCGTTGTTCGTCGAGTACTTCGAGAACGGCGGTGACCAGGTGCTGCGGCTCGAGTGGCGGCCCCCCGGCGCCGACGGGTTCTCGCTCGTGCCAACCGCCGCGCTGAGCACGGACGCCGGCGTCGTACGCGTCACCGCCCCCGGGTGGAAGTACTGCGAGGGCGCGGCCGACTCGGCCGGCGACGGCCTGCCGCTCGACCGGGTGCATCCGGGCTACACCCTCACCGACCTGCGTCCCGAGGGGTTCCAGCCGCAGGTCACCGGCATGGCCTTCACGCCCGGCGGCGACCTGGTGCTCTCGACCTGGGGCGGCACCGACAACGCGACCGGCGAGGTCTACGTGGTCAAGAGCGTCACCGGCCGGACCACCCCTGGGCAGGTGACCTACCGCAAGTTCGCGGAAGGGCTGCGCGAGCCTCAGGGAGTGGCGGTGGTCGACGGCACGGTCTACGTCACCCAGAAGCACGAGCTGACGGCCCTGCGCGACACCGACGGCGACGGCCGCGCGGACGACTACAAGACGGTGGCGACCTGGCCGTGGGGCGGCAACTTCCACGAGTTCGCGTTCGGCCTGCTCTACCGCGACGGGTACTTCCACCTCAACCTCTCGGTGGCCATCAACTACGGCGGCGCCACCACCGTGCCCCAGCCCGCGCCGAACCGTGGCACCTCGATCAAGGTGCACGCCAAGACCGGCAAGATCACCTACGTCGCCGGGGGGCTACGCACCCCCAACGGGATCGGGTGGGGGCCGCGTGGCGAGGTCCTCGTCACGGACAACCAGGGCGGCTGGCTGCCCGCCTCCAAGCTGGTCGAAATCCAGGACGGCGCGTTCTACAACCACTACACGACACCCACCGGCCCGTTCGACGACAAGCCGGTGACCCGGCCCATCGTCTGGATCCCGCAGAACGAGATCGGTAACTCGCCGTCCACACCGGTGCTGCTCAAGCAGGGCCCGTACGCGGGGCAGTTGGTCGTCGGCGACGTGACCTACGGCGGCCTGCAGCGCGTCTTCCTCGAGAAGATCGAAGGGCAGTACCAGGGTGCCGTGTTCCGGCACACGCAGGGCCTGGAGGCCGGCGTCAACGAGGTCACCCTCGGCCCCGACGGCGCGATCTATGTGGGTGGCCTGGGCGCCGGCGGCAACTGGGGCCAGGAGGGCAAACTCACCTACGGCCTGCAGAAGCTCACGCCCAACGGCACCTCGGTCTTCGACGTCAAGCAGATGCGCGCCTCGCATGTCGGATTCGAGCTGGAGTACACCAAGCCGCTGTCGGCCGAGACCGCACGGCAGCTCGCCGACGCGTACCAGGTGACGCAGTGGCGCTACGGCGCCACCAGCCAGTACGGCGGGCCCAAGCTCGAACTGGAGACGCTCACGGTGAGCAAGGCCGAGCTGTCGGGCGACCGCCGCACCGTCAAGCTGAAGATCCCGGGCCTGAAGGAGAGCCGCGTGGTGCACGTACGCTCCCCGCGTCCGTTCTCATCCGCTGACGGCGAGGAGCTGTGGAACACTGAGGCCTGGTACACGCTCAACGAGATCCCGGGCCGAGTGGTGCAGCCGCAGACGTTCTTCGAGGCCGAGGAGGGCCGAACGACTGCTGTCGGCATGGCCACCGACCACGCCGGCTACTCCGGCGCCGGCTTCGCCGCCGGTTTCGCCTCGGACGGCTCGTCGACCCGCATCTCCGTCGAGGTTCGCGAGGCCGGCACGTACGACCTGGCGATGCGCTACAGCAACGGCCCGAACCCCTACTCGGGTGAGAAGCAGCTGAGCCTGTACGTCAACGGTGCACGGATCGAGCAGACGGTCTTCCCCTCCACGGTGACCTGGAAGGAGTGGGGCACCGTCAGCACCACCGTGCGTCTGAACAAGGGCCGCAACCTGGTCGAGTACCGCAAGGAGGCCGCCGACTCCGGGCACGTCAACCTGGACGTGCTCGCCGTCCGGCCGCACGGCAAGCGGATCACGCTGTTCAACGGCGGTGACCTCACCGAGTGGCAACACACCGACGGACGCGAACCCGAGTGGGCGGTCGCCAACGGCGCCATGACGGTACGCAACGGGGACCTGCGCACCATGCAGGCCTTCGGCGACTTCCGCCTGCACGTCGAGTTCAACCTGCCGCTCTACCCGCCGGACGTGACCGGCCAGGCACGGGCCAACAGCGGCGTGTACCTGCAGGACCGCTACGAGATCCAGGTACTGGACTCGTTCGGCGTCGACCCGCCGCAGACCAACGACGCCGCGGCCATCTACCAGCAGAAGGCCCCCGACGTGAACGCGGCGCGGCCGCCGCAGACCTGGCAGACCTACGACATCGTCTACCGGCAGGCCCGCTACGACGCCGCCGGCAACAGGGTCGAGAAGCCGCGCGTCACCCTCGTCTGGAACGGCGTCACGGTGCACGACGACGTCGAGATCCAGGGCCCGACCGGCGGCAGCCGGCCCGAGGGTCCGGCGACGGGCGCGATCCGGCTACAGGACCACGGCGACCCGGTCCAGTACCGCAACATCTGGATCGAGCCGCTTGACCCGTAGTTTCGCCAGTGGCCAGCACGCGGACGGCCGGGACCGGGTTCGCCCGGCCCGGCCGCCCGCATGGCGGCCGCCCCAGCGCCCGGCGCGTCACCAGCCCCGCAATGACAACGAGTCGCCTCTCGCGATCGCCGCCAGCCCTTCCGCCACGTAGTCGGCGAGGTCCGACGGCAGCGCCGAAGCCTCCACCCAGCACAGCTCGCTGCATTTGCCGGGCTCGGCGATGAACGGCTCGCCGCTCCAGCGCTCCACGGCGAAGAACAGGTGGAAGTACTCACGATCTCCGGGATGCTCCGGCGCGGAGTGCATGAGCAGGGCAAGACGACAGCGCTGCGGATCAGCCTCGATCCCGAGTTCCTCCCGCAGTTCCCGCACGAGACCCGTGACGGCATCTTCACCGCCGTCGAGATGCCCGGCCGGCAGGCTGAGCTGACCGTCGCGGTAGCCGGTCGCCGAACGGCGGATAAGAAGTACCCTCCCCCGGTCCTGGAGAATGCCGTAGACGGCAGCGGCGACGCGAAAGGGTTCGGCGGGCACAGCCAGACCCTATGCCCGCCCGCATCGGCCCGCCGCACCCCGTCGACCACGGGTCCCAGCGCAACGTCGACCGGTCGGCGGATACGGTGGGGCGGCGATCGGTGACACGCGGGGCAACCCGGGACGGGAGACGCTTGAAATGATCTTCATCACCGCGAAGTTCCGGGTGCTGCCCGAGCACGCCGACCGGTGGCCGGAGATCGCCGCCGACTTCACCCGGGCCGCCCGCGCCGAGCCGGGGTGCCTGTGGTTCGACTGGTCCCGCAGCGTCGACGACCCGACGGAGTACGTGCTGGTCGAGGCGTTCCGCGACGGTGACGCCGGTGCGGCGCACGTGCAGTCCGAGCACTTCAAGCAGGCGCAGCAGAGTCTGCCGCCGCACCTCGCCGAGACGCCGCGCATCGTCAACTTCACGGTGCCGCAGGACGACTGGTCCGAACTCGGCGAGATGGCCGTCCCCGGCCGCTGACCACTACCGGTACCAGGCCGGACGGGCGAGATCTGCTCGGCGCATCCACCCCGCTCGTTATGGTCGGATGTCCAGGGCCCCGATCAGGCCGTCGCGGATGGTGAAGCGGTGCCGCAGCCGGACCGGGCTGCCCGGGAAGGTGCCCGTGATCAGGGTGGTCACCACGAAGTTGCCGCCGGCCTCCTCCTCGACCTGCTCCGGTACGGCGTCGTAGGCGAACTCGGCGGCGGTCCGCTCGCGCCAGGCGCGGATCGCCGCCGGTCCCTCGTACGTCTGGTCCTCGTCGGCGACGATCGCGTTGTCGGCGAAACAGGCGACGAAGGCGTCGATGTCCGTTTCGCCGATCACCCGGTAGTAGCGGTCGATCACGTCGGGAACCGTGGCCGTCATGTGCCATCTCCTCGATCGGGACGCACGGGCGCGTCGCGGGTCGTCGCGCCTGGGTTACCACGAATGCGCCCCGATAGGCATCTGCTCAGTCGAAGTCGGCCGGGCTGAACTCCCGCGGCTCCACCAGCACCAGCCAGTTGCCGGAGTTGTCGCGGGCCACGGCCTCCACCCCGTACGGGCGCTCCTCCGGCTCCTGGAGGAACTCGACCCCCTTGGCCCGCAGCTCGTCGTACGTCTTGCGGCAGTCGTCGACGCCCAGGCCGACGCCGAAGAGGCTGCCCTCGTCCTGCGCCCGGCGGAACATGCCGGCCACCTCCGGCGACAGCGGCGGCCCCGGCACGGTCAGGTTCACCTGTAGTTCGGGCTGGCTGGGGTGCTTCACGGTGCACCACCGGTAGGAGCCGTCACCGATGGTGACATCGGTGTGTTCGGCGAACCCGAGCACGTCGATGTAGAAGGCCTTGGCGGCGTCGATGTCCTTGACGAAGACGCTGGTGATGGAGACGTTGGTAATCATGCGGCCAGGCTAGGCAGGGCCGGGGGCGTCCGGCTTCTCCTATCGTGCGACGTCACCCGCGCCGCTCGGCGAGCCCCCACATGAACACGAAGCAGCCCGGGATCCGCGGCGCCCCGGTGCTCGCCCAGCGGCGCTGGAACTCGCTGGGCGTCTCGCCGACGAGTTCGGAGAACCGGCTGCTGAAGGAGCCGAGGCTGGCGAACCCGACGGCGTGGCAGACCTCGGTCACCGTGAGGTTGGTGGCCCGCAGCAGGTCCTGGGCCCGTTCGATGCGCCGCTGGGACAGGTACGCCGCCGGCGACCGGCCGTACGTGGCGGTGAACAGCCGCTGGAAGTGGTGCTTGCTGATGCCGGCGACCGCCGCGACGGCCGCGAGATCCAGCGCCTCGGTGTAGTGGCGGTCCATGTGGTCGCGGGCCCGTCGCAGGTGCACCAAGAGGTCACCCGGGACCCGGAGGGGTGGAGGGCTCATCACCGTCGAGCCTAGGCACCAGATCGACGCCGGACGCCGTAACACCCAGTATCCGTAACGGACGGGCCTGGTCGGGCGCTCTCTACCAGTGTAGACAGGATCCTGATCATGATGGCCGGGCCGGGCCTTTCCCGGGCGCCGTGGTCTGACTCAGAGGAAGGGGGCCTGGTGCGGGTCGAACTGCAACGCATCGTCGATGCCGTCGCCGCCCATGCCGGCCGTCCCGCCCTGATCGAGGACCGACGGCAACGCGTCGTCGTCTACAGCGAACAGACCGGCACGGTGGACGAGGTCCGCCGGGCCTCGATCCTGCGCCGGCAGACCGTCCCCGAGGTGATCGCCTGGCTCCGCGACTTCGGCATCGCCGACGCCCGGGCGGCGGTGCGTACGCCGGCCTGCCCGGAGCTGGACCTGCTGCCCCGGCTGTGCGTGCCGGTGCGCCACCACGACCTGCTGCTCGGGTTCGTCTGGTTCATCGATCCCGACGGCACCATGGCCGACGTCGACCTGGCGGCGACCGGGCTGCTCAAGGAGCTGTCCCTGGCCCTGTACCGGGAGAACCTGCTCGGCGAACTGGCCGCGCAGAGCGAGGCCGAGGCGGCGTGGACGCTGCTCGCCGACAGCCCGGACACCCGCGACCAGGCGGTCCGGGCGCTGCTGGAGGCGGGGATGATCGCCGCCGACGGGCCGCGGATCGCGCTCGTCGCCCGGCTCGTCGCGCCCCGGCAGCGGCAGCCGGACGAGCGGGCCCGGATCGCGCTGGAGCAGTCGCTGGTGGCGGCCCGACGGCGGGCCGGCACCCGGGAGGCGCTGCACCTGGTCCGGCACGACCACGGGGTGCTGCTGCTGCCCGCCGAACCGTCGGCCGGCCGGCCCACCCCGGAGGTCGCCGCCCGGCATCTCGACGACGACCTGCAACACGTCACCCGCAGCCTCGGCTCGGTGGAACGGACCGTGGTCGGGGTCGGCCGGACCAGGCCACGCCTGGCCGACGTCGTCGAGTCGTACGGCGAGGCGCTGCACGCCGCGCGGATCGGCGCGCAACTGCCGACGCTGGGCCGGGTGGTGCTCTGGTCCGGCCTGGGCATCTACCGCGTGCTGGCCCGGCTCGGCGAGCAGCAGCTCACGGTGGCCGACGTCCACCCGGGGCTGGCGCGGCTGCTGCCCGTACCGGGTAACCAGGCGCTGCTGGCGACGCTGGAACGGTACCTGGACCTGGCGGGCAACGCCCACGCCACCGCGGCCGAGCTGCGGCTGCACCGCACCACGCTCTACTACCGCCTGCAACGCATCGAGGAACTCGCCGGCACCGACCTCAAGGACGGCGCCGAGCGGCTCTGCCTGCACCTGGCGTTGAAGCTGGCCCGGTTGACCGGCCATCACCGACCGGAGGGGTGACCGGCTCCGACAGGCGTAGCAGACCGGAACGAAGATCTTCGACAGGTGCCCGATGACCGGGCGGTACGGCGGTCCATAGGTTCGGCGGGGCCCGAGCATTCGGGCCGTCACCGGATTGGGGGTAGTGCGTGGTCGGGCGCTGGCTCGGGCGGTACGTCCTGCCCGCCCTCGTCGCGGCGCTCTTCGTCGCCCCGCTGTGGTTCATGGTGGTCGGCTCGCTGCGGCCGACCGGTTCCCCGCCGCCCCGCACGCTGGAGCTGTGGCCGGCGGAACCCACCACGGCCGCGTACGCCCGCCTGCCGGAGCTGGTCCCGCTGTTCCGCTATCTGGCGAACTCCGCGCTGGTGGTGGCGCTGGCCGTGCCGCTGACCGTGCTGGTCGCCTCGCTGACCGGGTTCGGGCTGCGGCTGTTGTCCCGGCCCGCACGGCGGCGCGCACTGATCGGGCTGCTGGTGCTGCTGCTGGTGCCGGTCACCGCCGTGTGGGCGACCCGGTTCGAGGTGTTCCGGCTGGCCGGGGTCGTCGACACGTACCTGCCGCTGCTGGCACCGGCGGCCCTCGCTGTCAGCCCGTTCCTGGTCCTGCTGTACGCGTGGAGCTTCGGCGGCGTGCCGGACAGCCAGTTGCAGGCGGCCCGGCTGGAGGGTGCCGGATGGCTCACCATCTGGCGGCGGCTGGCGCTGCCGCAGGTCAAGCCGGCGACGCTCGCGGTCGCGGTGCTGGCCTTCACCTTCCACTGGGCCAACTTCATCGACCCGCTGCTCTACCTGACCAGCGGTGACCGTTACACCTGGCCCCTCGGGCTCCGCTTCCTCCTGCTGCTCAACCCGACCGACTGGCCGCTGCTGATGGCCGGCAGCGTGGTCGCCACCGCGCCGTGCGTGCTGGTGTTCCTGCTGGCCCAGCGGGTCCTGCTGGCCGACGACCCGTTGGCGGCGCTTCGATCGAAAGGACGACCATGACCCCGACCTGGCGGCGCGCCTGCGCGGCCCTGCTCACCGTCGCACTCGCCACCGCCGGTTGCACCTCCGGTGACGGGAAGGCGGACCGACCCGGCATCACGGTGGTGCTGTTCGGCGACGCCGAGGAGGTCGCGGGCTACCGCAGCCTGGTCGACGGCTTCACCGACGCCAACCCGGACATGGATGTCACCCTGTCCCCGGTGGCCACCCAGGACGAGCTGATGGCGCGGCTCACCACCTCGTTCGCCGGGGGCCAACCGCCGGACGTGTTCCTGATGAACTACCGCCGGTACGGGCAGTTCGCCGGGCAGGGCGCGATCGAGCCGGCGCAGTCGTACCTGGACGCCAGCAGCGCGATCAAGGAAAGCGACTTCAGCCCGCGCGCGTTGGACGCGTTCCGGTTCGACGGTCAGAAACTGACCTGCCTGCCGCAGAACCTGTCCTCGCTGGTCGTCTACTACAACGCCGACCTGTTCCAGGCCGCCGGCGTCGCCACGCCGGCACCCGGCTGGTCCTGGGACGACTTCCTGGCCGCCGGGAAGGCGCTGACCGGCGACGGCCGGTACGGGATCGGCGTGGAGGCGTCCATCGCCCGGCTCGCGCCGTTCGTCTGGTCCAACCGTGGTGAGCTGGTCGACGACGAGAACCGGCCGACCACGCTGACCCTGCGCGCGGACCCGGCCGCCCGCGAGGCCGTCGACTGGTTCCTCGACCTGCAACTGCGCCACCGGGTCGTGCCGCCGGACGCGGAGGAGCAGAGCGAGTCGAGCGAGGCCCGCTTCCTGCGCGGCACCCTCGGCATGTACCTGAGCAGCCGGGTCGCCGTGCCCACCCTGCGGACCATCACCGGGTTCACCTGGGACGTCGCGTCGCTGCCGGTCGCACCGGGCGGGGTGCCGGCGTCGATCCTGCACAGCGACGCGTACTGCATGAGCGCCGGTCTGCCCGACCACCGGCCGGCGTGGCGGTTCATCGAGTACGCGATGGGTGCCAGCGGGCAGCAGACGCTCGCCGAGTCGGGCCGGACCGTCCCGTCCCGGCTGGACGTGGCCGGCTCGCCGGCGTTCCTGGACCCGGCCAAGCCGCCGCGCTCGTCGCAGGTCTTCCTCGACGCCGAACCGCACCTGCGCGCCACCCCACGCACCGCCACCTGGGCCCGGGTCGAGAAGGAGGCGAACAAGCTGCTGGAGGAGGTGTTCTACGGCCGGGTCGACCGGGAGGAGGGACTGCGCCAGCTGGAGGAGACCGTCCGTCCACTGTTTACGCCGGCGGGCAAGTGAACGAGCCTCGAGGCACCATCCGGCTGGCGGCGCTGACCCGGTCGTACGGCCGGACCACCGCCGTCGACGGCGTCGACCTGGACGTGTCGGCCGGGGAGCTGATCACCCTGGTCGGGCCGTCCGGGTCGGGCAAGTCGACGATCCTGCGGCTGATCGCCGGGCTGGACCGCCCCGACGGCGGCCGGGTCCTGGTCGACGGCGCCGACGTCGCCGGGGTGCCGCCGCACCGCCGCGCGGTGGCGATGGTCTTCCAGGACTACGCGCTGTTCCCGCACCTCACCGTGCTGAGCAACCTCACCTTCGGGCTGCGGGTACGCCGGGTGCGGCGGGCCGAGGCCGACCGGCGGGCCCGCGCCGCCGCCGACCGGCTCGGCATCGGCGACCTGCTGGACCGCTACCCCGACCAGATGTCCGGCGGCCAGCGCCAGCGGGTGGCGCTGGCCCGGGCGCTGCTCCGCGACCCCAGCGTCTACCTGCTCGACGAGCCCCTCGCCAGCCTGGACGCGCCGCTGCGTTTCGCCACCCGGGCGGATCTGCTCGCCCTGCACCGGGAGCTGCGCACCACCACCATCCACGTCACGCACGACCAGCACGAGGCGATGACCCTCGGCGACCGGGTGGTCGTCCTCGCCGACGGGCGGGTACGCCAGGTCGGCCCACCCCAGCAGGTGTACGACGAGCCGGCCGACACGTTCGTCGCCGGGTTCCTCGGCAGCCCGCCGATGAACCTGGTTCCCGGCGGTGGAGTGCTCGGCGGCGATCCGGCGCTGACGCTCGGCGTACGCCCGGAGGACCTGACGCGCGACGACGCGGGGCCGATCACCGCGACCGTCGAGGCGGTGGAGGCGCTGGGCAGCGAGGCGATCCTGCTGACCCGCTGCCCGGACCGCACCCGGTTGATCGTCCGCACCGGTCCCCGCCCCGGTGTCGCCCCCGGCGACGAGGTACGGCTGCGCGCCGACCGGCTGCACCAGTTCGACGCGGCCACCGGGCGGCGCCGGTGAGCCGCCCCCGTTCACCGCTGACCGGCTGGGCGTTCCTCGCCCCGTACGCGATCGCGGTGGCCGTGCTGGTCGCGGTGCCGGTGCTGCTCAACGTGGGGTACGCGTTCACCGACCACACCGGACTGACCCGCGACCCGCAGTTCGTCGGGCTGGCCAACGTCCGCCGACTGCTCGACGACCGGTTCCTGCTGGACAGCCTGGAGGCGTCGCTGTTCCACGTGGCGCTGGCCGTACCGGTGCGGTTCCTCGCCGCGGTGGGGCTCGGCCTGCTGCTCGCCGCCCCGCGTCCCGGCGGGCGCTGGTTCCGCACCGCCGTCTACCTGCCCACGGTCATCCCGGACGTGGCGCTCGCGGTGCTGTTCCTGTGGGTGCTCAACCCGTTGTACGGGCCGCTGAACCAGTTCCTGGGGCTGTTCGGGCACGCCGGGTACAACTGGCTCGCCGACCCGACCACCGCGCGGATCGGCGTGGTGCTGATGCTCGCGTTCCCGATCGGCGAGGGGTTCATCGTGGTCCTCGCCGCCCGCCGGCTGCTCGACGGCCGGCTGTACGAGGCGGCGGCGCTGGAGGGCTGCGGGCCGTTCGGGCAGTTGCGCCGGCTCACCCTGCCGCTGCTGGCACCGGTGCTGGTGCTGCTGGCGGTGCGGGACATCATCCTCACCCTGCAGGTCAACTTCGTGCCGGCGTACGTGCTCACCGACGGCCGGCCGGCCAACGCCACCCTGTACCTGCCGGTCTACATCTTCGACCAGGTCTTCGAGTTCTCCGGCTTCGCGTACGGCTCGCTGGTGACGATCCTGCTGATGCTGATCACCGCTGTGATCATCACCGGGCTGCTGATCGCCGTCCGACGGTGGCGGGTGCTGCGATGAAGTGGCATCCTGCTGCGGTGAGATTCCGGGCCTTCGTCGCCGCCGTCGCCGTGCTCCCGCTGTTGGCCGCCTGCGGCGGCGGTACGCCGTCAGCGACCGGCGGCCCCCGGGACATGCTGGCGAACCTGCCCAGCTGCGACCGGGTGCCGCTGGACCAGGATCCGGAGGTTGCCGCCGACGTGCCGGGGCTGATGCTGCCCGACGGCGCCCGGGTCACCAGTGTGGTCGAGCAGGGTGTGCTGACCAGTGTGGAGGCCACTGTCCGGATGTCCCCGTTGGACGTACGCGCGCACTACGAGCAGCGCACCGACATCGACCTGCTGCGGGTCGAGGACGAGATCTTCGAGACCGAGGTGCTGGCCAGGGCGCAGGACCGGCGGATGTATCTGCGGGCCGGGGCGCTGTGCGCGGACGCCACCACGCTGACCGTCATGGTCGGTCCGGACTCCGAAGAGGCCGGGCTGCCCGAGTTCCGTTCGGGCTGACCTCGACATCTGTCCTAACTGGGCGGCAGCTTTCCCGACAGCTGCCCGGTGACGTTCGCCGATGCGGTGTCTAGCGTGCGCACACAGGACCGTACGCGTCCGGACAGGAGACACCCCCATGAAACTCATGCTCGCCCGACGTCGTCGCGGGCTGACGGCGACAGCGCTGCTGGCGCTGGTCGCCACGGCCGCGTTGACGGCGTCGTCCATTGCCGCACCGGCGGTACCGTCGCTGGCCACCAGCTTCCCCACCGGTCCCATGGAAGTGCCCGACGAGTGGATGACCGCCCAGCGGATGAGTGACGGCAGCACCGACCTGTCCGCCGCCAAGTACGCCAACGCCCGCGGCGAGGCCAACCAGCTCGTCGCCAAGACCCGCAACTCCTACCGGCCGCTCGCCGACCGGCCCTGGTCCTTCTTCGGCCCCGCCAACATCGGCGGTCGGGTCGTCGACATCGCGGTGGACCCGCAGGTGAACGACCAGGTGTTCATCGCCGCCGCCTCCGGCGGCGTGTGGAAGTCCAGCGACGCTGGGGCCACCTTCACCCCCGCGTGGCCGGACGGCTGGGGTCAGGCCATCGGCGCGGTCGCCATGACCAGCGACGGCGTCCTCTTCGCCGGCACCGGCGAGGCGCAGCCCGGTGGTGGCTCCATCACCTTCGGCGGCGACGGCGTCTACCGCTCCGCCGACCGGGGCGCCTCCTGGGAGCGGGTCGGCCTGGCCGACAGCCACGCCATCGCCCGGTTCGCGATCGACCCCAGCAACGAGTCCCGGATCTTCGCGGCGGCCGCGGGGAACCTGTTCGTGCCCGGCGGCGAGCGCGGCGTCTACCTCAGCGAGGACGGCGGTGACAACTGGCGGCAGGTCCTCGCCCCGCCGAACGACACCACCGGTGCCACCGAGGTCGTCATCGACCCGAGCAACCCCGCCCGGATGTACGCCGCCATGTGGGACCACCGGCGTGAGCCGCACCAGCGCACCTACGGTGGCGCCGGTTCCAGCCTCTGGCGTTCCGACGACGGCGGCGCGACCTGGCAGCGGATGACCACCGGCCTGCCCACCGACGCCGACCAGGGTCGCTGGGGTCTCGCGCTCGCGCCGAGCAACCCGCAGCGCCTCTATGCGTACGTGGGCACCGCCATCGGCCCGTTCCGGGCCTTCTACCGCTCCGACAACGGCGGCGACACCTGGACGCAGACCCCGGTCAGCTCCGGTCAGGCGTCGCAGTCGACGTTCAGCTGGTGGTTCGGCAAGCTCTTCGTCGACCCGGGCAACGAGAACCACGTGTTCCTCATGGGCGTCAACCTGATGCGTTCCACCAACGGCGCGCAGAGCTTCTCGTCCGTCGGTGGGGTGCACGCCGACCAGCACGCCATGCGCTGGGACCCGAAGATCCCGGGCCGGGTCTACCTCGGCAACGACGGCGGCTTCTACCGGTCGCAGAACAACGGCGCCAGCGGTTGGGTGAAGTCCACCGACGAGCGGTACACGCAGTTCTACACGGTCGACGTGGCGCAGACCGACCCGAGCCTGAAGGTCGGCGGCACCCAGGACAACGGCTGCAACCGCGGCTACAACGGCGTCGGTGGCCCCTGGAACGCCATCGGTTGCGGTGACGGCCTGCAGACGTTGATCCACCCGGAGAACCCGAACATCGTCTTCGGGTGCAGCCAGTACGGCGCCTGCTACCGGTCGGAGAACGCCGGCGGCACGCCGCGCCAGAACATCGGCACCGGCCAGACCACGTCGCAGCGACGCAACTGGCTCACCCCGCTGCAGTTCGACCCGACCGACCCGAACGTCATGTACTACGCCGGCAACATCGTGAACCGGTCGACGGACAACGGTCGTACCTGGACCGCGATCAGCCCCGACCTGACCGACGGCGGCCCGAACGACCCGTCCGGCTACCCGTGGGGCACGATCACCACGCTCGCCGCCGCGCCCACCGACGGCAACACGCTGTACGTCGGCACCGACGACGGCAAGCTCTGGTGGACCAACGACCTCGGCGCGAACTGGCACCAAGTCGACCCGGCGCAGCTGCCCGGCACCTGGGTGACCCGCGTCGCGGTCAACCCGAAGGACGCGAACATCGCGTACGCCACGTTCTCCGGCTTCCGCTCCGGCAGCAGCCGGGCGCACGTGAAGTTGACCGTTGACGGTGGGCGCACCTGGACCGACATCGGGCAGGGCCTGCCCGACGCGCCGGTCAACTCGGTGATCCCGACCGCCGACGGGCTGCTGCTGGTCGGCACCGACGTCGGGGTCTACGTGTCCGCCTGGCACGGCGGCGAGTGGGCCGCGCTCGGCGAGAACCTGCCGAAGGCGGCGGTAATGTACCTGCGCTACCACGAGCCGTCGCGGCAGCTCACCGCCGCGACGTTCGGCCGGGGCATCTACGACCTCACGGTGCCGCGGTGCCCGGCGTCCTCCACCAAGCTGCCCCTGAAGAACCCGGGGGTCGGTGTGGTGGGCGTCCTGTCGTCCTGCAACGCAAGTAAGTAGGTCGTCCACGGCCGTCTCCCGGCCGGGACGTCCGGAGGCCACCTCCCCCGTGCGGGGAGGTGGCCTCCACCGTCTGTTACCGAAGCCGCCGGGCGGGAAACCGTGCCGGCGGGTCGGCGATCGCCTGCTGGGCGGCGATCAGCTGGATCTCCCGGGTGCCCGCCGCCAGCGTCGCCTCCAGCACCGCGAAGATCGAGGCGGTGGTGCGCTCCAGCGCCGTCGCGGGCGATCCGGTCGTGCGCAGGTGGGCGAGGTACAGCGCGGCGGTGACGTCACCACCGCCGTTCGGGCTGATCGGCAGCAGCGGGGTGGTCACCGCCCAGGCGCCCTCGTCCGACACGGCCACCACCTCCAGCGAGCCGGCCGGCACGTCGCCGTGCAGCACGCTGGTGACCAGCACGTGCCGCGGCCCGGTGGCGCGTACCACGTCGACCGCCGCCAGCAGCTCGTCGACTGAGTTCGTCGGGCGGCCGGCGAGGAACTCCAGCTCGAACTGGTTCGGGGTGACGATGTCGGCCCGGGGAACCACCACGTCGCGCAGATACTCCGGGATGCCCGGCCGGACGAACATCCCCCGCCCGACATCGCCCATCACCGGGTCGCAGCAGTAGACCGCGTCCGGGTTGGCGGTCTTCACCAGGGCCACCGCGTCGAGGATCACCGCACCCATCGCCGGGTCACCCTGGTAGCCGGACAGGATCGCGTCGGCGTCGCCGAGCACCCCCCGGTCAGCGATACCGGCGATCACCTCGGCGACGTCGGCCGGGGCCAGCAGCGGCCCGCGCCATGCGCCGTACCCGGTGTGGTTGGAGAAGTGCACGGTCAGCACCGGCCAGACCTCGTGCCCGAGCCGTTGCAGCGGGAACACGGCGGCGGAGTTGCCGACGTGGCCGTAGGCGACCGAGGACTGGATGGACAGGATCTTCACCGTCTCATCATGGCGGTTGCGGATCCTCGATCGGCCCAGGGTCCGGATCTTCGTGACGAACTCTCGGCGAGCCGGTCGGATCGGGTGCCGTCCGAGGTCATCCGGGCTGCTGACGCTCGTGTCGGTCTGGTTCGGCCGGCACGGTTGCTGTACTTCGCTGCGGTGCGTCCGGCGGCTGCCTGGCCCAGCCGATGAAGCGGCGGTGCAGTGCACCGGCCGGTGCCCAGGGCATGTCCTCTGCCGCTTGGACGAGGTAGGCGCCGAGGTATAGAGCCAACGACACCGGGGCGTCGGCGTACTCCGCCCGCAGCTCCCGCCGCCGGGTGGGGCAGGGCCAGGGCAGGTCGCAACCACCACAGCTCCAAATCGGCAACACCGGGCCGTGGGTGGTCACCGCACACCTTCCAGAAACCGGGCCACGCTCGCGCGGGCCTGCCGACTGGTCGCCCAATCCACCTGCCAGCACGGGTACGGCGTCAGCCGCGACCACCACACCCGGCAACCGACGCACATGCCGTCGAGCCCTTGAACATGGATCGAGAGGATCATCCGCTCCGGGCCGCCGCTCACTGCTCACCCACCTGCGGCCAGTGCCCACGCCTGATCGGTATCCGGTGCCGGGCACGGCACGGCAGGTCGGCCCCACAGCGACAGATGCGCCGGTGGAACTGCGAGGACCACACCGGCCGATGCCGCCGCGCGAAGGTCAACGCGGTGGCGGAGATGTACTCGTCGTACGAGACGCGCCGGCTGCTCACGGTTGACCGGCCGGACGAGCTGGCCACGCGTCGGGTCACCGGAGGCCCTCCGGTCGGCGTGCGCTGAGCTGATCTGCCAATTCGTGGTGGCCCTGGCACCGCCGTAGTTGCCTCGCGTGGTCGAGTAGACGCTGCTGCGCCGCCGTTTGCTCAACGTCCTGGTACCGCTGCCCGGTCCCGGGCGGTGGCGGAGGCTGAGGCCGTCGAAACAGCCACCGCGTCAGCGCGCACAGCTCAGACCAGATCACCACAGACTCGCCCCCTTGATCGAGCAACAGGAGGCGGCGACGAGGTTCCGTCCGGCCCTATCGGGTGTCAAGCAGGCACAGGCTCGCCGCCGCCAGTGACGGGAACGCTACGAGTGGTCACCGATGGTGGCGGGGAGAGTTTGTACCTGAGGGAGGGTTACCCAGTCAGTCCGATGGCGAGGGCCAACTCTCGGGCGTCCTCACCAACCGTGCCCGGCCGGTTCGACAGCTCCAGCGCGACAGTGCGGGCGTAAGGGTTGTGTCGCACGGTGTCGACGCTCTCCCGCAGCGCCCGGCCGAGCAGGTGCACCGCCGCGACCTCCCCCCGGTCCAGCATGTGCGCCCGAGTGGCCTCGATCAGCGCGGCCGCCCGGCGGGTGTGCGAGGGCAACGCCCGGTAATCGGTGGTGTCGGCCCGGTGCACGGCCTCACCCGGCCGGCACAGGTCCGTCGCTATGGTGACCGCGTACGCCGCACACGCCGCCGGCCCGAACATCAGCCACGGATGGGCGTACCCACCACCAAGCCGGCTCGCGGCCGAGTCGCCGGCATCCCACGCCCGCCACGCCCGACCAGCCCGACCAGCCTTGCTATGCCCTAGCGCGATGCCGAGCTGTACCTGACCCCACCGCGCCAGCTGCTCACCACCCGCCGCCGGGTCGACCAATTCCGCAGCCTCGACCAGCACCTGCTCGGCGGCGTCGACCTGGTTCGCACCCCGATAGACGTGCGCGTAGTACCAGGCGGCAACCGCCATCGCAGCAGGGTCGTCAGCGTCCTGAGCAGCCGACATCGCCCGGTCGGCAGCAAGCCACACCAACTCCGGATACGGCTGGTGCGCCAGGTACAACTGCACCAGGTGATAGACCCGCGCCAGCTCCACCAACGCCTGCCGACGGCCCCCGCCATCGAGCATCCGGACGCTCTGCTGCACATCAGTCAGCAACCCCGGAAGCACCGTCGCCACCGCCGTACGCTCGGCCGTCGACCGATGCCACAACGCCCACGCTTGATCAACCAGATCACGCATCACGACAGCCGGCGTCACCACACCCACCGGCACGGAAGCCCGCTGCATCACCGCAGCCACCTTGCCGACCTCGGAATGCCCGGCCCTGGTCACCGACGCCACCGGCAAAGACTGATCACCAGTCAGATCCGCAAGATCTGAAATGTCGAGCACCTCAGCCAGCCGCAGCAACATCGGCAGGCGGGGCGGCAGAAGCCGACCATTCTCCAGCGCCTTGACCCACTCCGCGCTACGCCCGACCAACCCACCAAGAACCGGCCGGGTCTTCCCCGCACGCTCGCGATACATCCGAAGGCGCGCACCAAAGGTCGCGGTATCGTTCATCATCGTCTCCCAGGTAGCGGTCTGGGCAGGGACCACCGGCCACTACCCCGGCAGACCACCACAGTCGACGGTACCCGCGTCCACCGTCTGATCGCGCCCCACCACGGCGGCAAATGCCGTAACCGTCAGGTGGGGGATTTCGAGCTTCGCCAACCCCGACCGAGAGCGACCCCGACCCCTCGCTTGTAAGTTCTGGGCGCTTTGTCCGAGAGCGTCCGTCCGCGCCGCTCACCTGGAATCGCCGTCCGTCGAACGCTCGCCACGGTGCACCACGTTCGGGGTTGTTGCTGTCAGCGCTGGATCTGCCCTTGGCATTCATCGAGAAACCATGGGATGGCGGTGGCATGGGGCGTCACGCTGAAGCAGCGTTCGCCTACCCGCAGGCTGCTACCAGAGCGTGAACGCGTTGGCGGTGCTGGGTGACCCAGTCCTCGGGCAGAACCACCGGGACGCGGACGGTGACCATCGAACCGAATTCGTCTTCGACCACGACCTCAGGACAGTCGCGTTCCCCGGTGAGCTGTATGAAGACAGACGGCCCCCGGCTCATCCTCATCCAAGCGATATCCTCGCCCGCGCCGAGACGATCCAAGGCTTGAGCCCACTCCCGTAGATTGGAGGTCCACAGCGCTAGGTCGATGCGGCCACGCACGAACGGTGTCTCGACCACGATCTGCGCAGCCAGTGCGTTGGGCCAACTGCGGTGCCGCCCCAGGACCTTCACGCTAACGCTGTTCCCCTCGTCGTCAGCGAGCACTATCAGATCCATGGAGGCGATCTCGGCCACGACTTGAGCCTAGCCTTGGCCCCACCAGCCAACGGACCCTCGGCATCCGCAGAACCAGCGGATTAAGAAGATGGCTTCAGACAGACACGCCGTTCTTCCACTGCCAAGACTAAGCGCTGGCGATCCTGCCATCCCGATGCTCCTATGGATGTCAAGCTCCGTCGGCTGCCGTCTCGCTGGCGGAGCTTGACTCCTTCGTCCCGAACGAATGATCACGGGTCATTGGCCAGGCACGATGCTCAGCGTGAGCTGCTGAAACAGTCCCACGCCGTCCGTCAACGTCCAGCGCCGTGCACACCCGTTGTCACCCCGCTTGTCACTCAGCCCGAAGCGCACACGCGTGCCATGGCTTGTCCCATGTCGCCCACAGCCGCGCCTCATCGATGACATCGGGACCGGCGCAGAGCAGCACTGACAGGAGAGCGGCGAGCTTGGCGAAGACAACCGCTGACGAGCCGAATCGGCCTTCGGCCACGCCAGTAATGACCAGCCCACCGCCGAGAAACACGTTCGCAGCACCCAGCGCACCGTGATACTCGGGCTCAGTCAGGCCGAGCGTGACGTGGTCGCCCGCGACCACCAAAGTGCCAGGCTTCGGATCGAGCGAGAACGTGCCTTCATGTCCACGAGCTGCGCGGCCGACGAGCAGACCGTACGAAGATGGATGCCCCAATCGCCCTCGATACTCCACGCCTATGGCATCCGCGCTCGCCCGGATTGGCCCATCGTCGCCGGTCCAGACGATGAGCTGCGAGTACTGGCTGCGGACGAATGCTCGACGCATCGAACCACCGTAGCGACAGACCAGCGCGCCGTTGCCATCCCTGTCTGCCGCCGACCCGCCCGCCTGGGGAGCGGGCCGCCGCCGGCCCGCCATATCATCAACGGGACCTTGACGGCTCGTACGGACGTTCTCGGCGCTCCGGCTGGCTCGGTCCGCGCACGTCTCTGACGTCGGACGGTTGTCCGCTGCCCGCCGTACCCGGCCCTCAACGTCCGACCTCGTTGCTGTCACCGTAGCTGTCCGACACCGACCCACCCGGCTACGTCGGCCGATTTCGGTTGCGTTGATCCCGTAGCCTCACCCAGCCGCCACCCCGTCGACCGTACCCCGACGCGTCGCGCATCCGATGACCTCTCTTGAACCTCCTCGCGCCACGGTGACCGGCAGGAGGCATGCGCAGTCGGATCACGGGATCGGACCGCTGTCGCTGGTAGCGCCGGCATCGGAGGCCCGACTGCGCGCGCAGCCCCGCGCCAATGTTGACTCCGCTTCACTCGGCGGTGGGAGTCGAATCTCGCACCTGAGCAGGATGAGTTCAGCCTGGAACACACCAAGCATGTAGGTATGTCTAGTCTTCTTCGGACACTGAAGATCGTCACGACCAGCGCGACACTGGTGGTCTCGATCGCTGTCGTACCCGCATCCGCCGCCGCGCAGCCCGGCCCGTCGGCCGGGCCGGCCGGCGGACCGTCCTCCGGTGGTCCTGCCGCCAGCGGGCTGCATCGCGCCGAGTTGCGCGCTGCGCTCGCCGCGGTGCCCGAAGCCGGCGTCCCAGGCGTGCTGGCCGCCGTGCGCGACGGCCGGCATGACTGGCGCGACGCTGCCGGCCAGGCGTTTCTGACCAGGCCTCGACCGATGCAGCCACAGATGCGACACCGCATCGGCAGCATCACCAAAACGTTCGTCGCCACCACCGTGCTGCAACTCGTCGACGAGGGCCGGCTGGGTCTCGACGACCCGATCGGGCAGTGGCTGCCGGACATCGTGCCGGGTGAGCCCGGCTCCCAGGTCACCGTCCGGATGCTGCTGAACCACACCAGCGGTATCGGCAACTACACCAACGCGATGATCGACTCGTACGGGGCGATCAACCAGATGCAGGTCACCACGTACGCTCCGGCCGACCTGGTCGCCATGGGCCTGGCCATGCCGCCGACCAACGCCCCCGGCGCCAGTTTCAACTACTCGAACACCAACTACGTGCTGGCCGGACTGTTGATCGAAGCGGTCACCGGCAACGGTGCGGCGGCCGAGGTGCAGCGGCGCATCCTGCGGCCGCTGAAGCTCACCGGGACGAGCTTCCCCGGCAACGATCCGACGATCCGCGGCCCGCACGGTGGCGCCTACTTCGCCCCGTTCGGGGTTCGCGACCTCAGCGAGTTCAACATGAGTTGGGCGTGGACGGCGGGCGAGATGATCGCCACCACGGCGGACCTGAACACGTTCTTCCGGGCGCTGCTCGGCGGCGACCTGCTCAGCCCGGCCACCCTCGACGAGATGCTCAACGCAGTGCCGATGCTGCCGGAGATGCCCGAGGCCGGCGGCTACGGTCTCGGCATCTACTCGCTGCCCACCCCGTGCGGCGTGTTCTGGGGCCACGACGGCGCGGTGATCGGTCACCTGACGTACTCGATGCACAGTCGAAACGGTGCCCGCCAGGTATCGTCCGGGATCAACATCAGCCACTACCAGGTCGGCCTGCCCGGTCCGCACCCGATCGACATCGCCTGGCATACGTTCCTGCTCACCGCGATGTGCCCGGCCAGCGAGATGAACAGCCGCTCAATCGAGGCAGTGCCGCAGCTGCCCAGCGTGACCCGGATGCCGGGCAACGACGCGGCGGTGGCGGTGCCCTAGCGTCAAAGTCCGCGCGGAGTGAAAAGGGGGGCCGCTGGGTGCGGCCCCCCTTTTCACAGTTGGTCTTACTCGAACAGGGACAGGGTCAGCGTCGAGGTGTACGCACCCGCGGCGACGTCCGCCGGGGTCCGCAGGAACAGGTCGGCGTTGACCGAGTACGCGTCACCAGCAACCGCACCGGAGTCGAAGGTCGAGACGAGGAGTTCCTGGTCGACCAGACCCACGTTGTTACCCGGCTGGGTCGCCTCGTCGAGGACGGTCACGACCTCTTCACCTTCGGATACCAGGCCGGTGTCGCCGCCGTCGATCAGACGCGGCTTCCACCCCAGGTGCCCGGCACCGATCGGCGCCTGACCCGCACTACCGACAAAGTCGGTCGCGCTGCCCAGCACCGCCCACGCGGCACCCGCGGGCACCTCGTCGGCGGTGCGCGTGTCGGTCACGGTGACCGTGGGCAGGGTGCCGACGAACTGACGGACCAGCAGGGTCGACCCGTCCTCGGCCAGAGCGACCGAGTCACCGGCGATCGACATCGCCAGGACACCCGGCTCCTTGATCGGCTCGATGTCCACGGTCACCCGCACATCCGACTCGTCACCCGGCTCGGCCAACGCCGGCGACGCCATCGCCACCGAACCGGCCAGTAGGGCACCCGCGGCACCTGCCGCGGCGAGCCGCTTACGACTCCATGTATTCATTCGATCTCTCCGTTGCTGCGTTCAGTTACTGGGCGGCACGCGGGTCGGCGCAGTTGACGGCCGCGTATTCCTTGGTGACCACGCTCGTCACGGCCTCACCGTTGAGCGACCCGGTAGCGCGGGCGGTCGCCGAGCCGGCCGAGATCGCGGTCGCCCGGGTGTTGAACTGCTGGAACGTGTTTCCACCCGGCGCGACGTTGGCGGCGGCCTTGTTGCCGTACGCGCTCTCCAGACCGATACTCACCGCCGCGTTGTGCTCGTTGTTCGCCTGCACCGCGACGTACGCCTTACCCGCCACACACCGCACCTGCGCGGTCACCGTCAGCGGCAGCGCCTCCGGGTCCCACGCCTTCTTCTTGTTGAAGTTGGTGCCGCTGCCGTCGGGCAGGTAGCCGTTCTCCACGTTGCCCCGGGAGTCCACCGAGAACCAGTGCACGGTCGTGCCGGACGGGACGGTTACCGTCTCCCCGCCCTCGCGGATGCCCGCCGACCCGTAGAGGGCCGACTCGTACGTCGGGCGAGAACCGTCGAGGGTGTAGAAGACCGCCGCCGGCTCGTTGGTGTCGAAGGTGAGGTCGACCATGCCCGCCGTGGCGCTCGCTTCGACGTTCACCGTGCTGGTCGGCGCCGTCGTGTCGGTGTCGAAGTCACGGGCCACCCGCAGCATCTCCACCAGACCGTTGGAGAACTCCATGGTCTCTTCCTTGGCGGATGCCCAGGCCGGCTGGAAGGAGGTGCCGACCTCGAAGTTCCAGGCGTAGATGCCGTACTTGTACCAGAGCATGTCACCGGAGTTGCCGGCCGCCGAGTAGAGCACGTCAGCGATCGGACCGGTACGCGCCGGGGTGACCGCCAGGTTGCGGTGCCGCTTGATGGCGGTCAGGATCCGCGACGAGGCACCCCAGAACAGCGACTCCTCGGCCAGCGTCGGCCGCGGCGCCGAGATCCGACCCGGGGTCGCGTACGCGCCAGGCGACCACATGAAGTAGTTACCCGAGGAGTGCAGGTTCATCGAGAACTTGATGTTCCCCCGGGAGGCCAGCCAGTCCACGTTCCTGTTCTCCGGCTCGGACAGCTCGCTGGGCCCGGCGTACGTGTCGCTGGTGCAGCTCGCCGAGGCGCCCGAGTAGCCGTCGAAGAGGCTGTACTCGGTGTAGTTGCGGTTGTTGTCCACACCCCAGGTGTTACGGGCGAGGTAGTCCGCGTTGCCCGTGAGCGGGCAGTGGTTGGTCATGTTCCGACGCTGCGAGTTGAAGTCGTAGAACGAGTAGTGCCCGCCATCCGGGTTGATCGACGGGGCGATCCAGATGTCGAGGTTGTCCACCAGCTCGCGGGTGTTCGCGTCGCTCTCGTAGTTGCGCAGCAGCCGCTCGGCGGTCTCGACGGTCACCAGCGGCGGCACCCACTCGCGAGCGTGCTCCTGGGCGTAGGCGAGCACGCCGAGCTTGGAGCCGTCGCGGTGCTTGCCGATGCGGATGGCGTAGACGGTGTGCGGGTCGCGGGAGACCGACGCCGGCGCAAGGAGGCCGTCCGTCAGCATGGTCTTCCCGGTCGTCGCGACCACGCCCGTGCCCGCGTTGCCCCGGTAGGTGTATGCCTGCAGCAGCGCCGCGGCCTCAGGCGAGGCGTTGAGCGCTGCGGCGACCTCAGCGGCGGTGCTGGTGACGGCGCCGGAGGCGTTGGTGGCCAGGCTGACCATCACGTCGGTGCCGAGGACCTTCACCAGCAGGGCCGAGTCGGCCACGCCGGGGTTGGACAGCTGGACCGAGACGTTGTTGCCGCCCTCGTGGCCCCAGGCCAGCGAGTCGACGCCGACGCGGCTGGCGTTGGCGGTGCCGAGCACGGCCTGCGCCTTGCGGCGGTAGCCGTTGGTCTTGTACGGCAGCTCGACGATCTCGGACAGGCTCGGGTACTGCTGGGCCAGGTTCTTGATCCGGTCGTAGAGCTCGGTGGGGGTCAGGTAGCTGTTGACGAAGTCCTTCTGGTAGCCCGGGCCCTCGGGAGAGTCGCCGGAGATCGGCAGCCACTCCTTCACCTTGGCCACGGCGACGTCACCGGTGGGGCTGGTGATCCGCACGTAGTCGGGGCGGCTGGTCACGTTCGCCGCGCCGCGGTGGTACATGTAGGCCCCGCCGTCGACGAAGCGCGTGATGCTCTGCGTGCCGCCGGAACCGATCTCGGTGCCCGGTCCGCTGTCCCGCTGGACGGTGAGCGCGGTGGTGGCGGTCTGGCCCTGCGCCCACTTCGCCTCCACCGACAGCACCTGGGTGGTGCCGTTGGTGTAGTAGTCGGCACGGATGATCTTGACGTCGGAGACGGCCGCGCGGGCCGCCATCCCCGCCGCCGCGCTGAAGTCCTGGTTGTCGGCCAGGTGCGCGGCGATGGTCGCCTCGCGCTCGGCGATCCGGGCCTCGGAGTCGGCGGCGGTGTGCAGGACCTTGCCGAAGGTGTAGCCGGCGGCGGTCAGGGTGGCGACCTCGTTGCCGGTCACCACGGCGTGGACGACGATGCCGCCGTCCTCGGTGCGGTCGACGTGGTGGTCGAGGTCGACGCCGGTGGCCACCAGCGCGTCCAGCTCGTCGTTGTCGGCTAGGAGCACCTCGACAACGTTGGCCTTTTCGTCGGCGAGCCGGCCGAGGTCGGCGGGGGGTACCGCGGGTGCCGCGGGTGCGGCGGCCTGCGGCACGACGGCCGCCGCCGGGCTGACCATCAGCAGCACGGCCGTGCCGGCTGCCAGCGCTGCGGAGGCGGGTAGCCGGCGTCGCCACCGGGAACGGGTACGGAACTCGGTCATGAGGCTTGAAGCCCCTTCTCGGCGTGCGGTGGGCGAGAAGTTCACGCTTCGCCATGGCTGCCCCCATCCCCGTAAACAGCCATGACGATGCGCCCGGAAGAGGGACGCCGCCCGCACCGCCAATTACGCAGCGTCACACGTCCGGGGTAAGGAGTGATCAGGTTGCGGACAACTTTCACCCGCTGAAGGTGATCTGTCAATCATCCCAATTGGCGAGATGGTGATCGTCCTCACGTTGCCCCAACGGTTCGAATCCGGCGTTTGACCTGCATGTAGACATGTCGTAAGGGGTGACGGTCTGGTCTGCACGCAAAGGCGGCGGCACCCAGCCGGGCGCCGCCGCCTCCCCGCGCTGTCGTCAGCCGATCGGTGCGACGACCGTCTGCTTGTTGAAGTTCTTGCCGTTGCCGTCAGGCTTGTAGTTCTTCTCCACGTTGCCCCGCGCGTCCACCGAGAACCAGTGGACGGTCGTGCCGGACGGGACGGTCACCGTCTCCCCGCCCTCACGGATGCCCGCCGACCCGTAGAGGGCCGACTCGTAGGTGGGCTTGGCACCATCGAGGGTGTAGAAGACCGCTGCCGGTTCGTCGGTCTCGAACTTCAGGTCGACCATGCCCGCCGTGGCGCTCGCGGTGACCGACAGCGAGCTGGTCGGCCGCTGGTGGTCGGTGTCGAAGTCGCGGGCCACCCGCAGCATCTCCACCAGACCGTTGGAGAACTCCATCGTCTCCTGGTGGGCGGAAGCCCACGGAGGCTGGAAGGACGTGCCGACCTCGAAGTTCCAGGCGTAGATGCCGTACTTGTACCAGAGCATGTCACCGGAGTTGCCGGCCGCCGAGTACAGCACGTCGGCGATCGGACCGGTACGCGCCGGGGTGACCGCCAGGTTGCGGTGCCGCTTGATGGCGGTCAGGATCCGCGACGAGGCACCCCAGAACAACGACTCCTCGGCCAGCGTCGGCCGCGGCGCCGAGATCCGACCCGGGGTCGCGTACGCGCCAGGCGACCACATGAAGTAGTTACCCGAGGAGTGCAGGTTCATCGAGAACTTGATGTTCGGCCGGGAGGCCAGCCAGTCCACGTTCCTGTTCTCCGGCTCCGACAGCTCGCTGGGCCCGGCGTACGTGCCGCTGGTGCAGCTCGCCGACGCGCCCGAGTAGCCGTCGAAGAGGCTGTACTCGGTGTAGTTGCGGTTGTTGTCCACACCCCACGAGGTGCGGCCGAGGAAGTCCCCGGACGTCTCCGGCGTGCAGTGGTTGGTCATGTTCTTACGCTGCGAGTTGAAGTCGTAGAACGAGTAGTGCCCGCCATCCGGGTTGATCGACGGGGCGATCCAGATGTCCAGGTTGTCCACCAGCTGCTTGGTACGACCGTCGTGGGCGTAGTTGCGCAGCAGCCGCTCGGCGGTCTCGATGGTGACCAGCGGCGGCACCCACTCCCGGGCGTGCTCCTGGGCGTAGGCGAGCACGCCGAGCTTGGAACCGTCGCGGTGCTTGCCGATCCGGATGGCGTACACCGAGTGCGGATCGCGGGAGACCGACGCCGGCGCGGACAAGCCGTCCGACAGCGCGGTCGGCGCGGCCGTCGCGACCACGCCGGTGCCCGCGTTGCCCCGGTAGGTGTACGCCTTCAGCAGCGTCCCCGCCTGCGCGTTGAGCGCGGCGACGACCTGAGCGGCGGTGCTGGTGACGGCGCCGCTGGCGTTGGTGGCGAGGCTGACGCGGACCTGGGTGCCGGTGACGGTCACCGTCAGGGGCGCGTCGGCGACGCCGGGGTTGGCCAGCTCGACCGAGACGTTGTTGCCGCCCTCGTGACCCCAGGCCAGCGAGTCCACCCCGACCCGGCTGGCGTTGGCGGTGCCGAGCACGGCCTGCGCCTTGCGCCGGTAGCCGTTGGTCTTGTACGGCAGCTCGACGATCTCGGAGATCTTCGGGTACTGCGCGGCCAGGGCCTTGATCCGGTCGTACAGCTCAGTCGGCGTGAGGTAGCTGGTGACGAAGTCCTTCTGGTAACCCGGGCCCTCCGGGTCCTTGCCCGAGATCGGCAGCCACTCGTTCACCTTGGCCACCGCGACGTCACCGGTGGGGCTGGTGATCCGCACGTAGTCGGGCCGGCTGGTCACCTGCGCCGCGCCCCGGTGGTACATGTAGACGCCGGCGTCGACGAAGCGGGTGATGTTCTGGGTACCGCCGGAACCGATCTCGGTGCCCGGCCCGCTGTCCCGCTCGACGGTGAGCGCGTTGGTGGCAGTCTGCCCCTGCGCCCACTTCGCCTCCACCGACAGCACCTGGTTCTCACCGGAGGTGTAGTAGTCGGCACGAATGATCTTGACGTCGGAGACGGTGGACTGGGCCGAGAACGAGGCCGCCGCGGCGAACTCCTGGTTGTCCGCCAGGTGTGCGGCGATGGTCGCCTCGCGCTCGTCGATCCGAGCCTCGGCGTCGGCCGGGGTGTGCAGGACCTCGCCGAAGGTGAAGCCGGCCTGGGTCAGCGTGGCGACCTCGTTGCCGGTCACCACGGCATGCACGACGATGCCGTCCTCGGTCTGGTCGACGTGGTGGTCGAGGTCGACGCCGGTGGCCACCAACGCGTCCAACTCGGCGTTGTCGGCCAGCAGCACCTCGACGACGTTGACCGCCTCGTCGGCGAGTCGGCCGAGGTCGGCGGGGGTTTCGGTGGTGGGTACCGCGGCCTGCGGCACGACGGCCACAGCCGGGCTCACCATCAGCAGCACGGCCGTGCCGGCCGCCAGCGCCGCGGACGCGGGTAGCCGGCGTCGCCACCGGCTACGGGTACGGAATTCGGACATGAGGCTATCGCCCCTTCTCGGCGTGCGGGGCGGACGGGTACGCGGCTCGCCTCGGCTGCCCTCAGCTCCGTGGACAGCCATGACCGCACGCGCTGCGCGCGACGCTGCCCGCATCGCCGTTACGCAGCGTCGCGCATCCGGTAGACCAGGAGTGAATGATCTAGGTGTCGCTCATCTTTCGCCGACGGATGTCGATCTGTCAATCAATCGTGGGTGACCGCGCCCACCTCGCCCCGACCCGCCCCGGAAAGAGTGTTTGACCTGCATGCAGACTGGAGACCAGAAGCGTGCAGCTTGAAGCGAGGGGGGATCACGCGTGTCTGAGAACGACGACCGGTCCAGCCATACCACCGACCGACCCACAGAGGTCACCGACCCGCTGCTGTGGCGGCTCGCCCTGGACGTCGCCGACGCCCACGCGCCGGCCGAGGGCGGCGGTTGCGTCCACCTGCTCTGCGCCGGCCAGGCCTGGCCCTGCGCGCCCTGGCAGCGGGCCCAGCGGGCGCTCAGCCTGGCCCAGGGTGGCCCGGCGGACGAGCCGCCCGCACCCACCGCCCCGCAGTGGGACGGCTGGCAGGGCACGGGGTCCGGCTGGGCTCCGGAGCAGTCCCGGCGCGGGTCTGCCGCCGCCTGACCCGCGGGGCCCCGTCCACGCGCCTCACCCGCCGGACGGATGCCGGCCGCCACTGACCCGTTGGACGACCCGGTCAACCGGCTGACCGGCGGATCAGGCCGGAGCGGCTGTCAATGTAGCGTTGACACGTGCGTGACACGCTGGGCCGGCTGGCCGGGATCCCGGCCGCGCGCGACGAGCTGGACGAGAACGAGCTGGATCTCATCGACCGGGCCCGGCAGGCCGGCGCGACCTGGTCGCAGGTCGCCGACGCCCTCGGGCTGGGCAGCCGGCAGGCCGCCGAGCAGCGCCGCCAGCGCCTGGCCGCCGCGCGCCGGTCCCGCCGGACGGAGTCCGACCGGCACTGGCCGGCCGAGGTCGCCCGGCTACGCGCCCGGCTCGCCGCCTTGCAGCAGTGGATCGACGCCGACCGGCGCTGGGACACGCGGTTTCCCCGGGCCGCGCTGATCCGCCGCACCACGGCACTCGCCCTGGAGGCGGCGCCCGGCGGCCTGTACGACCTGGCCGGGCACGTCGCCGCCGACCTCGCCGCGACCGGCCCCGGGCTACCGATCCCGGTACGCGCCGTCGCCCGCGACCTCTCCGCCGCGCTGTCAACACATCATTGACAACCCTCCATCGCTATTGCCTCCAGCAGACTCAGAGTTGAGGCTGTGAGTCACTTCGACTCAACCCTGGAGGGCCCGTGCGGCGCAACGCGACCCTGTTCGTGGCGATCTCCCTGCTGTCCGGCTTCGGCAGCAGCGCGATGTCCCTGGTCGCCGGCATCTGGATCCTCGACCTCACCGGCTCCCCCGGCCGCGCCGCCCTCGCCGCGCTCTGCGTCTACGCGCCCACGCTCGCCGGCCCGTGGCTCGGCGCCCTGGTCGACCGGGTGCCCCGGCGACCGCTCGTGGTCGCGGCCAACCTCGCGCTCGCGGCCACCCTGCCGAGCCTGCTCGCGGTCCGCGGCCCCGACCAGGTGTGGCTGATCTACGGCGTCGCCGCCGCCTACGGCGTCAGCTACCTGCTGATCGACGCGGGCGAGACCGCGCTGCTGCCCGCCGCGCTACCGGCCGCCGAACTCGGGCACGTCAACGGCTGGCGCTCCAGCGCCCAGGAGGGCATGAAGCTGATCGCCCCGCTGGCCGGCGCCGGCCTGTACGCCTGGCAGGGCGGCCACCTGGTGGCCCTGGTCAGCGCCGCCGTGCCGATCCTGGTGGCCGCCCTCTACCTGACGCTGCGGCTGACGGTCCCGCCGGCCGGCACCGCCCCGGGCCGCCCTCCCCGGGGCGTACGGGTCGGGCTCACCGCGCTGCTCGGGCATCCGGTGCTGCGAGTGTGCGTGGCCCTGGCGGCGGTGGCGATCGCGATGTCGGGCTTCACCACCGCCGCCGGGTACGCGATCGTCGTCGACGACCTCGGTCTGCCGGCCACGTTCCTCGGCGTGCTGCTCAGCGCACAGGGCGGCGGGTCGATCGTCGCCGGTGCCGTCGTCGGCCGGCTCATCGCCCGGCGAGGGCCGCTCGCCGTGGCCGCCGCCGGCACCGCACTGTTCGCCGCGAGTTGCCTGATCCGCTGCGTACCCTGGTGGCCCGCCGTGCTCGCGGCCTCGGTGGCCGCCGGCGCCGGCCTGGTGTCGGCCCTCGTCGCGGCCGTGACGGCGATACAGACACAGACCCCGGACGCGTTGCTGGGCCGGGTCGGCGCCACCGCCAACATGGTGATGTTCGGCCCGATCGCCCTGGCGAATCCGCTCGGTGCCGCCGCCGTCGGGTGGGGCGGCCGTCCGCCGCTCGTCGCCGCCGCGCTGGCCTGCCTCGGCGCGTGCGCCCTGGCCTACCGCGCCGCCACCGCCCCGGTCGCGGTGCGGGCGTAGGGATGGTCCGGCCGATCAGGGCAGACCGCATCAGCGGCGCCGGGTCGGGCCAGCGCGCCACCGCCCGGGTCGGCGTCGACCGGTTCCTCACCCGATGATCCACTGAGCACCACCGGAACGGCGGGTGCCGAGGTCGGTGCGAGCCGGCAGGATCCGATGGACCGGTGGCCCGTGTGCACCCGTCGACCGACACGTACCCGGGCAGCCCCGACCCGACACGAACGGAGCCGGCCACGTGGGCATCTTCGGCAGGAAGCGCAAGCCGCTACCCGAACCCCCGCCCGGACCGCCACCACCGCCCACCGTGGCCCCCGGTGACCTGGACATCGCCCGCCGGGTGGTGCGGGGTTTCCTCGCGGCGCTGGGTGACGACGCGTTGATGGGGCAGGCGGCGCAGGCGGTGATCGAGGCCGGCGGTGGCGTGGCCGACCTGGAGACCCTGCTGCGGCACGTCCGACAGGTCGAGCAGACCGGAGACCTCGGGATCGACCGGCCGTGGCGCTGGCTGGCCGTGGTCGCCGCCGAGGCACAGCGACTCGGCGACCACCACCTCGTCGCCGACATCGGGTACTTCGTGTTCGTCTGGGACACCCGACTGCGGAGCCGCATCGTCGCCGGCGAGCCGATATCGATGCTCCAGCTGCCACCCGTCGAGGCCGTCCGGGACGTCTACTCGACGGCGCTGTCCGCCCTCGCCGAGGTCGATCCGGGGCACCTCATCGCCGACCGGACCGGCACCACCACCGCGTCCACGTTGCGGACCGCGATCGCCCACATCGTCCTCGACGCGGACCCGCCGTACCCCGCGGAGGTCTCGGCCGAGGCACGCCGGCTGGTGCAGGGCTGATCGTGCTCGATCCAGGATCGGGTGGCGCCACCGTCGCGGCGAGGCCACCCGACCCTGGATCGAGACCCCGAACCTAGAGGGTACGGGCGAGCCGGTCGGCGAGGATCCGGGCGAACCGGGACGGGTCCGCCAGATCGCCGCCCTCGGCGAGCAGGGCCATGCCGTACAGCAGCTCGGCGGTCTCCGCCAACGACGCCTCGGTGCCGCCCTGCTCGTGCGCCTTGCGCAGACCGGCGACGAGCGGGTGGCCCGGGTTGACCTCCAGGATCCGCTTGACCTTCGGCACCTCGTGGCCCATCGCCCGGTACATCTTCTCCAGGGTCGGGGTGAGGTCGTGGGCGTCGCCGACCACACAGGCCGGCGAGGTGGTCAGCCGGGTCGACAGGCGAACCTCCTTGACGGAGTCGGTGAGCACACCGCCCATCCAGCCGAGCAGGTCGGCGTACTCGGCGCGCTGGCGCTCCCGCTCGGCCTCGGCCTCGGTCCGCTCCTCCTCGGTGTCCAGGTCGACCTGGCCCTTGGCGACCGAACGCAGGGTCCGGCCGTCGTAGCTGCCCACCTGCTCCACCCAGACCTCGTCGACCGGGTCGGTGAGCAGGAGCACCTCGTAGCCCTTGGCGCGGAACGCCTCCATGTGCGGGGAGTTCTCGATGGTGGCGCGGTTCTCGCCGGTGGCGTAGTAGATGTCGGTCTGGCCGTCCTTCATCCGGCCGACGTAGCCGGCCAGGTCGGTCAGCTCGGCCTGATCGTGGGTGGAGGCGACCGACAGGATCTCCAGCAGGGTGTCCCGGTTGTCGGTGTCGTCGATCAGGCCCTCCTTGACCGCGGGGCCGAACTCGGTCCAGAAGGTGCGGTACCGCTCCGGCTGGCCGGTCTTGACTTCCTTGACGGTGGCGAGGACCTTCTTGACCAGACGGCGGCGCACCGCCCGGATCTGCCGGTCCTGCTGGAGGATCTCCCGGGAGATGTTCAGCGACAGATCGTGGGCGTCCACCACACCCTTGACGAAGCGCAGGTAGTTGGGCATGAGCGCGTCGCAGTCGTCCATGATGAAGACGCGCTTGACGTAGAGCTGCACGCCACGGCGCCCTTGCGGGGAGAACAGGTCCAGCGGCGCGTGCGAGGGGATGAACAGCAGCGCCTCGTACTCGAAGGTCCCCTCGCCCCGCATGTGGATGGTTTCGAGGGGGTCCGCCCAGTCGTGGCTGACGTGCTTGTAGAACTCGTGGTACTCGGCCGGCTCGACCTCGCCGCGCGGGCGGGCCCACAACGCCTTCATCGAGTTGAGCGTGACCGTCTCGGTGCTGGTCTCGTCGCCCTCGCCGGTCCGCTGCACGGCCATCCGGATCGGGTGGGCGATGAAGTCGGAGTACCGCTTGACGATCTCGCGGATGGTCCACTCGGCGGTGTAGTCGTGCAGGTTGTCCTCGGCGTCGGCGGGCTTGAGGTGCAGGGTCACCGCCGTGCCCTGGGGTGCCTCGTCGACCGTGGCGACGGTGTAGGTGCCGCCGCCGTCGGACTCCCAGCGGGTACCGCCGCTCTCACCGGCCCGCCGGGTCACCAGGACGACCTTCTCGGCGACCATGAACGCGGCGTAGAAGCCGACGCCGAACTGGCCGATCAGCTCCTGCGACGCGCCGGCGTCCTTGGCCTCGCGCAGCTGGCGCAGCAGCTCGGCGGTGCCGGACTTGGCGATCGTGCCGATGACCGAGACGACCTCGTCGCGGGTCATGCCGACGCCGTTGTCCCGCACGGTCAGGGTGCGGGCCTCCCGGTCCACCTCGATGGCGACGTGCAGGTCGTCGATGTCGACGGCCAGATCCTTGTCGACCAACGCCGCCAGGCGCAGCTTGTCCAGCGCGTCGGACGCGTTCGAGATCAGCTCGCGGAGGAAGACGTCCTTGTTGGAGTAGATCGAGTGGACCATCAGCTGAAGCAGCTGACGCGCCTCGGCCTGAAACTCCAACGTCTCGGTCTGGTCGTTCACAGCATGTCCCTTCGGTCCTCGCCCGCCACGACGGTTCGCGGAAAGGATACGAGCCGTCGCGGTCCGCGTACGCCGGGCGGTCCACCTCCGCCGTGACCGCCGCCGCCGGTCGGGCCTCCCGCACGACGCCGGCCCGCCCCGGTGGGGCGGGCCGGCGGCAGGAAGGGTCAGCGTCGGCGGCCGTACAACCCGGCGACGAGCGAGACGCCGACCGCGGCGAAGGCCACCTGGATGGCCAGCTCGATCCAGTCGACGCCCCGGGTCTCGGCCACACCGAGCACCTCGGCGACCAACGTGCCGAGGATCGCGGCGACGATACCGATCAGCAGGGTCAGCAGGAGCGGGATGCGCTGCCGGCCCGGCACGACGAGCCGGCCGAGCGCACCGATGATCAGACCGATGATGATGGCGGTGAAGAAGCCGGTGATTTCCACGAGAGCCGTCCCTCCAAACGTCAACGTTGGCGCCGACCTTCTGCCCCGGCCGGTGCCCCTGTCAAACTCCGGCACCCGCCACCGTTGGGTTTGTCACGCAACCGTCACAGTCGGGGCTCACTCAACGAGGGCTGATCAGGACCGCGTAGTCGGCCGCCGTGAGCGGGTCCGCCGAGAGGGAAAGATCCGCCCGGGGCACCCGCAGGGGCACGCCGTCGCGCACGAAGAACACCGCCTCGACGTCGGTGCGGGCGGTGAGCGTACACACGAGCTGCCCGTACGCGAGCAGCTCGTCGCTGCGGCCGGTGTCCGCGGCGGCCGGCCCGACCGTGACCCGCGCCCGCCCGTCGACGAGTTCGACCACGGCGTCGCTGAGCGCGCCCGGCAGCGCGCTGGTCAGGCCGTCGTCGCGCTCGGCGGGCGTCGGCCCGGCGAGCAGGTCCCGCAGCAACGCGTCGAGGGTGGGCACCTCGTCGATCCGGCGGATCACCGGCACCAGCCGGTCGTCGCGGGAGAAGTAGAGCATCTCGGTCACCGCACCGGTCTCGGCCGCCGTCGGCGCGGCCGTCGCGGTATGCGGAAACGGGCCGGGCGGCGGGGTGACCGCCCGGGGCCGGTCCTCGGCGGGCACCCCGCACGCGGCGACCAGGGTCAGCAGGGCGGCGGCCAGCACGGTACGGGCGGTACGGGCGGTACGGGCGGTACGGGCGGTACGGGCATTGGTCATGTGACGCTCCCGGGCAGGGTGATCCGGAACCGGGCGCCGCCCTCGGGGCGGTCGCTGACCGTGGCGTCGCCGCCGTGCGCGGCGGCGTGCTGGGCCACCAGCGCGAGCCCGAGACCGGTGCCGTCGCCGCCGCCCCGGTAGTTGGCCGCCCGGCCCCGAACGAAGCGGTCGAAGATCGCCTTCCGGTCCTCCACCGGCACCCCCGGGCCCTCGTCGTCCACCTCGACCACACCGGTGTCGCCGTCGCGGGAGAACCGCACCAGGACCGGGCCGGCGCCGTAGCGCTCGGCGTTGTCGAGCAGATTTGCCAGCACCTGCGCGACGCGGCGCTGGTCCACCCGCCAGGTCTCCGGGGTGTCCTCGTCGAGCTGCACCATCGACTCCGCCAGGTTCCGGTCGCGGCACGCCTGCCGGGCGAGTTCGGCCATGTCGACCGGCTCCCGGTGCACCGGCTGATCGCTGCGCGCCAGGTCCAGCAGGTCGTTGACCAACTGCTGGAAGCGGTCGATCTCGTCGGCCACCAGTCGGGCCGCGGTGGCGGTGCGCTGGTCCTGGTTCTCCCGGCGGCGGGACAGCACGCTCGCCGCCGCGGCGAGCGTCTGCAGCGGTGAGCGCAGCTCGTGGCTGACGTCGGCGGCGAAGCGTCGATCCCGGTCGATGCGCCGGGCCAGCTCGTCGACCATCCGGTTGAACGAGGTGGACAACCGGGTCAGGTCCGGGTCGGTGTCCGGGGTGAGGCGGGTGGTGAAGTCTCCGGCCGCGATCCGCTCGGCCGCGTCGGCGACGGCGGTCAGCGGGCGCAGCCCGTGCCGGGTGGCGTACCAGCCGAGCGCCGCCCCCGATCCGGCCACCATGATCGCGACCGCGGTCAACGCCAGCGCCAGGACCTGGAAGGTCTGCTCCAACTCGCGCAGCGAGGCGATCTCGTAGAACTCGGCCGACTCCGACAACGGCACGCCGACCAGCATCACCGGCTGGTCGTCCACCCGGATCCGCTGCACCGCCGGTTCCCCCGCGATGACCAGCTCGCGCAGCCGGACCGGGATGGCGGCGGTGGCACCGCTGTCGGCGGCGCGGCCGTACCACTTTCCGTTGAGATGCAGCAGCGCCCGCCGGCTGGTACCGGTGTCCAACGCCCGCAACGCCTCCGCGACGTCCGGGTTCTCGGTGTCCAGCCCGATGCGGACCACCGCCGCGTCGTAGTACGCCGCCCGCAGCACGGTGCGTTCCCGCTCGTCGAGCAGCGTACGGCGGGTCAGCTCGTACGACACCAGGGCCATCGAGGCCGACAGCAGCAGCGCGCCCACCGCGAACGCGGTGGTGACCCGGGCGCGCAGTCCGAGGCGTCTCATCGTTGGAGTTTGTAGCCCAGGCCGCGCAACGTCACCAGGTGGCGGGGGTTGGCCGGATCGGATTCGATCTTCTGACGCAACCGGCCCACGTGCACGTCGACCAGCCGTTCGTCGCCGCTGTCGTACCCCCAGACCCGGCTGAGCAACTGCTGGCGGGAGAGCACCCGCCCGGCGTGCTCGGCCAGCTCGCACAGCAGCCGGAACTCGGTGCGGGTGACCGCGACCGGCTCCCCCGCCCGGCGGACCTCCCCGGCCTCGGGGCTGACCTCCAACTCGCCGAAGGCGAACACCGGCAGCGCCGCCTCCACCCCGGTCACCGTGCGGCCCCGCCGTCGCAGGGCCCGCAGCCGGGCGGTCAGCTCCTTGATCGCCACCGGCTTGACCACGTAGTCGTCGGCACCGGCCTCCAGTGCGGCGACGATGTCGTGGGTGTCGTCGCGGGCGCTGACCACCACGATCGGCACGTCGTCGTCGCGGCGCAGCTGGCGGATGCCCTCGAAGCCGTCGATTCCGGGCAGCATCAGGTCGACCAAGACGTAGTCGGCCGGCTCCCGGCGCTGGGAGCGCAGCCCCTCCTCCGCGGTCGCCGCGCCTCGGGCGTCGTAGCCCTCGTCCTCCAAGGCGAGCAGCAACGCCAACCGGATCCGGTCGTCGTCCTCGATCACCAGTACCGCTGTCATACCCGAATCATCCCCAAGCCCTTACCAGCCGGCCAACCGCGCCCGGCTTACGGGTGTTTTGTCACGCAACTGTCATACGTCCGCGCAGTGCCCGCCAATCCGGCTGGGCAGGGTGAGAGCCGACCTCGGGACACCAGAAGAGGGGGCCGCCGCCGTGACCACGCCACAACGCCCCGAGTGCACCGTGCCGCTGGTGGAGGTGGCCATCACCGAGTTCGACCTGGCCTGCCTGCGGGAGACCGGTGCGGTCTTCGACCAACTGCTGACCCTGCACCCGAAGCAGGTCGTGATCGACTTGTCCGGTTGCCGGCACATCGACGCCGCGGCCATCGGCCTGCTGCTCGACGTGCACCGCCGGATGGTCCGCGCCGGCGGCGTGCTCTCGGTGCGGAATCCCAACCCGCGCATCGCCCGCATCCTGCAGACCGCCCGGCTGGACCAGATCCTGCCGGTGCACACCGATTCCGAGGCGCCGCCGACGGCGGTCACCGGCCCCGCGACACCGCCCGCGGGCGGCACCACACTGCCGGTTGCCGCCCCGCGCACGACGGCGTACGGCCGCGCCACCGTCACCGTACGCACCTGACCCACCGCAGCTGACGCACGGATCCGCGAGTACGAGGAGCAGGATGACCATCGCCGGGATCGCCGCGGCCCTCGCCGTCGGCATCGCCGTCGGCGCGCTCGGCCGACTCGTCGTCCCCGGCCGGCCGACCGTGCCGCTGTGGCTCACCATGACCATCGGCGCCGTCGCCGCGCTGCTCGGCGCCATCAGCGCCTGGCTCGTCGGCGTTCGGGGTTTCAGCCTGTTGGGCCTGGTCGTCCAGGCCGGTCTCGCCGCGGTCGGCGTGGCGATCGTGGTCGCCACCGCCGGCAAGGAACGCTCCGACTCCCTCTGACCGTCCGCACGGCGACGGCGCCACCCGCCCGACGCCCCGAGTCCGTGTTCCGGCCGCACCGGCCGCGACACCGGAGAGGAAGCAGGATGACCGTCGTACCGGACGACAACCTGATGACCCTGATCTGCGACGTCTGCGGCGAGACCACCACCGGCACCGCCTGCGTGCTGCCGGACGCCGAGGTCGTCTGGACGCTGGTCTCCGACCACGGATGGAGCGGTTCGCCGTTCGCCACCGGCCCACACCGCTGCCCACGGTGCAGCACCCTGCCCCCGGGCCCGACCGCGCCGGGGGGCGACCGCGCCGGCGGGCCGCGCGGCATGGACCGCATCGGCGACGTGATGGTGGTCGCCACCAACGGCGACCTCGACGCGGACGCCGGCAACGCGCTGCGCACCGCGCTGCGCGGGGCGGTCGACATGGGCGGGACGGTCGTGGTGGACCTGGCCCGCGTCCAGGTCATCGACCCGGTCGGGCTGGGCCTGCTGGTCCGCGCCCACCGCGAGGTACGTGACCGCGGTGGACGGCTCTGCCTGGCCGCACCGTCGAGGTTCATCCGCACCGTGCTGCACACGATGAAGCTCGACGGGGTCTTCCCGATCTACGACGACCTGGATGCCGCCCTCGCCGAGTTGCGGGCGGCCGCCCGGTCCGACGCCCCGGCCGACGCCGGGTCGCCGGCGCCCCTGCCGACCAGGCGTCGACCCGCCAGCAGCGTCACCGTGTGACCGCGCGGTAGTCCGGCCGGGCACGCGCCCGGCGGACGGGCAGACGGTCAGGAGGCGGCGGAGAAACCGCCACGGCGGCGCAGCCGGCCGATCCAGCCCTGCGCGGTGTGCCGGGGCACGCCGTAGTGTTCGGCGACGGCGGTGACGGTGCCGGTGCGGTTGAAGACCTCGACGACGTCCTCCGGCATACGCCGGTAGACCCGGCCCTTGGGCACCGGTGCCTCGGTGCGGCGGCGCCCGGTGCCGGCGGCGGCGCGGTTGGCACCGGACCGCACCGACCGCTTGCCGGCGGCGGTGGCGCGTGGCTGCTCGGCGGACGTCTCCTCGACGGCCGGCCCGACGGTGCTCTCGACCGCAGCCGGCGTCGCGGGCGTCGCACCGGACGGGAACAGCGCGCGCAGCAGCAGATTCAGGTCGAAGGTGGGGAGGGTCGGTGCCGAGATGCCACTGCCGGCCCGCATCGCAAGCTCCACGACTCGCGGGGTCGACCCGTCCATGTCGACACAGATGACGGTTTCCGTGTCGGCGCCCTCGGCTCTGATGGTGATTGTGTAGTCACCCATCGCTACCCTCCGCCGTTCGTCACATGACCGCACACACCCCGACAGTGTGGTGGCTCGACATCATAACCAGACTAGCGGATTGAGCTGGCTCCTTACAGATGCCGCCCCGCCGCGTGTCGGCATGACCGAACGTAGCCGACACACACGTCACGTGGCGGGCCGTCACCGGCGGGCCGCGGTGAAGCGTCCGGGCAGCGACTTCACCCCGTTGACGAAGTTGCTTTCCAGCCGGATGACCGGGCCGGTCAGCTCGAAACGCGCCAGGTGCGGCACCAGTTCCCGCAGCATGGTCTGCGCCTCCAGCCGGGCCAGGTGGGCGCCGAGACAGAAGTGCGGTCCCATGCCGAAGGCCAGGTGCGGGTTCGGGTCCCGGTCCAGACGCAGCGTGTCCGCGGCGTCGAAGACGCGTGCGTCGCGGTTCGCCGACACGTACCACAGCACCACCTTCTCCCCCTCGGCGATGGGCTGACCGCACAGTTCGGTGTCGCGGGTGGCGGTACGCCGAAACTGCATGATCGGGGTGACCCAGCGCAGCATCTCCTCCGTTGCCGAGGGCGTCAGCGTCGCTTCTCGGGTCAGCCGCTCCCGCTGCGCCGGGTCGTCCAGCAACGCCAGCACACTGCCGGAGATGAGGTGTCGGGTCGTCTCGTTGCCGGCCACCACCAGCAGCAGCCAGAAGCTGCAGAACTCCCGGTCGGACAGTCGGCGGCCGTCCACCTCGCTCGTCGCCAGCAGCGTCATCAGGTCGTCGCGGGGTGACCGGCGGCGTTCGCCGGCGACGGTGAGCGCGTACTGGAACGCCTCGAAGAAGGTGGCCCGGTACGCCTCCACGTTTCCGCCGCCGTACTCGGGATCGTCGAAGCCGACCAGGTTGTTGCTCCACCGGTAGAGCAGGTGTCGGTCCTCACGGGGCAGACCGAGCAGGTCCGCGAGGACCAGCAGCGGCAACTCGGCGGCCAGGTCGGTGACCACGTCGCAGTCCGCCCGGCGTACCGCCCGCTGCACCAGGGCGTGGGCGTGGGCGGCGACGCTGTCGTGCAGCGCCCGGATCGCCCGCGGCGTGAACACCGCGGTGACCAGCCGGCGGATCCGGGAGTGCTGGGGCGCGTCCATGTTGACCAGTAGTTGACGGGCCTGTTCCAGGTCGGCGGTGGTGCGCGGGTCGGGCAGGAACGCGCCCTTGCGGCCGGAGGAGAACAGCTCCGGCTGCCGGGACGCGGCGACCACTCCCTCGTGGCTGGTGACCGCCCAGAACCCGGACCCCTGACTGAGCATCTGTCCGCCGCCGCTGCGCCGCCAGAGGGCCGGCTCCGGCACCCAGCACACCGGCGACTCCCGCCGCATCCGGGCGAACTCGGCGAACGGCACCCCGGCGCCGTACGTCGCCGGATGCGCCACGTCCGGGCGGTCCACCAGCTGGCTCATGACCGGTCTCCGGCCGCCTCGGGGTGCAGCAGCTCCCGCAGCACGTCGTGACGCAGCTTGCCGGTGCTGTCGCGGGGCAGCTCGGCGACGAACCGCCACCGTCGGGGCACCTTGAACCCGGCCAGGGAACGCCGGCAGAACCGGTCCAGAGCCGGCGCGGCGTCGGTCGGGTCGAGCCGGCGCGGGTCCAGTTCGACGACGGCCACCACCCGCTCGCCGTACTCGTCGTCCGGCTCGCCGGTCACCGCCACGTCCCGCACCCCCGGGTGGGCCAGCAGCACCGCCTGCACCTCGGCCGGGTAGATGTTCACCCCGCCGGAGATGATCAGTTCCCGGGCCCGGCCGGTCAGGTAGAGGTAGCCGTCGTCGTCGAGGTAGCCGGTCTCGCCGTAGGTGAACACGCCGGGGCTCAGATGTGCGTCCCGGGTCTTCTCCGGGGCGTTGTGGTACTCGAAGGTCTGCCCGGCGCGGCGGACGAAGACCCGGCCCGGCTGACCGGCCGGCAGCGTGGCACCCTCCGGATCGAGGATCACGATCTCATTGGGCGGCACGGCCCGGCCGACGCTGCCCGGACGGCGCAGCCAGTCGTCGGCCCCGATGAGGGTGACCACCCCCGCCTCGGTGGCCGCGTAGTACTCGACCACCACCGGCCCCCACCAGCCGATCATCCGGCGTTTCACCTCGACCGGGCAGGGGCCCCCGCCGTGCCACACCACCCGCAGGCTGTGCACGTCGGCCCGGGCCCGTACGGCGATGTCCAGCCGCAGCAGCCGGACGAACTGGGTGGGCACCAGGTGGCAGGCGGTGATCCGGTGCTCGGCCAGCGCGGCCAGGAACGCCTGCGGGTCGAACCGCTCGTGCAGCACCAACCGGCTGCCGCGCAGCAGCGGCAGCAGCGCGAAGAACAGCTGCGCGGAGTGGTACCAGGGGCCGGCCAGCAGCACCGCGCCCCGCGCCGGCACCGCCAGGGTGTGCCCGGCGTACGCCAACAGCCGCTCCACCCGGCTGAACGGCGCACCGGTGCGGAACAGGTTGTTGCGTACCCCTTTCGGGGCGCCGGTGGTGCCCGAGGTGTAGAGCATGGTGGAGCCGCACACCTGCTCCGCCGGCTCGTCGTCGGCGTGGTCGGCCAGCAGCGGCTCGACCGCGGCGGCCTCGGCGACGTCCCGATCTCCGGTCACCAGCTGGCGCACCGGGGCGGCGCAGGCCCGCACCGCCTCGCCGACCACCGCCGCGTACGCCGGCTCGGCCAGCACCAGCCGGCTCGTCGAGTCCGTCAGCTGGTACGCGATCTCGGGCGCGGTCAGGTGCCAGTTGACCGGCACCACCGTCACCCCGGTGTGGATGGCGGCGAGCAGCGCCTCGAAGGTCTCCCGCCGGTTGCCGCAGACCACCGCCATCGTGTCGCCGACCCGCAGCCCCTGCGCGCGCAACAGCCGGATCCACCGGTTCACCCGCGCGTCGAGGCCCGGCCAGTCCAGTTCCCCGGTCGCGTCGCGCAGCGCCGGCTCGCCGGCGGCCCCGGCCAGATCCCGCAGCAGTACGGCCATCCCCGCCCCTTCCCGGTCAGTCCAGCAGGTCCGGCTGGGCCCGGACGATGTCGGCGTACAGCGGACGGAAGTTCAGCCGGGCGATCCCCGGGGTGCCGATGGTGCGCCGGGTCTCGGCGGCCGCCGCCGGGTCGATCAGGACCGGCCGACCGGCCGCCTCGGCGAGCAGCTGCACCTGGCAGCTGCGGTCCATGGCGATGAACCACCAGGCCGCCTCCGCCACCGAACCGCCGACGGTCAGCAACCCGTGGTTGCGCAACACCACCGCCTTGGTCTCGCCGAGCGCGTCGGCGATGCGCTTGCCCTCCTCGTCGGCGAGCACCACCCCGGTGTAGTCGTCGAACACCGTGTGGTCCTGGTAGAAGGCGCAGGCGTCCTGGGTGATCGGATCCAGCGGACGGCCCAGCGCCGACCAGGCCCGCCCGTGGGTGGAGTGGGTGTGCGCGGCGGCGACCACGTCGGGACGCGCGGCGTGCACGTGCGAGTGGATGACGTACCCGGCCGGGTTGATCCGCCCGGCGCCCTCCAGCACCTCCCCGGCCGCGTCGACCAGCAGCAGGTCGCTGACCCGTACGTGCCCGAAGTGCATGCCGAACGGGTTGATCCAGAACCGGTCCGGGTCCTGCGGGTCACGGGCGGTCACGTGGCCGCCGGCCCCCTCGTCGAACCCGTACCGGGCGAAGAGCCGGCAAGTCGCGGCGAGTTGCCGCTGCCGGCGTAGGCGTTCCTCGGCCGGCGTCCGCCCGGTCATCCGCAGCCTCCCGGGGTGTCGGTGTCGAAGGCGGCGCCGGCGACGACCGCCGCCGGTACGCCTGCGGCGGGGTCCGCCGCCGGGGGATCGATCTCGGGCCGCCAGGCGGCCAGGAAGTGGTCGAGCCGGTCCAGCCCCCAGAACCGGTGCCGGCCCCAACGCAGGTACGGGATGCCGAACACATCGTCGTCGTACGCCGCTTCCAGGCAGTCGGTGGCCTCCGCGCGGATCTCCTCGTCGTCCGTGGCGTGCTGCGCGGCGACCGGGTCGAACCCGGCCTCGACGGCGGCCCGGCCGATCACCTCCGGGGTGCAGATGTCCTCGCCGCGCCCCCACCGGGCGGCGACCAGCGCGTCGTAGAACGGCATCGCCCGCCCCGCGCGGCGAGCCGCCAACCAGGCCAGGTGCGGCAACTCCCACCACGGGTCCACGTCGATCGGCCAGGCCATCGTCAGGCCCGACCGCTCCGCCAGCCGCTTGGTGTCCAACAGGATGTAGCGGTGTTTGGCCCGGCTCATCTGCACGTAGTGGAACTCGGCGCCCCGCTCGGCCAGCGCCGCGGCCGTCTTGGCGTCCGGATCCCAGTACGGGAACCAGTCCAGCCGGTCGAAGACGTCGGGCACCTCGCGGCGCAGCCGGTGCACGGTCAGCCAGCTGTACGGGCTGCGGAACGAGAAGTACAGCCGGGGCCGCCGCTTCACGCCGCGGTCCCGGACAGCGCGCGCAGCACCTCGTCGTCGAACTCGGCCAGCTCACCGGCGCGTGGTCCGGCGCTGATCGCGTACCCGTGCAGGATGCTCGCGGTCGCGGTGTGCACCAGCCGGTCGTCGCGGCGTACGTAGCAGTCCATCCGGGCGTCGAACATGACCCCGCGCAGCACGTCGGTGACGGTCAGCACGGTGTGCACCTCCTCCTCCATCCGGGCCGCCTCGACCAGTCGTACCCGGGCCCGGGAGACCACCGGGATCCAGGACCGCTCGCGGACCAGCCGGCCCACCGAGATGCCCCGGGCGGCCAGGAACCGGTCCACCACCTCCTCCAGCGCCCGCACGTAGCCGGAGTGCTGCACCCGGTCGGAGAAGTGGCAGTAGAAGTACGGCGCCCGCCAGCTCCACAAGAACGCGTTCGACCAGGCCGGGGCCAGCACGTCGGCGACCGTCTCACCGGCGCCGATCGGCCGGTGATCGGGGCGGGCGAGCACCCCGGCCGCGCCGACCGTCGGCACCACCAGGTCGGCCAGGTGCGCAGGTGCGGGCGCGCTGGCCGTCGCGGCGGGCTCGGCGACCAGTGCGATGCGTACCTTGCCGCGCAGCACCAGCTGTTCCCGGCCGTCGCGGTGCACCGTCATCTGCACCGCGAGTCGGCTGCCGGACTCCCCGGTCACCTCGACCCGCACCTCGTCGTCGACCTCCAGCACCGCCGGCAGCTGCACCGAGCAGTCGACCACCTCGACGCCGAGGCCGTGGTCGTGGAAGAGGTCCCGCGCGCCGGGGCCACGGTCGCGCAGCCACTGCAGGACGGCTTCCTCCACCAGGTAGATGAAGTGTTTGAAGCCGATCCAGGTGCGGATGTTCGCCCCCTCGTACCGGGGCCGCCCGACCAGGACGGTCAGCGGGGCGGTGGGCGCACTGGTCATGTGTCTGCTCCTGTCGTCAGGGACGTACCGTCACCCGGTTCGCCGCGCCGACGAACCGGGCGGCCTGCTCCGCGACCTCGGCGGCGTGGCGGACGTGGCAGAAGTGGTCGTAGTGCTCGTGCACCAGCAGGTTCGCCCGGGGCATGTCCCGGCCCAGGGTCGCGGCGGCGGCCGCGGACAGGGTCGGGTCGGCGCCGCCGGCCAGGATCAGCGTCGGGGTGTCCACCGTGGTCAGCGCGAGCCCGCCGCTGGCGACGAACTGGTCGAAGACGGTGAGGAAGCCGGCCGGACCGATCCGGTCGATCGCCTTGGCGATCATCGCCTCGAGGACGGCGGCGTCCAGCGTGCGCAGCCGCTCGCCGATGCGCAGCCGCAGCCCGTCGCGGACGTGCCGGTCGAAGGTACGCCGGGCCCGGTCGAAGACCTGCCAGGTGATCGGCTGCTCCGGCGGGCAGTACAGCGGGCAGATCAGCACCGCCGCGCGGGCCGGCGGCCGGCCCGAGGCCATCAGCTCCAGCGTCGCGTTGGCCCCGAACGAGTGGGCGACGACGGTGTCCGCCGGCCGGGGCAGCTGGTCCAGCCCGGCGGCCAGCCACCGGGCCACACTGCCCTGGCGGCGCCACCGGTAGTCGTTGCCGGCCCGCCACGGCAGGTCCAGCGCCAGCACCCGCCAGCGGGGATCGAAGGCCCGGGCCAGTGGCCGCCACGACTCCCAGGAGTCCTCCAGGCCGTGGGCGAGCACCACCAGGTCTCCCCCGGCCGTCCCCGGGCTCAGCTCGTGCACCACCGGCGCTGCGATCACCGCCCCGCCCACCGTTCACCGTCCCGGCCCGCCTCGGGGCCGTTGTTGGTGTCGGCCATCGCCTCACGCCCGCCGTCAGCGCCGAGGCGCGCCGCGGGCCCGCCGTCGGTGTCAGGGCGCGCCTTGGGCCCGCCGTCGGTACCGAGGCACACCTCGCGCCGGCCGTCGGTGTCGTCGCCGCAGGCGACGGCGAGCGGGCCGGGCACACCGGCGTCCAGCAGTGTTGCGGCCAGGGCCAGGTTGACCACCCCGGCGGCGCCGTAGCAGTCGCCCCACCGCACCGCCGGGTCGAAGCCACCCGGGCCCAACCGGCGATACGCCGGCCGTGCCGCGGCCGGCAGCAGGACCGGCCCCGCACCACCGGCGGTCCTGACGTCGGCAGTCCCGACGTCGGCAGTCTCGACGTTGGCAGTCCGGGCGTCGGCAGTCCGGGCGTCGGTGGTGAGCACCAGGCAGGCCGCGCCGGCGCGCAGCGTGGAAGGGCGGCCCGCCTGGTGCAGTCCGGTGGCGACCTCGTCGGCCGGTTCGGTGCCCACCACCACCACTCGCGCGGCCCGGCCGGCCCGCAGCAGCAGGGCCGCGGCACGGACGGCGTCGAGCCCGGCGGTGGCGCCCGAGCAGATCATCAGATTCGGCCCGCCGAAGCCGAACCACAGGGCGATCGTGCTGGCCACCACGTTGCTGGAGGCGTTCGGCGCGGCCAGCGGGCTGACCGCGCGACCGCCGTCGGCGCGGATCGTTCGCGCCAGGTCGGCGACGGTGGCCACGTTGCCGAGGTTGCCGGCCACGACCACCGCGGTGGTCGGGTCCACGGCCGCCGGAGCGTTGCGGCCGGGCGGCAGGCCGAGGGCACGGTGCACCGCGCACAGCGCCAACCGGGTCGCCGGCTCCTTGTACAGCAGGCCCTTGCGGCCGAGCACCTCGGACGCGCGGTCGGCCGGCACCGCGCCGGCCAACGCCCCGGCCAGCCGCTGCGGTGCCACGCCGGACCAGCCGGCCAGGTCGGTGGCGAGGCTGTCCGCGTCTGGCAGGTGCAGACTCCAACCGGTCACCCGCACCGTCACCCGTCCCTCGGCACCGGACGCCGTCCGGCCGACCCTGCCCCCGGCGGTGTCTGTCGCGGGTTTGCCCGGACCGCCGGTGCGCGGGGCCCGGCCCGGACCAGCGGCGGGCACGGACCCACCCGGACCGACGGCGGGCACGGACCCACCTGGACCAGCGGCGGGCGTGGAGCCGCCCGGGCCGGCGGCGGGCGTGGAGCCGTCCGGGTCGGCGGCGGGCGTGGAGCCGTCCGGGTCGGCGGCGGTCAGTGGGCGGGTCACGGGGCCTCCACCAGGGTGACGGCGTTGACGCCGCCGAAGCCGAACGCGTCGCACTGCACCAGGCGGGGCGTCGACGCGGTGGCCGTGGTGGCGAAGCGCAGCCCCGCCCCCTCGGGCAGCGGGCGGCGCAGCCCCACCACCGGCGGCACCCGGCCGCCGGCCAGGCAGCGCCAGGCCACGTCGACGTTGACCAGCGCGGCGGCGCCGGAGGTGTGCCCGGTGGCGCCCTTCACGGCGGTGACCAGCGGGTCGCCGCCGCCGGCCACCAGCACCTGCCGGATCGCCTCGGATTCGGCGGGGTCGTTGAGCGCGGTGCCGGTGCCGTGCGCCACGACCAGGTCCACCTCGGCCGGGTCCCGGCCGCCGCGGGCCAGCGCGTCGCGCATCGCCCGCGCGATACCCGGCACGGCGGGGGCGGTCTCGTGGTGGGCGTCGCAGGACAGGCCGGTGGCCACGATCCGGGCCAGGGCCGGGCCGGCGTGGTCGTCGGGCATCAGCACCGCGGCGACCGCGCCGTCGCCGAGCAGCACCCCCTGCCGGTCGGCGTCGAACGGGCGTACCGCGTCGGTCGGGTGGTCGGCGACCCGGCCGATCATCGCCAGCATCGACTCGGTGGCGGCGTCGACGCCGCAGACCAGCACCGCGTCGGCCTCGCCGAGCATGAGCAGATCCTCGGCGAGGGCCAGTACGTGTCCACCCGCGCTGCACGCGTTGCTGACCGTCACCACCTCGTGCAGGCCGGGCACGGCCGCGCGTACCGCGTCGCCGAAGTGCAGCCGGTGCGCCGGGAACGCCGCGCCGCCGGTGGCGTACGCCTCCACCGCAGCCAGTTCCCGCAGCCCGGTGCCGACCAGCGCCACCATCCGACGCCGCCGCGGATCGAGACCGCAGTCGGCGATGGCCCGCCGGGCGCAGTCGGCGACCCAGCGGCTGGCCGCGAAGGCGCGCGTCGCGCCGTCCTCGACGTGGTAGCCGTGGGCGACGTTGAGGGCGGTCGGCTCCCCGTGTCGCAGCGGCCCGATCCCGCTGCGCCCGGCGAGCAGCGCCGCGAAGGTCTCCGCCCCGTCACCGAGGCAGGTGCGCAGCTGGCTAGCGATCAGACGCGCCGGCACCGGGCCACCCCCTGACGATGGCGGCGGCGGTGCCGCCGTCCGGGCTGCGCCCGGTCAGCAGCGCCAGCCTCGGGGTCGGCTCGGGCGGCTCGGAGGCCAGGAAGGTGGCCAGCGCGAGACCTCCGGTGGCCGCGTCGCAGCGCCCGAACAGTCGGCTGACCCGCATCCGGGCCGGTACGTGCCCGAGCGCCGCGCAGGCGGGGGCGTACTCGTCGGTGTCGTCCGGGTCCGTCTCCCCGGTGAGGACACAGCTGATGTCGGCCGGGTCGACGCCGGCGCGGCGTACCGCCCGGGTGACGCAGCCGGTCAGCGCCTGGTCGGCCGCCGGGCCGCCGCCCGGCCCGTACCCGGTGGTCAGGGCGAGTACCTCGGCCTCGCGGCGCGGGCCGGCCCAGTCGGGTCGGTCGGCTCGGGTGAGCAGGAACACCGCGGCGGCCTCCCCGGTCGGGATGGACCGCCCGGGCTGGCCGGTCAGCCAGGTCGTCCAGGCCCGGTGCGGGCTGAACTCCTCGACCGCGCCGACCAGCATCGCGTCGACGTAGCCGCGGGCGATGGCGTTGGTGCCGTAGCGCAGCGCGTCGAGAAAGGCCAGCGGGCCGGTCGCCACGGTGGCGTTGACGCCACGCAGGCCGTACCGGATCGCCGCCTGGCCGGCGGCGCAGTTCATCACGGTGTTGGGGAACAGCACCGGGTTGACCAGGTACGGCTTGTCCTGGACCAGGGTCTCCCGGGTGTAGTCGCTGGTCGAGCGGAAGCTGCCCAGCGAGGTGCCGAGCACCACGCCGAGCCGGGACCGGTTGGTGTCGTCCACCTCGACGGCCGCGTCGCGCAGCGCGTCCCCGCAGGCCACCACGGCCAGTGCGGTCGCCCGGTCGTAGAAGCTGGTGCCCTTGCGCCCCAGGTGGGCGCGGACGTCGAAGTCGACCAGCGCGTGCCCGGTCGGGGTGGGCAGCGGCTCGTCGGACAGCGCGGTCACCTCGACCGGGTCGGCCGGCGGCGGCTCGACCGGCCAGCCGGCACCGTCCGGGACGGCCGTCGCAGCGCCGACCAGCGGTGAATCACCGGTCGCGGCGGTGCCGGCCGCGGCGGCGCCGACGACGGTGGCCAGGCGGTCGACGAGGGCGGCCCGGCCCACCCCGGCGGGGCTGGTCGTGCTCCATCCGGTGATCACGACGCCACTCATTCGACCGCTCCGATCAGGACGATGGCGTTGTTGCCGCCGAAGGCGAACCCGTTGTTCTGCACCACCCGCACGCCGGTCTCCCGAGCGGTGTTCGGCACCGGGTCCAGCCCGGCCAGGGCCGGGTCCGGAGTGGACCAGTTGATGGTCGGCGGCAGGAAGCCGTGCGCGATGGCGAGCGTCCCGGCGATCGCGCCGAAGCCGCTGGCCGCGCCCATGGTGTGGCCCATCATCGACTTGATCGAACTGACCGGAGGCACCCGGTCGCCGAACACGTCGAAGATGGCCTGGGCCTCCACCGAGTCGTTGGCCGGGGTTCCGGTGCCGTGGGCGCAGATGTAGTCCACGTCCTCCGGCTTGATCGAGGCGTTGCGGTGTGCCGCGCGCATGCAGTTGGCGATGCTGGCGCGATCCGGTGCGACGGGATGGCTGGCGTCGCAGTTGACGCCGTACCCGAGCACCTCCGCGTAGATGCGCGCGCCCCGGGCCCGCGCGTGGTCCAGGGTCTCCAGCATCAGGATCGCCCCGCCCTCGCCGGTGAGGATGCCCGAGCGGTTCCGGTCGAACGGTGAGCAGGCGTCGGCGGTGAGCGCGCCCAGCCGGAAGAAGCCGGCGTGGGCCCAGCGGCAGACCGAGTCGGCGCCGCCGGCGAACATCACCTCCGCCTCCCCGGTGACCAGCATGTCGTACGCGTAGCCGATCGCGTAGTTGCTGGCCGAGCAGGCGGTGGCCAGGGTCAGCGACTCCCCGGCCAGGTCCAGCTCGGTGCTGACCGCGTGGGCGAGCCGGCCGGCCGGGACCTGCCCGAGCAGGTCCGGGTCCATGCCGCCGAAGCCGGCCTCGACCTGCTGGGCGGTGACCGCCTCGACCACCACCGACTCGCCGCTGGTGGTCCCGACGACCACCCCGGCCCGGCCGGCGGCGACCGTCGCCGGGTCCAGGCCGGAGTCGGCCAGGGCGAGCCGTGCGGCGGCCGCCGCGAACTGGCCGGACCGGCCCCACCGCGCCGCCTCGATCCGGCGCAGCAGCGTCTCGGGGCGGAACCCGGGCACCTCCCCGGCGTTGCGGTGCGGAAACCCGCTGGCGTCGAAGCTGCTGATCGGGGAGATGCCGGACCGGCCTTCCCGCAGGCCGTCGGTGAACGCGGACACGCCGATCCCGATGCTGGACACCGGGCCGAGCCCGGTCACCACGACCCGGTGCACGGCTCAGACCTGACCGGCAGAGTGGCGCACCACCGCGTCGTAGACCGCCTTGAGGTTGTTCAGCTGGGGCAGCTCCGACTGCGGGATCTCGATCTTGAACTTCTTGTCGATCCGGGCCAGGATCTCGATGGCCCGCAGCGAGTCCGCCTGGTAGTCCTCGGCGAAGTCGCCGGTCTCGGTGAGCTCCTCCGGCTCGAGCTCCAGCACCTCCGCCACGATGTCGCGGAGTTCGGCCATGCGGGGGTCGGTCTGCGTCATGACAGGTCAGCCTTTCCAGCGGAGGATTGACGGAGGCGGTGGCGCCCCGCGCCGGGACGGTTCCCGGGCGGTGGAGACGCCGGCGCCGGGCGGGGTGGCGGTCGCCGCGCCGACCGGAGCCGGTGCCGCGAGCGCCGTACGCGGACGTCGGGCGGCCATCAGCGTGCCGACGCGGGCGATGCGGCGGTCACCGACGTACGTCTCGCCGGTGGCGAAGGCGGTGTCGGCGATCACCCGTTCGAGGTGGACGGTGTGGCGCAGCACATCGCCCGGGTAGGCGGCGCTGTCGAAGACGAAGTCCCGGGCCCCGACGAACATCAGCACCTGGTCGTCGCCGACCGGTCCGTCGGCTTCGGCGAGCCAGAGCAGGGCGGCGGTCTGCCCGAGCGACTCCACCAGCAGCGAGGCCGGGTAGGCGTAGTCGCCGGGCGGCGCGTCGTCGGTCAGGTCCCGGTAGCAGGGTTCGGTGGCGGTGACCGCCTTGACCGCCTCGATGTGGGTACCCGGCGTCATCGTCAGCACCCGGTCGACCAGCAGCAGTGGAAAGCGCTGCGGCAGCAACGCACGGATCTGGTGCTGCCCGAGCCCGCCGCTCGACGGCCGGGCGGATCCGGCAGGGGTGGGCACGAGCCCGGCTGGCGTGGCGATGCCGCCGTCGGGCCGGTCGGCGGGGTCGCTGCCGTCGAAGCGGGCGCGCAGCGTCACGGTCACCGTGCCGTCGTCCCGGCTGCCCGAGGCGGTGACCGCCCATCGCTCGGGCCCGTCGGCGACCGCGACGATGTCGAGGGTCAGCCGGTCCGGCGGCAGCAGCGGCGCCAGGAAGCGCACCGCGTCCACCGCGCGCAGCCGCAGCCGGGGCCGGCCGGCGCCCCGCAGCGCGATGTCGACCGCCTGCACCAGCGCCTCGACGATGAACACGCCGGGGAACACCGGGAAGCCGGGGAAGTGGCCGCAGAGGTTCGGATCGTCGAGGCGGACCGGCACCCCGGCGATCACCTCCACCCGGCCGCCCTCGGCGCTGACCTGAAGGTCGTCGACGGCGGCCAGCGGGGCGGCACCGGGCGGGCAGGGTCGACC